>CAVGTC010000006.1:0-42079 GCA_963632255.1 Lachnospiraceae bacterium | reverse complement strand
CGGCTTGGCCTTCAAAGTACCGCGGTATCTTGTCACCGAAGTGCAGGCTCGGCTTAAAAAAGGGTACACCGGACCGCCACAGGCCGCCGGCGCCGTTAAACTTTCCTAAAAGTTTCGCTTTTTTCGCGGCGGCGCGTTTTGCCGTTTTGTCAGTTTTTCGGGCGTTTTGCTTACACTCCGGTTTTTTTGCCGCTACCCAGCTGCGGTGTGCTTTCCTTGCGGCGGGTCTCGGGCACGGGTCAGCCCAGCAGCTCGCGGAAGCGCAGCGTGTGTGTGGCACGGCTGTCGGTGTCGTAGCCCTGTTCTTCAAGCCACTGCGCAAAGGCACGCAGGGCGAGGGTGCGCCCCTGCGCGCGGCCGGCACGCAGTCCGCTCTCATATTGGCGGTAGGGCAGTAGGTTGCGGTTGTAGTTCCCGTCGGACATGGTTTCCTCCTCGTTTTTTTCCCGGTGAAAAGCGCGTTTCCCGCCGCGGCAAAGGGCGGGCGAGTACCGCTTTGCCCGTTTGTCTTGACGGAAACGCCCGTCATGCAATGCTGGTTGCGCCGCGAAATTCGTCATTTTCCGCCGTAAAAGTGTCCACCTCGCCGCCAGAAAGCCTCCCTCCGCGCCTCTGCGGACTTAAAGAATGCCGCCTCAGGCGTTTTTCCCGCACTTTTTGTGTACCTTTGTAAAAGAGTGGGCGGGGAGCGCGTGGCGCCGCCGCCCGCGCCTTTTGCGGAAAACCGAACCATTGCCAATGAAACCTGTATTCATCGCCGGCCCGTGTGTCATAGAAAGCGCGGAGCTGCTTGACACCGTGGCGGCGGAACTTGCGCGTCTGCGCGACAAGCTGCACATAGAGATATACTTCAAGGCGTCCTTCGACAAGGCCAACCGCACGTCCATCCACTCTTTCCGCGGGCCGGGGCTTGAGCGCGGCGTGCAGATGCTGGCCGACGTGAAGGCGCGCTACGGACTCCCCGTGCTTACCGACATACACGAGAGCTGGCAGGCCGAGCCCGCAGCGGCCGTGGCGGACGTGCTGCAGATTCCCGCCTTCCTCTGCCGGCAGACCGACCTTCTCGTGGCGGCGGCGCGCACCGGACGCGTGGTGAACATAAAGAAGGCGCAGTTTCTCTCGGGCGAGGACATGCGCTACCCCGTGGAGAAATGCCGCGAGGCGGGGGCGCAGACCGTGTGGCTCACCGAGCGCGGCAACAGCTTCGGGTACAACAACCTTGTGGTGGACTTCCGCAATTTGCCGCTCATGGCGCAGTACGCCGACCGCGTGGTGATGGACTGCACCCACAGTGTGCAGCGTCCCGGCGGCGCGGGCGGCAAGACGGGCGGCGACCGCCGCTTCATACCGCAAATGGCACTGGCGGCGAAGGCTTTCGGCACCGACGGCTATTTCTTCGAGACGCACCCCTCGCCGGACGAGGCCCTGAGCGACGGTCCCAATATGCTGCCGCTCGCCGACATGGAGAAAACGCTGCAAAGCCTGCTGTGACACCAGCGGCGCGGCGGGCGTGCCACACGCACAACGCGGCGTTATGCCCCAGCCGGCGGCATTGCTTGTCCGCCGCCATTCCGCCGCCCTTTTCCCGCTTTCGCCGGCTGCCGGCGCGGGGCGAAACCTTGCAAACCTTTTAGACCTTATACTTGTACTGACACAATGAGCCAATATACCGAAACCGCCATCAAATGCCTGCGCGACGAGGCGCAGGCCTTGCTTGAGCTCATCCCGCACATCGACTCCGACTTCGACCGCACGGTCGACATCATACTGCACTGCAAGGGAAAACTTGTGGTGACCGGCGTGGGAAAGAGCGGACACATCGGCGCGAAGATTGCCGCCACGCTCTCCTCCACGGGTACGCCGAGCTTTTTCATCAATCCCCTCGACGTCTTCCACGGCGACCTCGGCGTGATACAGCACGAGGACGTGGTGCTGGCCATATCCAACTCGGGGCAGACCGACGAGTTGCTGCGCTTCCTGCCTTACCTGCTTGACAACAAAATCCCCGTCATCGGCATGAGCGGCAATCCGAAGTCACTCCTCGCGCAGTACGCCACGGCGCATCTCAACGCTTCGGTGAGCCGCGAGGCGTGTCCGTTGGGCTTGGCGCCCACCTCTTCCACCACGGCGGCGCTGGCACTGGGCGACGCGCTGGCGTGCGCCCTAATGGAGGCACGCCACTTCAAGGCGGCGGACTTCGCACAGTTCCACCCCGGCGGCACGCTGGGAAAACGGCTGCTCACCCGCGCCCGCGACGTGATGCGCACCGAGGACCTGCCGGTCATCAGCCCCTCCATGCCGCTGGGCGAGGCGCTGATGCACATGAGCAACGGACGCCTTGGCTTGTGCATCGGTGTGGACGGTGACGGCAAGGTGGCGGGCATCATCACCGACGGTGACATACGCCGCGCTATGGAGAACTCGGGGGACAGTTTCTTCCGCCTCACCATGGCCGACATCATGACACGCGACCCGAAGACGGTGTCGCCCGACACTAAGATAGCCGAGATTGACCGCACGCTGCACCGCTACAAGATACACTCCGTGCTTGTCACCGACGGGGACGGACGGCTGCTGGGCGTGGTGGACTCCTTCAGCACGATGATTTGAGAGAACGCACGGATAACACGAAACACTAAGGGCGGCGCGGGGCGCAGGGCGCGTGCCGATGCCGTCCGCCGCAACGGGACGGGGAAGGCGCGTGACAACGTGCCGCGAACCCCGCGACGGTACCGCCGCACGCGCGGCGGCAGACAGATGAAGAAAATACTTTTTGCCTTACTCTTGAGCCTACTCATCCACATACCCATGCTGGCCGCGCACTGCGTGAAGCCCGAAAGCGGGGACTCGGACATCGTCCGCTTCCTGCAGGAGAGCTACGGCGTGAAGTTCACGGACAACAACCGTGTGGTGGTGTTCAAGACGGGGCAGGAGAAGTTTGACGACCTCTTCCCCGCCATCGAGGCGGCACGCAGCAGCATACACCTCGAGTACTTCAACTTCCGCAACGACTCCATCTCCGAGCGGCTCTTCCGCGTGCTTGTGCGGAAAGCCGAGGAGGGGGTGAAGGTGCGCGCGCTTTTCGACGGCTTCGGCAACAGCAGCAACAACCGCCCGCTGCGCGCGCGACACCTTGACAGCCTGCGCGCGAGGGGCGTGGAGATATACGAGTTCGACCCCATGCGCTTCCCGTGGGTTAACCACGCCCTGCACCGCGACCACCGCAAAATTGTCGTGATAGACGGACTGGTGGCGTACACGGGGGGGATGAACGTGGCGGACTACTACATCACGGGCAAGCCCGGGCTGGGGGAGTGGCGCGACATCCACACGCGCGTGGAGGGCGACGCCGTGGCGCAGCTGCAGGGTGTATTCCTGCATTTCTGGAACAACGTGACGCGGCAGACCATCTGCGGCACGCAGTATTTCCCGGGGGAGCGTGACGCGCGGGAGTATTTCCCCATGCTGCGCCCGGACACCTCGGTCACGGCGGGACACAAGCGGGTGGGGGTGGTGAACCGTGACCCGGCGCAGCACCCGCGCATCATTCACGACACTTTCCTGCAGGCCATCACGCACGCCCGCCGCGAGATACTCATCATCAACCCTTACTTCACGCTGTGCCGCCACCTGCGGCGCGCGCTGAAAGATGCGGCGCGGCGCGGTGTCGACGTGCAAGTGATGGTGTCTGAGAAGAGCGACATACCCATCACGCCCCGCATTGTGGAGTATAACGTACACCGCCTGATGCGCCACGGCGTGAAGACGTGGTTTTTCAGCGGGGGCTTCCACCACAGCAAGGTGATGATGGTGGACGGGGAGTACAGCTTCGTGGGGAGCGCCAACCTCAACAGCCGCAGTCTGTCTTTCGACTACGAGTGCAACCTGCTTGTCGACGACCGCGCCACGACGGAGGAGCTGCGCGCCGTCTTCATGCACGACCGCGACACGCGCTGCCGCCTGCTCACGCCGGAGATGTGGCGGGAGTGGAGCCGGTGGAAGCGTGCGAAGGGATGGCTCTTACATTTCTTCACGCCTTTCGTGGAGAACAGTTTTGACAAGGACCCGGAGGGCACGCCCGCCGAGTTTATACCCGGACTGACCGAAAAGCGCAAGCCGGACGCGTGAGCCTTGCGCGGCGGACGGCCGGTCTTGTCATCGGGACGACGGGCGGCGGATGCCCCGGCGCGTGGCCGGTCAGGGCACGGTACAGGTTTGCCCCGCCTAACTAACCAAAGATGGGTTCTATAAATTCCCACCGTAAAGAACAACATATAGGACCCACCCAAAAAGAGACAACAAAATGCGCGACCCGCGTTTCACCATATTGAAAGCCCTTGCCATTGTGCTTGTCGTGCTGTCGCACGCGGGCGTGCCTGGCTGGCTCAACCATTTTCTTTTCTCCGTGCACGTGCCGGCGTTTTTCCTTTGCGCTGGCTGGTTTTTCGGCACGCGCCACCTTTCCGCGCCGTGGGGCTACGTCGCCTCCCGGGTGCGGCGGCTCTACCTGCCTTTCGTGAAGTGGAGCCTCTTCTTTCTCGTGGTGCATAACCTGCTATTCCCCCTCGGACTGCTGAGCGAGACTTACGGCAACGCCGACGGCGGCGTGACCCATCCCTACACGTGGGGGCAGGCCGCCCAGCACGCGTGGGACATAGTCTTTGGCTTGCGCGGCTACGACCCGATGCTTTGCGGCACGTTCTGGTTTTTCCGCACGCTGCTGCTTGCGAGTGTGGCTTTCCTGCTGCTTTTCAAACTGCTGCGCCGCTCGCGGCGTTTCGCCACGGACACTGCGGCGGGGTGGGGGATGTTTTGTGTCTCCGCCTGCCTCACGCTTTGGATGGCATTGGGCGGACTCACCGTGCCGGGCGTGGCGCAGGGCGGATACCGTGAGCTTACCGCCCTCACGCTGATGTCCGCCGGCTTCCTTTTGAGGTGTTACGGCGCGGACGAGCGGCTCACGCCGCGTGTGCTGCTGCCGTGCCTTGCGGTGTATGTTGCGGCGGGGCTGTGGTTTCCGTCGTGCATGGACGCGAAGGCGGACGCGCTGCGTTTCGTGGAGCTTCTTCCAGCCGCCGTGGCGGGTTTCGCGCTGCTGTTTTTCCTTTCGTCGAAAGTGGCCGTCCTGGGCGGACGGGCGGGGGGCGCGCTGCGTGACGCATTGTTATATATAGGCGACCGCACGCTTTATATCTTCGCGTTCCATTTCCTCGCCTTCAAGGCCGTGAGCGCACTGCGCGTGGCGTGCGAGGGGCTGCCTTGGGGGATGGTGGGCAGTCATCCCATCATTCACTCGCCGGCGGGCGGCTTCGGGTGGACGCTGCTTTACCTCCTTGCCGGCGTGGCGTTGCCGCTGGCGTGGGTGGCGTGTTACCGCCGCGTAGCCGCGCGTTGGACGCTGACATGGACTGACGCGGGCAGTTTCGCCTTGGCTGCTGCTGTGGTGGCTGCACGCGGCACGGCTTTTGCGGTGCGCGTGTCCTGTCACGGCGTGTGGTTCGGCTGCCGTGCGGTTTGGCACTGGTGCGTTTCGTCCGTACGCTCGTTTGTGCAGGGTGTGAAGGACATTATCGATGCCTCCAAACCCCGGGATGAGGAGTGACGGGAATCCTCCCGGAAAAAGCATAAAGCACAGGGCGGCGCTTACAACACATGGTAAGCGCCGCCCCGTTTCTTGCGGACTTCTTATTCATACGCCACGGCCCCGGGCTTTCAACCAGACCCCTCAAAGCTGTGTGCCGTGTCCCGTTTGGGAAAAGTCCCGGTTTCGCGGCAGTCTTTGCAGACCCGCTTTTCTTCCGGGGCGGGCTTTCCTTTCGGATGGTTGCGGCTCTTTCAGGGAATGTTGCGGCTCTGTTTGCGGACGGTCGGACACAAAACACGCAGTGCGGCGCGGGTTGATGTTGCTTTTCGTCGCCTTTATGTTGCACGTCGGCTTTTCTGTCGCTATCCGTTGCCCGGGTTGGCCTTACACGGATAAACAAAAATCCCGCCACGCCGTATTATAACAATACGAGACGCGGCGGGATTTGTGGTATGTGTGCTGCGTGGGGGTGATTCCCCGCTGTTTTACTTAATGATTTCCAAATCCTGGAACACCTTTTTCAGTGCCGTTACAGCGCGGTCGACCTGCTCCTTTGTGTGTGTGGCCATAAGGGCTACGCGCACGAGGGTGTCCTGCGGGGCGCAGGCGGGGGGGATGACGGGATTGATGAAGACACCGGCGTCAAAGGCGCGGGCGGTGGCCACGAATGTCTTTTCGGTGTCGCGCACATAGAGCGGGATGATGGGCGACTCGGTCTCGCCAATCTCAAAGCCCTCCTCGCGGAAACGCTTGAGGGCGTAGTGTGTCACGTCCCAAAGTGCCTCGATGCGCTCCGGCTCCTGCTGTATGATGTGCAATGCCTCCATGGCGCAGGCCGTGGCGGCGGGGGTGTTGGATGCCGAGAAGATGTAGGTGCGTGAGGTGTGGCGCAGCCAGTTGATGATGCTTTCGTCGGAAGCGATGAATCCGCCGATGGAAGCGAGCGACTTGCTGAAAGTGCCCATGATGAGGTCAACTTCGTCGGTCAGTCCGAAATAGTCGCACACGCCGCGTCCCTGGCGGCCGAAGACACCGATGCCGTGAGCCTCGTCCACCATAATGGTAGCGTTGTACTTGTGCTTGAGCTTCACAATCTCGGGCAGCTTGGCAAGGTCGCCCTCCATGGAGAAAACTCCGTCCACCACGATGAGCTTCACAGCCTCGGGGGCGCACTTCTGCAGCTGGCGCTCGAGGTCGGCCATGTCGTTGTGCTTGTACTTCAGGCAGGTGGAGAAGGAGAGGCGGCGCCCGTCGACGATGGAGGCGTGGTCGCGGTCGTCACAGATGATGTAGTCCTCGCGTCCCGTGAGGGCGGAGATAACGCCGGAGTTGACGGTGAAGCCGGTGGAGAAGCAAAGGGCGTCTTCTTTCCCGACAAACTCCGCGAGCTCTTTTTCCAACTTCACGTGGAGGTCGAGCGTGCCGTTGAGGAAACGCGAGCCGGCGCAGCCCGAGCCGTACTTGCGCATAGCCTTGATGCCAGCCTCTATGATGCGCTCGTCGCCGGTAAGCCCCGTGTAGGCGTTTGAGCCGAACATCAGCACGTGATGCCCGCCCATTTCCACTTCGGTGCCCTGCTTTCCCTCAATGGCGCGGAAATAGGGGTATACGCCTTTCGCCATGTACTCCTGCGGCAAGGTGTATTTAGATAGTCTGTCTTGTAAGATACCCATTCTGTTACAGATTGTTGCGCCGTCTCCGTGCCTTTCGCGTGCCCGCCGGGGGCGTTTTGCTTTGGGCGGCGGCTTAGTGTCGGTTTCTTGGTCGGGGCAAAAATACAATATTTAATAGAAACAGTACCCAAGTATATGTATAAATGCGCACGTTTTCCCGTTTAGTGTGCCGTTTTGTCCCGTCCGATGTCACTGCCCCCGTTGCGCAAGTATTAAATGCATGCCGCTTTTTGGCGGGTGCTTGTGCGTTTCGCAAAGTTAAAACGGCATATTCCAGAGGGCGAAGACGGCGGAAAACGCGAGCCACCACATCAGGGTGTAGGTGTTTTGTGCCGTGCCGCGCTGGCAGTGGTCGGCGTGCCGCAGCATATATATAAGGTGTGCGTGCGAAACGGCGGCAGCACCTGCGCCGCAGAGCAGCGCGGCGGCTCCGTAGTGCGTGCCCTCGCAGGTGTTGTCCGTGAGAGCGAGCGTCCAGCCGGCGGCAAGTGCGGCGTACCCTGCGGCGAGGGTTGCGTAAAGTCCCCAACGCTTGCGGAGGAAGAGCCGTGTGGCGGGTACTGCCGCCAGCGTGCCGAGGAAAAGCAGGGTGTACATCGCGGCCGTGGTGTCGTCGGCGGCTGCGAAAGCCCCGATTGTGGCGGGTGCGGCGGCGAATGACAGCAACAGCGGGAGGCGGGATGGGAGCAGGAAGCGGTCGAGCGAGAGGCGCGGCGTGTGTACGGGTGCCTTCACGGGGATTTGTGTCTGTGCCACGAGCAGGAGTGCCGCGATGGCGGGGATGAGCGTGAAGCCCACGGCTTGCGGGGTGGGTAGCAGCTTGCTTTCCAGTGTGCCGGCGAGCAATCCGGCGGCCACGGCGGCACGCCCCGCCCAGGCGTACACGGAGTCGCCCCGCCCGCGGAGGGACGAGGGTAGGATGTCGTTGACGAGCGTGGAGCCGAGGGATATCTGCATTAGTCCGTATGCCACGCCCTGCAGCAGGACAAGCGGCAGCACGGCGGCTCCGGCGGGGAGCAGCAGCAGCGCGAGCAGCGGCACGGCGCACAAAACCGCTATGGAGCGGAGGCAGACGGTCTTTCGCGAGTGACGCTCAAGTGTGCTTGCGGCGACGGGACCGGGGAGAACCATCCCGGCGAAAAAGGCGAGGGGGACGCACGCGGCGGCCGCGCTTCCGTGCCCCGCCATCCAGACCCATTGCGGCAGCAGGGCGAAGAGGGACAGGTGCATAAGGCAGCTGGCGGCGCAGAGGCACACGAAGCGTGGGCTTCCGAGCGTGCTGTGCAAAGGTTGTGACATTTTGGCGGCGGGTCAGTAGCTTTCCTCTGCGGAGGGGAACGAACCATCTTTCACGTCGGAGACATAGCGGCCGATGGCGTCAGTCATAATGGTGTGGAGGTCGGCGTAGCGGCGCAGGAACTTCGGCGTGAAGCCCTTGTTTTTCCCCAGCATGTCGTCCACCACAAGCACCTGCCCGTCCGCAGGACCGCCGCCGATGCCTATGATGGGGGCATCGGATACCTCCATGGCCTTGCGGGTGAGCGCGGCGGGTATCTTCTCAACGACGATGGCGCAGCAGCCTACGTCGGAAAGCAGCTTGGTGTCGGAAAGCAGTTTGGCGGCCTCCGCCTCACCTTTCGCACGCAGCCCGTAGCCCCCGAACTGGTTGACGCTCTGCGGCGTGAGTCCGAGGTGGCCGCACACGGGTATGCCCGCCGCGATGATGCGGCGCACGGTGTCTATTATCTCCACGCCGCCTTCGAGCTTCACCCCGTCGCAGCCGGTCTCTTTCATAATGCGCGCGGCGGCCCGCACGCCGTCGTCGGCGTTAACCTGGTAGCTGCCGAAGGGCATGTCGCACACCACAAAAGCGCGTTTGGTGGCGCGTGCCACGGCGCGTGCGTGGAATATCATTTCGTCAAGGGTGATGGGGAGCGTGGTGGCGTAGCCGTGCATCACGTTGGCGGCGCTGTCGCCTATGAGTATCATGTCCACCCCCGCGCCGTCGACGATGGAGGCGGTGGTGTAGTCGTACGCTGTGAGCATGGCGATGCGCTTGCCCTCGGCTTTCATCTGGCGCAGGCGGGTGGTGGTGACCTTGCGCGTGTCCTCTACAATGTATTGTGACATAGTTGAATGGTAGTTTTTGTGTATAATGTTTTTACGCGAAACTTTTCCGCTGGCTCGTGCCGCAGGCTTCAAAACTGCCAGCGGGTAAAGCTTTCGGCGGTCAGTCCTGTGAAAGTGTCAATCGCCTTGTCGCACAATGGGGCAAGGGCGGTGGGTGTAAGCATGGTGGAAACGCCCACCACCTTTGCGCCGCTTGCGCGACCTGCCGCGAGTCCGTTGGGCGAGTCCTCAAAAACCGCGCAGTCGGCGGGTGCGAGTCCGAGCGTATGTGCCGCGTTTAGGTAACAGTCGGGCGCGGGCTTGGAGCGTGCGGAGTCTTCCGTTGTGAAAACGCGCGTGAAGAGTTCGGGGAATTCCGGCAGACTGCGGTAGACGCACTCCATCTTTGCAAGGTTGGAGCTTGTCACCACAGCGGTGGGTACTCCCGCCGCACGCAACGAGCGCACGAAGTCACGTGCCCCCTCCATCCAAGGATAGTCCATGCGGCTTTCAAAGTGCTTGAGTTCCGCCCCAATCCGCTCCCATAAGTCCTCTTTGCCGGGGAAGCGTTCGTTGAATATCTGCGTAAGCGAGCATCCTTTCACCTCCTCAGCGAAATGCGGGCTGTCGGGGAGAAACTTCCGCCCCATCTCCCGCCAGAAGTCCGTGTACTGGCTTTCGGTCTGCACCAGCACCCCGTCAAGGTCAAAGAGCGCCGCCTTAATGATAATGTCCGAGTCCATCTGTGTGTTAGCGGGAAACCACCCGCCGAAGACTTTTCCTGTGCGGAGCGGCTGTTTCCCGCTGCAAAATTATAGCATCGTTTCCATTGTGCCAAATGGGGGCTTTCGGAGTGCTTGCGGCAACGCAAAAAGAAGCCTCCCCCGTACGCGCTGTAAACGCTTGCGGGGGAGGCAAAAACGGTGCTAAACCTCGTGCGGCTTATTTGTCCATTATCTTCAAGGTGCGCGACGTGCCGTCGGCGAGTGTCACGTGAGCCAGCACGGCTTTCGCGGCGGAAAGTGCCGGGACGTTGTATTCCGCAGTCTGCGCGCCGCCAGCGCGGAGCGTGCCGCCCAGCTGTCGGCCGTCGGCCGTGTAGAGCGTGAGGCTCTTGATGCCCTGCGGGGCGGAGAGGCGCAGTGTGCCGCCGTCAAGCACCGCACTCAGCGCGGAGACTCCGCTGCCGGAAGCCGTGACGGAGCTGATGCCGCTGATGACAGGCGACTTCTCCGTGTCGGCCACCTCGGTAATTTCGTAGATGGCGGGCGTGGTGTCGCCTGTCCACTTCACGCGCATGGCGGTGGCGGCGGGCATGGAGGAAAGGTCGACATGCTGCACGGCGGAGCTTATCTTGCCCATCTCTTTCCATGTGCTGCCGTCCTCGGTTGCCTCCACGGATGCGGCGGAAGTGGTGGACGGGTCGCAGAAGAGAACGGCCTCCTTGAGGAGGGTGGCGTTTTGGAAGTGGTAGGTGATGCAGCCGCTTGCGTCGTCGGTACTGGTTGAGGCGTTGCCGTCACAAGCGCTGGAGAGACCGTTCCCGTTGCCGTCTTCGCAGGTAAGCTGTGTGAAAGCTCCCTCGCCGTTGACAATGATGTCGTAGAGGCGCAGCCACTTGGAGGTGTTGGCCTGCGTCACATAAAGGCGAACGTATTGCGCAGTCTGGCTCTCGCCGTCAAAGTCGCAGTATTTCACCTCGTCGGAGTAGGTCACCACCTGCGGAAGCGTGAGCGTGAACGTGGTGGTCTTCCCTCCAAGTACCTTGAGGTCGGTCCACTTGCTGTTGTCGGAGGATATCTGCACTTTGGCGGCGTTCATGTAGTCGCCGTTGGTGGTGCCCACCGCTACGCGCACCTTCTTTATCACGCCCGCCTTGTTGAGCTTCACCGTGTAGGCGTCGCCCGTCTGCTGGTTGCGGTTGAGCGTAGCGAAAGTGGTGAGGTCGCCATCCTTGATGTAGTCGCTGCCGTGGCTCTGCCATACGGTTCCGCTGGGGAGCGTGGCCTCGGAGATGGTGGTCTGCGCCGGAACGGAGAGCTTGATGGAGGAGGCGGTGAGGCGCACGCTCATAGGCTCGTCGGTGTTGTTGGTGACTCCCACAAAGCGCACATGGGTGTCAGGCGTGACGGTGCTTTGCGTGAGCCGCGTCCAGTTTTTCCCGTCCGCGCTCATCGCCACATAGTGCTTTGACACGAGGGTGTCGGAGAGCGTTATCTTGTTGAGCAGCGTGGGCGCGGAAAGCTGCAGCCCCACGTACTGCCCCGGCTGCAGCGTGGCGGGCGACTTCATCGCCATATACACGGAGGTGGTACCGGACACCGTGGCGCTGACACCCTCGGCGTTGGTGAAGTACGTGTTGGATTTCTTTTCGGCGTTGGCGGAGAAGAAGTCGCTGAGGGCGTTTGCCTTGAGGTAGTCGACAAACTTGATGAGGTAGCGCTCGGAGGGTTGGGAGGGGCGCACGGAGACGCTGATGCTGTTGCCCATCCCCTCAAGGGCGTATGCCTTGTACTCCTCGGCGGTGGAGAGTGAGTTGGCGTCCTTCAGTGCGTCCATATAGCTTGTCCAACGCTCCTCCGAGTCGCCCGTTTGGGCGGCCACGGCGATGAAACGCTTGGTGACGCTGGCCATCATGCGTAGCTTAAGCAGCCACGGCGAGAGGTCTTTGTAAAGGAGGCTTTCGCCTGCCACTTCGGAGTCCTTCAATTTTGCCAGCACGTCGCAGTGCTTCATTATCTCGTCCATAAGGGCGGAGATGCTCCCGCCCTTGCCATCGGACTTGTACTGTGTAATCAGCTGATTGAGCGCGTCGGGGTCGTTGTAGCGCAAGTAGGGAGCGAGGTATTTGTAGGAAGCCTGTGCCTCGGTGTTGCCCGGAAGTACGGCGGCGAAGGAAGCCTCCCAGGAAGTCTGGTTGTCAAAGCCCTTGTTGTTCCAGGCGTAGTCGGCCGCGCTGAAAAGGCTCGTCTTTGCCACCTCGCCCTCCTGCATCGGGTTGCACACGATGCCCAGACCGTTCTGCAGCTCGGAGGGGAGTGTTGCGGAGGAATTCACGCTGGGCAGGTCGTAGAAGTTGGAGTACATGTCCATCGTGTAAATCTGCCCGTCCGCGTTGTCGTTGCAGGGGTAGTTCCACCACCATGCGCCGATGCGCCCGAGCTCGGACTTCAAGGTGTTGAGGTCGTTGTTGTTGGGCACGCTCCACACGCCGTAGCCGGTGGTGTAGAAGGTGATGTTGGAGGGGCACTTGCTCAGTGCGGCGAAGAAGTTTTTGCGCACATCATTGCTGGCGAAGCTGGTGCAGTACACCTGCGGCACGAAATGCAGCGGGCGCACCGTGTCAGCGGGAGCTGCGCCCTCCGTGTTCCACTTCGCCTCGATGGCCTGCTGCAGCTGCGTGAGGTGCGTGGCGTTGCTTGTGAGGTCGGACGAGCTGCTGGGCACGCCCACATCGTCAACAAAGACGGCGAACTGGCGTACGCCGAGCTCGTACATTTTGGCATACTTGCCCATAATGTCACTCACCACGGTGGAGCTGCTGATGAAGTCCGTGCCCGGGTGTATAGCCCATATGAAGTTCACCTTGGTTTCCTGTGAAGTTGTCGCCACGTCGCGCATCATGTCCTGCGAGAGCCAGCCGTTTTTAAGCTGCTCGTCGGTGAGCGTGGTGGGGTATGCGTCCTTCCAGTTGTTGGAGTGGTAGGGGTCGCTCTTCGCGCCGTAGAGGTAGGTGTTCATCTTGTAGCGCATCATGAAGCGCATAAGGTCTTCCTTGACGGCGGCGGAGTAGGGGTAGCCGTAGTAGCCCTCCACCAGTCCGCGGCTCTGCTGGTCGGCGTAGTCGTAGAGGGTGGTGGCGTGCAGTCCTGTCGTGCCGTTGTCGAGTATCTGCTCCAGCGAGGCGAGGGCGATGAAGGTGGCGTCGGTGTTTTCTCCCACCGCCACCACGCTCGCCGCGCCGTTCTCCTTGAAGAGGGAGAGGACGTGGCGGTCGTACTTTCCACTCTTTGAGAAGACATCGCGGCTGAGCCCTTTCGTGCCGAGCAGCGCGTCGGCCGTGCCGCCGGAGCCGTTTATGCCGAGGTAGAGGTTGGATCCCGTCGCGGAGGGCGCGGTTGCCTCGGTGGCGGTGAGTCCGTGCTCGGTGAGTATCTGTTTGGCGCGTGCCACCGTGTAGCTGTCAATACCGTTATCGGCCACTATCGTCACGGCGGCGGAGAAGCTCACGGCTTCTGTGCCGGCCGTCTGCTGCTGCGGCACGGGGTAGATGGTGTAGCCGCTTTGCGCGGACGCCAGCGCGGGAAAGGCAAACGCGGCCAGTGCGGCCAAAAGTCCTTTCTTTCTCATAGCATAAGTTTTTGGTTGTTGTTGTTAATTTCTGTATTTCTGTATTTCCGTCCGCCGCCGCGGGCGGACGGGTTGCCGTCCTCAGGCCTGCTTGCGCAGCTGTCTGAGGCTTTCCGTGAGCGCGGCGATTTTTGTTTCGGCGTCGCTCTTCTTCTTCTTTTCAAGCTCCACCACGGCTGCCGGCGCGTTGGCCACGAAACGCTCGTTGGCCAGCTTTTTCTCCACGCCTTTGAGGAAGCCCTCGAGGTGCTTGAGCTCTGCTTCCGCCTTGGCTATCTCGGCCTCCACATCAATGAGTCCGCCGAGTGGCACGGCATATTCCGTCGTGCTCACCATAAAGGCGGACGCGCCGTCGGCTTTCGCCTCCACGCACTGCACGGAGTCTACGCCGGCCATCTTGCACACCACGCCGTCATAGGCGGCAAACGGATTATCGCCCGTCACCTGCAGCGAGAGGGTCTCGCGGGGTGCGATGTTCTTGCTGTTGCGGACGGCTCGCACGCCGCTGATGACGCTCTTCACACTTTCAAAGTCGGCAAGCAGTTTTGCGTCACCGCTTTCGGGGGCGGCGATGTTCTGCGCGCTCACCATAATACTTTCGCCGTCGGCACGCTCGGTGAGGTGGTGCCAAAGCTCCTCGGTGATGAACGGCATGAACGGGTGGAGCAGGTGGAGCAGGTGGTCAAAGTGCTCAAGCACTGCGGCGTAGGTTTTGCCGTCAACGGGACAGCCGTAGGCAGGTTTCACCAATTCAAGATACCAGCTGGAGAACTCGTCCCAGAAGAGGTGGTAAACCTCCATCAGTGCCTCACTCAGGCGGTACTTTGAATAGAGATCGGCTATCTGCGCCGCGCTCTGCCGCAGCTTCGCGCCGAACCACTCGGTGGCGAGCCGTGCCGTCTCGTCCTGTGCGGCGGCCGGGTCAACCTTCCATCCCTTCACAAGGCGGAAGGCGTTCCATATCTTGTTGCAGAAATTACGTCCCTGCTCGCAGAGGCTCTCGTCGAAGAGAATATCGTTGCCAGCGGGCGCGGAGAGCATCATGCCCATACGCACGCCGTCCGCGCCGAAGCGGTCGATAAGGTCGAGTGGGTCGGGCGAGTTGCCGAGCGACTTGGACATCTTGCGCCCCAGCTTGTCGCGAACGATGCCGGTGAAGTACACGTTGCGGAAAGGCATCTTCCCCGTGAACTCGTAGCCCGCCATAATCATGCGAGCCACCCAGAAGAAGATGATGTCCGGACCCGTGACAAGGTCGGCTGTGGGGTAGTAGTACTTGAACTCGGCGTTGTCCGGTTCCATCACGCCGCCGAAGAGCGACATGGGCCAGAGCCACGAAGAGAACCATGTGTCGAGCGCGTCCTCGTCCTGCCGCAGGTCGGAGGCTTGAAGCTGTGGGTTGCCGCTCTTTTCGCGGGCGAGGGCAAGTGCCTCCTCCTTGGTCTCCGCCACCACAAAACCGCCGCCCGGCAGGTAGTATGCGGGGATGCGGTGCCCCCACCATAGCTGGCGCGAGATACACCAGTCCTTTATATTCTCCAGCCAGTAGCGGTAAGTGTTCTTGTATTTCGCGGGGTGGAACTTAATCTCGTCGTTCATCACGGGAGGCAGGGCGATGTCTGCGAAGTGCTTCATCTTCAAGAACCACTGCATGGAGAGCTTCGGCTCGATGGGCACGCCCGTACGCTCCGAGCAGCCAATCTTGTTGTCGTAGTCCTCAATGCGTTCCATCAGTCCGGCGGCGTCCATATCCACGGCTATCTGCTTGCGCACCACGAAGCGGTCCTGGCCTACGTACATGCCCGCAGCCTCGGAGAGTGTTGCGTCGTCGTTGAAGATGTCTATCGCCTCCAAACCGTACTTCTCGCCGAGCATGTAGTCGTTCACGTCGTGCGCCGGCGTCACTTTGAGGCAGCCCGTGCCGAAGTCGATGTCCACGTACTCGTCCTCGATGACGGGTATCACCCTGCCCACGAGCGGCACGATTACTTTCTTGCCGCGCAGCCAGTGGTTTTTGGGGTCGTTGGGGTTGATGCACATCGCCACGTCGCCCATGATGGTTTCCGGGCGCGTGGTGGCCACCACCGCGTAGCGCCCCTTGGCATCCTGGTGGATTATCTCCCCCTCCTCGCCGGTGGCACCTGTGCCGTCGTCCTCGCTGACATAGTACTTCATGTAGTAGAGCTTCGTGTGCTCCTCCTTGTACACCACCTCCTCGTCGGAGAGCGCGGTCTTTGCCTTGGGGTCCCAGTTAACCATACGCACGCCGCGGTATATGAGTCCCTTGCGGTAGAGGTCTACAAAGACGTGTATGACACTGCGCGAGCGCTCCTCGTCCATGGTAAACGCCGTGCGGTCCCAGTCGCAGGAAGCGCCGAGACGGCGCAGCTGCTTTAGGATGATGCCGCCGTGCTCGTCAGTCCACTCCCATGCGTGTTTGAGGAACTCCTCGCGTGTGAGGTCGCTCTTCTTTATTCCTTTCTCGGCAAGGCGGTTCACCACCTTCGCCTCGGTGGCGATGGAGGCGTGGTCGGTGCCGGGTACCCAGCAGGCGTTTTTACCCTCCATCCGTGCATGGCGCACGAGGATGTCCTGTATGGTTTCGTTGAGCATATGCCCCATGTGCAGCACGCCCGTCACGTTGGGGGGCGGTATGACCACGGTGTAGGGGGTACGGCTGTCAGGTTTTGAGGCGAAGAGGCGGTGGTCCGTCCAATATTTGTACCACTTGCCCTCAACCTCATCGGGGCTGTAAACTTTGGCTAATTCCATTTATGCTGTTTCTTGTTGTTCTCTCTATATATAATAAGGCGTGTTCCCCTTGTCTTGTCCTGTGATACGGCAGTGATGCGCTTTCCCTTTTCGTCGCACCGCCGCTTCTGTACGTTTAGTGGAAGAGCATCGCGGCGGACACTTTCGCCCACTTGCCGCCCTCGGGGCGGAAGTGCAGCTGCGCGTTGTCCCAGTAGGTGGGCCATCCGCCGAAGATGCCGCCGAGGAATGTCACGCTCACGCGGTGCAGTCCCTTTTCCAAGGCCAGCTGTCGGTTGTTGCGTGAGTAGCGTGGCACTTGCTCGCCCGAGTTGTCTATGGCGAGGCTGCCGTCAATGTACACTTGGTTGTTGTTGGTGGAGAACTCGTACACGCCAGTCGCGGGGATATCGATGTACCCCTCCACGCGTGCGGCGTAGTTGCTCACATCGCGCACATCGTCTGGCACATAAGTGAGCGAGCGCAGTGCCTCGATGTCCGACACGACAGAGTCCGCCACGGTGGGCGTACCCTTTATCTGCGACGGGCGGAGGAACGTTCCCTCCCATTTCGTGAGCAGCAGTCCCGGCTTTGCGTCCGTCTTCTTCACCGCGGGCGCGTAGGCTGTTTTGTCGGCGTAAATAACCCTTTCTGGGGAGAGCTTCCCGCTCGGCAGCAGACAGGCGGTGCGCAGCACGGTGCTGCGGTCAAGCACGATGGGCGCGGTGTAGCGCATCGAGGACGCCGTGGGGTGCGTGCCGTCCGTGGTGTAAAGTATGGGCAGCGGGCGTGTTGTTTTCAGCGCGATGGTGTCGGTCTGCGTGAAGGCGAGGTGGTTGCACGCCATGCCCGGCTGCTCGGGTTGCGGTATGTGGAAGTTCACCTTGCGCAGGTCCAGCCTCTGCGCCGCGTCGCCGTCCGCGCGCCGGCGGAAGTCGTCAAAGCCCGGCTTCGCTGCCGTCTGCGTCCACGCTACTTCAGAGAGAGCCAGCGCCCGCGGGTAGAGGTGGTATTCGAGCTGCGCCGGCGTGTGTATGTACTCGCTCCAGCAGTTGGCCTGCACGCCCAGCACCATCGCGTCGCGCACGGCGGCGTGTACCGCAGAGGGCACGGGGTCGTACCCGTACACTTTCTGCAGTGTCGAGTAGCCGCCGATGGCGCAGGGTTCGTTTATGGCGTCGCCCTGGTAGAAGTCGAAATAGAACCCGTGGCTTGAAGGGGTCATCAGCACCTGGTGTCCCGCCTTGGCGGCCGTTATGCCGCCGTCCTCGCCGCGCCACGACATCACGATGGCCGTGGTGTCAAGGTTGCCGCCTTCAAGAATCTCGTCCCAGCCGATGATGCGCTTGCCCTTTGTGCGAAGGTACTTCTCCACGCGTCCCACCACGTAGCTCTGCAGCTGTGCCGCGCGGGTGTAGCCCAGCTCTTTCATTCGCTTTTGGCAGTCGGGACACTTCTCCCACTCGTCGCGCGGGCACTCGTCGCCGCCAATGTGGAAATAAGCTGAGGGGAAGAGCGGAGCCAGCTCGTCGATGACATCTCGCAGGAAGTCGAACATACGCTCCCGTCCCGGGCACATCACCACGTCTTCCACACCCCATATGATGCGCGGCGTGGTGGCCTTTCCCGTACACGAAAGCTCGGGATAGGCGGCTATGGCGGCCAGCTCGTGCCCAGGTATCTCCAACTCGGGCACCACCTCCACGTGGTGCCGGCGGGCGTATTCCACCACATCTTTTATCTCCTGCTGGGTGTAGTAGCCGCTGTGCGTCGTCCCGTCGCCCTCGGTGCGGCGCGAGCCTACCTGCGTGAGCAACGGGTATTTCTTTATCTCCACACGCCAGCCCTGGTCTTCGGTGAGGTGCCAGTGCAGACGATTGATTTTGTAACTTGCCAGCACGTCTATCTGCTTTTTCACTGCGTCGACGGGCAGGAAGTGGCGGCACGGGTCAAGCATCACGCCGCGGTAGGCGAAACGCGGACTGTCGACAATCTTCACCGCCGGTATCTCCCACGCCGTGAAAGGCGTGCCGGTCGTCGCCTCCACTGTGGGCGGCATCAGCTGCAGTAGCGTCTGCACGGCATAGAAAAGACCGGCTGCGGTGGAAGCCTTCGCAGTGACGCCCTGCGGGGTCACTTCCAGCGTGTATGCCTCCGCGCCCTGCACGCTTTTGTCCGTGGCGAGAAATATGCCGGGTGCTTTCTTCGCGCCCACCTCGCGCAGCTTCGCGCCCGTGGCTTTCTGCATTTTCTCCTGCAGGTAGCGCAGCGCCTCCTTCGCCTCAGCCCCGCTTGCCGCCACGGTGGTGGCGGGGGTGAGGGTGAATGTCCCCTCTGCGGCGGTGACGTGGTTGGGTTGCGGAATGATGTTGAGCTGTGTCGCAGCTCCGCCCTGTGCCCAAAGGCCGGCGGACAGTGCGAAAGCGGAAAGCAGTAGCGTGAACTTGCGCATGGTTGTGTTGCGTGTGGGTTGGGTAAGTGGCGGGGCGTGTAATCCGCACGCGCCGCCTATTTCCTTATGTCAAACAGATAAGTCACTTTCACCACAATCGTGCCGTTGTTGGAGCGGCCGAAGGGGTCTTTCTTTGCGTTGTCGAAGATGTCGGAGAGACCGTAGTAGTAGCGGCCTTCCAGTAGGAAATGGCCGGCGGCGGTGCTGAGTTCCGCGCCCAATCCGGCGGTGATGCCGTAGTCAAACTTGCGCTGCACTGACAGGCCGTACTGCTCGCAGGTGCCGCTGGGGCGGTCCGGCGTGCCGTCGGCATTCAGCGTGAATGCGCTTTGCCGCGTCTTCTCGCCGATGCACCAGCCTATCTGCGGGCCGGCGAGGAAGTAACCCATCAGCCCTTTCCGTTCGCGTCCCCAGCCGAGGCGGGCCAGCATGGGCAGTTGCACGTAGTATATGTCGCGGCGGTAGGTGTCGGGCAGCGGCTCGCTCTGCGAGTTGAGCACGTTTTCCCGCCAGCCAAGCTGGCTGAGGTTGACCTCAAGCTGCAGGGCGCAGTAAGTGCTGAAATACTTCTCGCTGGTGAACCTCGCTGCGACACCGAACGTGGGGCCGATGTGCAGCCCCTGCTTCACCGTGGGGGCGAAGCCCACGCTGTTCATCGCCACGCCCGCGCCCGCGCCGATGGATATGGTGCGGCGGCTTTCGCCCACCTGCGCGGTGGCACGCGGGGCGAAGAGCGCGGACAGCGCAAGCACGCACGCCGCCGCGCGTAGGGCGCGGAGGACGGGGCGGTTGTGCCGCGGGCGGGGCAGGGCGGTGTGTGTCGCGCGGAGCGTCATTTCGCGGAGAGTTTGACGATGCTCATGTCCGGTTTGAAGTGTACGAGCCACATGCTGCGGTTGACATACCCGCCGCCGGGCGCGGCCTTGACAAAGCCTATGTTGCTTTGCAGCACCTTTGCCGCGCCGGCGGCGGGCTGCGTGTTGAAGTTGTGTCCGTGCTCTTTCATCCCGCCAAGCAGCGAGACTGCGAGGTCGTAGCCCAGCGGGGCCATGCGCGGCGTGCATTCAAGCAGCTCGCCGTCGAACCACCCGCGGTACGAGTCGGCAAACTCGCGGCTCGCCGTGGTGTGCGGATAGAAGTATGCCGGGGCGAGGATGTAAGTGTCGGCCTCGTGGATGTCCTTCTTCATCGCGCCGGCGGCGAAAGGCAGCCAGCATGTGGGCGCGGCGAGGGAAATCTGGGCGGAGGGCAGCATCGCACGCAGCTTCTTCACCTGCGCCACGGCGGTGGCTGCGTCCTTCTCTGTCGTGGCGTCCGACACCACTACGATGCGCCCTTTCGCGTTGGCGCCGAGGTTGAGCCGGAGGCTCTCGGGCGAGCTTGACGCGGAGAGCCTCACCACGCTGTATCGCGCCGCAGTGAGGCGGTCGGTGAGCATACGGTTGAAGCTGGTGCGCTCCGTGCCGCCCGACTGCAGTATCAGCACGCGCGTGCCTATCTTGAACGAGGCGAGGAAGAGGTCGCACTCAAGCGCCTCCTGCATGGCGGCGGGCGTGTTGAGGAGGTACACCTCCGGGCGGCTCTCCACCTGCTGCACCTTTGACGAGAACGGAATCACCACCTTCGTGCGGTCGGAGGAGAGTGCGGAAATGTCGGCGAAGTGGGTGGGGTAGACACCGCCAATCACCACATCGGGCTTCTCCGCCGCTATTTTCTGCGTAAGCTGCGCCACGGCCTCGTCGGGTGCGGGTTCGGCGTGGGCGGTGAGGTACACGTTGAGACCCTCCGCCTTGAGCCGCTCTATGCCCATCAGCAGCCCGCGGTAAAACTCCACACTGCGCACGTTTTCCACGCCGTCGCCGGCGAAAGGCAGTACCACGGACACGCGCACGCTGGCGAGTCCCTCAGGCACTTTCAGCGCGGCGGAGTCGGGGATGAGCAGGGTCGCGCCCTTTTTCAGCTTGTAGCCCTCGGCACGCATCTCGGGATTGGCGTCGTACAATTGCTCCACGGTCAGGCCGAATGACTTTGCCACGCTGTACGGCGTGTCCTTGCGTTTCACCTTGTACTGCGTCACCTTCGGCTTCTTGTCCTGCACGCTTTTACTTGCAGGCTGTTTTGTGTAAGCCTTTGCGTACGAGGGTGCTGCGGCGGGTTGTTCGCTCTTCGGTGAAGATGACGTTGCGGCGGCCGGCTTCTTTGCCGGCTGTGCAGCGGCGGAAGTGGCGGCGGTGTTCTGTGCCGGCAGGTTGATGGCCTGTCCGCTTTGTATCTTCTCGGCTACAAGTCCCGGGTTGGCGGCGACAATCTGCTGCACCGTCACGCCGTGGTTGTGGGCGATGCGGTAGAGTGTCTCGCCGGGCTGCACAATGTACCGCACTGGTGCGGACAGCTTTTGCGCCGCCGCGCCGGCCGTGCAGGCCAGACAGAGTGTGAGGGTAAGGAAATGACGGCGTAGCCGTGTGGGGAAAAGCATTTCTTTTGTGTCGGTTGTTGCAAGTCTTGCGGGCGCGGCACGCCCTTAATGCGCAAAAATACACAAAACGCCGTATACGCGGCGTGTCGCGCGGCGGCGTTTTTTGCGCCGCGCCCCTTTTCGCCTTGGCGGAAGGGGCGCGGACGGGTGTCAGAATGTCACGTTGAGACCGAGGCTCAGCAGCTCGTTGAACTGGATGTAGGACGCGTCGGCGTCTTTCCGGCTCGCGCTGTCGTCAAAGCGCGGGTAAAGGAAGAGGCGTGCCGAGAGGTACTTGGTGAAGGCGAGGTCGAAGGTGTTTTCCCACTCCACCTGCGTCTTGTGGTAGTCGGAAAAGAAATACACGCGCGATGTCCACGACACGTTGCGCACTATTTCCCACTTGTAGTTGATGGTGATGTTGGAGCCGTACTCCCACTTGTTGCGCTTCCCCTCGTCCAGTCCGAAGGAGGTGGCGAGCGCGCTGCGGCTGACGTGCTTCAGCTTTAGGGCGATGGGGGAGAGCGTGGCGCTCACCTTGAAGCGCTTGAGCGTGAGTTGGTAGTCCATACCAAGCGTGAGCAACGACTCGAAAGGCGAGAAGAAGTCGGAGTAAACTTTCGAGTCGTTGGACTTGTAGCCCTTGTAAAACTGCGTCCAGCTTTGCAGCATGGCCGTGTAGTACCAGTTTTTCACGGCACGCACGCCCAGCTTGTTGGTAAGTCGTAGGAGGTCGGAGTTTGTTTTGTACTTGTGTTCCTCGTCGTTCTGCGAAGTCTGGAAGCCGAGCTTCATCTCCAGCTTGTTGTCAAAGGAGAGTCGGGACTGGTTGTTGTAGTTCGCCTCCAGCGTGGTGGCGGCCAGCAGGGCGAGGTGGCTCTCGCCGCCCTTGTACCAGTTTTCGGACACGTGGCTTTGGGTGAACTGCAGGGAGAAGTTGGCCTTAAGTGTCCAGAAGTTGGGGCGGCGCACGACGGGTGCAAGCGCGAGTCCGTCGTCAGGCAGGTCGATGGCGGGCGCGTTGCCCGACGCGTGTTCCGCACGTGTGGCGGGGCGCGGGATGTCCTCGCGGCGCAACTTGCGCAGGTCGCCCGCCACGTCCACCGTGCCGCGGCTTGCCTCCTCGTGGCGTATCAGCCACGGGCTTTCGGCATACACGGCACGCAGCGCGGCCGCGCCCGCTTCCGTCACCCCGCGGGCGTGCGCCGACAGCGTGCCGTAGCTTTCCCTTTCGCTGTCTGGCAGGAGAAACAGTCCGTCAAGGGCGGAGGCGTAGAAGGACGGACTGCCGAAGAGCTGGGCGTAGTAGGGGTTGCTAAGCGTGTCGGCTCGGTTGTACTCCCACGCCGCGAGCGACGTCCTCAGCGAGTCGAGAGCCTTTGTGTATTTCGCCACCACCGCCTCCGTCTGCGCGTGGTGTGTCCGTGCGGCGTGCCCGCCCGCGCGTTGCGCGGACAAAGTGTGGGGCAGTGCGGCGGAGAGAAACGCCGTATATATATATAGGTGTGCCTTTCTCATTTTGCGGGGTGTGCGTGCGTCCGCGCGTCGTCGGGCGGACGGTGGCAAAGTTAAGGCTAATTTTCCGTTTCCGCCCGTGCCGCACGCTGCCGCCTGCCCCGCGCCCCGTCTTCGCGCTTGCGCGGAGGGAAAGTTAGGGCGGTTGCGTGCTTCCCTCAGGCCTGTTATGCCGGTAACGCCCCGCGTCTGTCACGCCCCCGCGGTCCTCATCTGCCGCAGGAGGTCGCGCTGCCGGTCGTTGAGTCCCTCCGGCAGGCGCACGCGGTAAGTGACGATAAGGCTGCCGTAGGTGCCGTCAGGGCGTTGGTAGCCTTTCCCGTGCAGCCGCACCTTCGCGCCGTTTTGCGTTTCCGGCTTCACGCGTAGCCGCAGCCGTCCGCCGTGCGTCTGCAGCACGATGTCGCCGCCCAGCATCGCCGTGTAGAGGTCGATGTCCACCGTCACGTTGGCGTCGCCCGACGTGTCCGCGCCGCCTCCGCAGCCGCCGGCGCATCCCCCGCGCCGCGTGCGTGCCGCGCCGCCGAAGAGGTCCTCGAAGAAAGACGAAAAACCGCCCGCGCCGCCGCCCGCGCCCGTGAAGCCCGAGAAGTCGAAGCCCGAAAATCCGCCGCTCGCCGCGCCTCCTCCGCCTCCGGCACGTTCAAAGGCGTCGGCCTGCTCCCACCGCTCACCATAGCGGTCGTATTTCGCACGCTTCTCCGGGTCGGACAGCACGGCGTTGGCTTCCTGCAGCGCCTGGAACTTCGCTTTTGCCTTCGGGTCGTCGGGGTGGAGGTCGGGGTGGAACTGCTTCGTGCGGCGCAGGTAGGCCGCGCGTATCTTCTCCTGCGGGGTGTCCTTTGGCACACCCATTATTTTGTAGTAGTCTATAAATGCCATAGTGCTTGGTTTTTACCCGTTTCCGCAGCAAAATCAGTGCCACGGCGCGTGTGCGGGGCGCATTTTCTCTCCCGCCACCGTCCCGTGCGGTAGGCGGCGGGTGTGCTGTTACCGTTTCTGCCTAATCTGCGGTGCGCCGCGCTGTGGAAAAAGAACGGGTGGAGTGGGGGAGTGTCTTCCGCGAAATGTGAACAAACCTTATGCGAAAGGAAGAAAACGGCACCGGGCGGCGAAATTATTATGAGAGTTTAACGCACTCGGCGGGCTGCTGAAAAGCGAGTGCGGCTTGTTTTTGGCAAGTCGGCGACCTGTAGCGCCGATGCCGTGGCGTTTTGAAGACCAAGCCGCACTTCAGTGACAAAACACCGCGGTACTCCGTGGACCAAGTGCAGGTCTTTTGATTCGTAAGGGGCTGAAAAATCAATATAGGCAAAGATATAGGGACACACCTTGCGGGATGTCCCTATCCTATAGTACAAAGATAATACATTTTCGGGCGTTTTCCAAATGCGGCAAAAAAGCGTAAGGTGAAAATCAGTTAACGGATTCGCCGCTTTCCGGGGGTGTGGCACGTGTTCCAATCCGTCCCCATTTCTGTGAAGGCAGCCCGGGGAATGGCGCGGGGGTTCTGTCGCGACAGAACGTCACGCCGGTCGCTCCCGTGCCTTTCCTCCGTGGAAAGCGGCGGCGGGGACGGCCGTGCTGTATGTGCTGCCGCCCCCGCCGTAGGCTTGTGCGAAAAGTCCGCGACCCGCGCATATATGCCGGCCGCGTGCGTATTCCCCTTACTCCGGCACCACGTTGGTGGTCCCGCTGACGTAAGTGTACGTGCCGTCCACGGAGATGCCCTTGGCCTTCTTTCCCGTCACGGTCATGTGTATGTTGCCGCCGTTGAAGGTGAAGTTGCCCTTCACCTTGATGCCGCGGCACTTCGACTCGTCAACCTCGTCCTTGTGGTAGGTGGTGCCCGTCACGTCCATTTCTATGCTGGTGGCGTTGCCGCTCTCCTGCGATATGGTGAGGTCGCCGCCTACGCTGATGCCCTTGGTGCCGAGGCCGCTCACGGTGGCTTTCACCGTGCCGCCGGTTATGCTTGTCGCACCCTCGCTCTTGAGACCCTTCACATCGTCGGAGGTGACAGCCATCGAGAGGCTTCCGCCGCTTACCAACACCTGTCCGTTGTACTCGTCCGTAGTGTCGTCCGTCACACTCACGTCGATGCAGTCGCCACCCGTGCCGCTTACGCTTACCGTGCCACCCTCCATCTTGAAGTACTGGTCAACGTGCAAGCCGTCAGACACGGCCGAGGTGACGGTGAGTGTGCCGAAGTCCGGCTTCAGCCAGGTGTACTCGCCCGAGGCGTAGGCGTGCTTCGTGTTGCCGCAGACGGTTAGCGAGCCGCCGCCCTTCAGCTCGACGTGGCCCTTCACGTTGAGGCAGGCCTTGTGCGTGCCGCCCGCGCCGTCGGTGAGCGTGCTTGCCGTGCCGTCGGGCACCACGATGTCTATGCGCTTGCCGTTGTATATGTTGACCGCCGCGCTGTCGGGGTTGGTGAGCGTGAGGTTGTCAAGGCAGACAATCGCCTTGTAGCGCCCCGCCTGGTAGAACGAGCCGTTCTGGCTCGCGCCCGTGAGGTTGTAGGTCACTTCCGTCGCAAGCGCGTCGCTTGCCAGCACGCCCACATGCGCGCCGTTGACCGTAACGCCGAGCAGGGGAGCCACGTCGGCCGAAATGGTCACCCACGCGCCGTCGCTGCCGTAGGTAACGCCCACCGTGGCGGGCGAATAGGACGTGTCGTCCACCACAATCTTGTCCACTGCGCCTGTGGCGAACGTGTTGCCCATCACGCTGAGCGTCTTGCCGCCGTCGGCGAAGGTGATGTCACCCGCCGTGGCGGAGGGGATGGCCGTTATCATATGTCCCTGGTACACGCGCATGGTCTGCGCGAAGCCCGCCGTGAGGGAGAGCGCGGCGAGACCCAGGAGGGAGAGGGTGCGTGTCAGTCTCATTTTGCAAGCGTTTTAAGGGTACGTCCGTTGATGTTCACGAGATACACGCCCGGTTCAAGCTGCGCGTCGGCGGGGACGCAGCTGCCGTCGGCGCGGTAGAGGCGCACCGTGCTGCCGGCGGGGGCGGTGACACGCAGCCGTCCGCCGCTAACCTCCGCGCTCACTGCGCCGCCCTCATCGCCGCTGACGGAGGCGATGCCCGTCGGGGTGGAGCTGAAATACATGCGTGCCATGTCGGCAAGCGGGGCTGTGAAAGTGGACGTGCCGTCTGTGGCCACAATTTTGCCGTCGGGGAAAGTGATGGTGAGCGAGCCGGTGGCGAGGCTGCTCTCCGTGCCGTCGTTCTGCGCGAAGACAAGGTATCCGTACCCGTCCTCGGCGTACACGCAGCCGGCTCCCGCTGAAAGAAGCAGGGTGAGTAGTAGTTTCTTCATATATATAAGTGTTGTTATGTAGCGTTTTGCCGCAGGGGCGGCTCGTCACACCGCAAAAATACGAATGATTGGCGGGAAAGGCACGCCGCCGCCGCCGTTTTTGGCATGCCGGCCGGGTTGCGGCGCGGAACGAGGTATGCGCCCTTTGGGTTGAAAAACGTAATTTTGTGCCACGCAAACCGAAAATGGCGGGAGTGACAATTGGCATGGCCGCTCCTGGCAAGAGAAAAACTATCCGATGAACGACAGGAAACAACAGATGGAGGCTTTCGGCCGCCTGCTGGACGTGCTGGACGAGCTGCGCGTGAAGTGTCCGTGGGACCGCAAACAGACCAACGAGAGTCTGCGCCCCAACACCATTGAGGAGACTTACGAGCTGTGTGACGCGCTGATGCGCGGAGACAAAAACGAGGTGTGCAAGGAGCTGGGCGACGTGCTGCTGCACGTGTGCTTCTACGCCAAGATAGGCTCGGAGACGGGCGATTTCGACATAGCCGACGTGTGCAACCGCCTTTGCGAGAAGCTCATCTTCCGCCACCCGCACGTATTCCCGCCGAAGGGGCAGGGAGAAAGCCACGTCGAGACGGCGCAGCAGGTGAGCGAGCAGTGGGAGCTGTTGAAACAAAAGGAAAAGGACGGCAACAAAACCGTGCTGTCGGGCGTTCCCGCCGCGCTGCCCTCGCTCATAAAGGCCTACCGCATACAGGACAAGGCACGCAACGTGGGCTTTGACTGGGAGGAACGCTCGCAGGTGTGGGACAAGGTGAAGGAGGAAATAAGGGAGTTTGAGGCTGAGGTGGCCAACATGGACAAGGACAAGGCGGAGGCCGAGTTCGGCGACGTGCTTTTCAGCCTCATCAACGCCGCACGCCTTTACAAGATAAATCCTGACAACGCGCTGGAGCGCACAAACAACAAATTCATACGCCGCTTCGGCTACCTTGAGGAGCGCACGCTTAAACAGGGACGGCAGCTCACCGACATGACGCTGGCGGAGATGGACGCGATATGGGAGGAGGCGAAACGCGCCGAGGGCGGGAAGTGACGGAGCGCGGGGAATGCCTCGCGCTCTACCGCCTTCCCGGCGCGGAAAGTTACACGCGGGTGGTTTCGCACAGACCGCCTCTGCGCTTCCCCGCCGCGGACTCCGTGCCGGCGTCAGCTTGCGGATATCTTGCCGCGCCTTTCCGGGTTACGCCGGACTGTCCCGTGATACTTATCAAGCCGGATGAGGTGGCGGTCATCCCGCTGCCGTCCGCCGCCCCTCCCGCGCCGGCCGCAGTGGCGGAGGACACGGCTGGGGAGCGGGCGGAATACTCGCGAACTTTCGCGGGAATGAAGCGGCTTCTCTCCGCCGGCTCGCTTGCCAAGGTGGTGCTTTCCCGCCGCCTGCGCTGCACTTTACAGGGCGTGGAGTGGGCGGAGGAGCTTTTTCTCCGCGCCTGCGCCCTGCGACCGGAGTGTTTCGTGGCTTTGTGGGACACGCCCGCGACGGGGCGCTGGCTCACCGCCACGCCCGAGCCGCTGCTGCTTTCAGACGGCGCGGACTTTTGGCGCACGGTGGCGCTGGCGGGCACGCGCCCTTGCACGGACGTGGCGGGGGAGTGGGATGCCAAAAACGTGGAGGAGCAGGCACTTGTGGCGCGTTATGTGGCAGAGTGCCTCGCGCCGGTAGCCGAAGAGGTGGAGGAGACGGAGGCACGCACCGTCCGGGCGGGCAACGTGTGTCACCTGCGTACCGATTTTCGTTTCCGCCTGCGTACGGATGTCCCGCCCTTGCAAGCCGCCGCCGCGCTGCACCCCACGCCCGCCGTGTGCGGACTGCCGCAAAAAATGGCGTTGGAGGCGATAGCGTGCGGCGAGCCGTCGCCCCGCCGCTACTATGCCGGCTTCAGCGGACCGCTCGCCATGGGCGACGCCACCACACTATATATGTCACTGCGCTGTATGGAAATCCGCGCCGGCGAAGCGACACTCTACGCCGGCGGCGGACTGCTGCCCGAAAGCAGCGAGGCGGCGGAGTGGGAGGAGACGCGCCACAAACTCCGCACAATGATGCAGGTGCTGGGCTTGGAGTGATTTCAAGTTCACAGCACCCAATCCGTTGCAGCACAGACTGCTGTACGCAGCGCGGCCGCTTTTTGTGTAGGACGCTGTACCTTGCGGGCGGCCGCCCTTGTTTCCATAAGAAATGAAAGCCATGCCATACTCAGACATTCCGCAGGTGGGCCAACTCACTGCGTTGCTGCGGGCGAAGGGCGTGCGCGACATCGTCGTGTGCCCCGGGTCGCGCAACGCCCCGCTCGTGCATAATTTCCACGCCGCCGCCAGCGCGTTCAGGCTTCACCCGCTCACCGACGAGCGCAGCGCGGCGTTCGCCGCCCTCGGCATATCCCTCGCCACCCAGGAGCCGGCGGCGGTGTGTGTCACCTCGGGCAGCGCGCTGCTTAACTGCCTGCCCGCCGTGGCAGAGGCTTTCTACCGTCACGTCCCGCAGCTTGTCATTTCGGCGGACCGCCCGCTGCGATGGATTGACCAGTGGGACGGACAGACATTGCCGCAGGACGGCGCGCTGCGTCCCTACTGCCGCACTTTCCAGCTTTGCGAGCCGCACACGGAAGAGGACGCATGGCACAACAACCGCCTCATTAACGAGGCTCTGCTCTCTTTGGGGGACTTCGGCGGACAGCCGGCTCACATCAACGTGCCGCTCTCCGAGCCGCTCTTCTCTTTCACCTCCGCCGCACTGCCCGCCGCACGTGTGGCGGACAAGGTGCGTCCAGCCGCGTCCGCCCCGCTTCCGCGCGAGGTGGTGGCGATGGTGGCGGAGGCGCGGCTTCCGGCTTTGCTGATGGGGCAGTATGAGGGGGGCGACCTGCGGCAGGAGGTCGATGGACTTTCAGCGCGGGAGCAGCTGCTTGTGCTGCCGGAGCTGCTGTCGGACGTGGCGGGGAGTTTCCGCACCAACGCTTTTGACGCGCTCACGCCTGAGGGCGGCGCTGAGTTGCTGCCCGACGTGGTGGTACACGTGGGCGGCAACTTCGTACACAAGCGGCTAAAGTCACTTTTGCGCGGAAGCGGATGCCGCGTGGTGCGCGTCGGACTCGACCACGGCATGACGGACACGTTTACGCACCTCACCTATTGGGTGGAGTGTCTGCCCTTGCCCGCCCTCGCCCAGCTTTCCCGCGAGCTGCCGGCCAGGCGCGGCAGTGTGCGGCGTGCGGCGGAGCGTCTGGACGCGGCGTGGAAAGCGCAAAACGAGGCGTTGCGGCGTAAGGCGGAGGTGACTGAAAGCCTCACCTTCCACGGCGTGCTGCTGGCTTTGCGCACGCGGCTTGAAAGTGAGAACGAGCCTTACTCCCTCCATTTCGGCAACAGCACGGCCGTGCGGGCGGCGTCGCTTGTCTTTGAGGCGGGCGGATGCCCGGTCTTCTGCAACCGCGGCACAAACGGCATTGAGGGCTCGCTCTCCACTGCGGCGGGTTATGCCATGGCAATGTGGGGAAAGACAATAGCCATCTTGGGCGACCTGAGTTTCTTTTACGATGCCAACGGGCTGTGGAACACGGAGTTGCCCGCAGGGCTTCGCGTAATGGTGCTTAACAACGGGCGGGGCGGCATATTTGACACGCTGCCCGGATTGGACGTGTCTCCGGCGCGTCAGCGATACATTTCGGCTGGCGGCGCGTGCTTTTCCGCGGAGGGTGTGGCCCGCACTTTCGGCGCGGGTTACCACTTCGCGGATACGAAAGCGCGGCTTGCGCCGGCCTTGGATGCGTGGCTCGGGGGTGACGGAGCGCAGGTGCTGGAGGTGCGGCTGCCGTAGCAAACGAGGCGCGGCACGAAAGCGCAGGGACTTCCTGTCAGGATTCCCCTCCCTTTCCTGCGCGGTGATACTTTTCCGCCATACGCCCCACACAGGAAATCGGAAACGGAAAAGAAAACGAAAGCCCTATCTTATGGTCGTGAATGACTACCTTTGTCTTACGTTCTATATTTAGAGCTGAACATCCAGACGGACTTTACGATATTGTTTATGCGTACTTCCAGCAAACGGAACACCAACGGGCGGGCTTTTGAGTACGCCATTGCAGCGGGTTTCCACGCTTTTCTCTGCGGGCGCGGACTGAATGTCCGTCTCGTTGGGGACAACCGTATGTGTGCCGCCCGTGATTGCTACCATTCGCTTGCCGAAGCTCAAAGGCGCGGCTTTGACAGTGCGGCTCATAACATAATGCCCACACTGCTGCGCCTCGAGCCCGGGCTGTGCAACCAGAAAGACGACGATGACACGCTGGAAATACTGTTGAACGGTGACGAGGCGGGCGAGCGCGGCGATGTGCGCGATGTTGTCTTCCGGCGTGCGGACTGGGGAACCGGCATTTCCGCAAAAAACAACAACGACTCGATGAAGCACTCGCGCCTCGGGTGGCATCTTGACTTTGGTAAAAGCTGGCTTGGAATTCCCTGCACGTCGGCGTACTGGGACGAGGTGGCTTCGGTTTTTGCCACACTGGATCGATATGCCACTGCCGGTGCCGCGTGGAGTGACATTGCCGACAAGGAGTCGCGAATCTACGTCCCGCTGCTGCGTGCTTTCAGAGCGGAGCTGCTGCGGATAAACGAAAGCGGCGCGGGCGTACCGGTGCGGCTGGTCACCTACCTCATCGGGCGAATGCCGTTTTATAAAGTGATTAAGGACGACGTACACAATATGGTGGTGGTCAAGGCTTTCAACATAGGCGGCGGACTGAACAAGGCGTACGGCGGCGTAAGCACGAGGTACACCACGTGCAAAGCCGCGCTGCCCACACGGATAGTAGAGCTGGATTTCAAACCGGGCAGTGCCACCACGCTGCAGCTTGTGGCGGACAACGGGTGGGAGATGTCTTTCCGCATACACAACGCGAGAACGCTTGTTGAGCGTTCGCTGAAATTTGACATAAAGTTGCTTGGCAACCCGCCCGTGCTTTTCACACAACACATCTTCCAAGAAGAAGCATAGAATGAGACTGATAAGTTTGTTTAGCGGCGCGGGCGGACTGGATATGGGCTTCGCAAAAGCCGGTTTCACCACCGTGATGGCCAACGAGTACGACAAAAAGATATGCCCCACGTTCAAGGCGAACTTTCCGGGGGTGGAACTGGTGGAGGGTGACATACGCCGCATATCGTCCGCTGACTTTCCGTCGGGAGTGGACGGCATCATTGGCGGTCCCCCGTGCCAGTCGTGGAGCGAGGGCGGCTCGTTGCGCGGCATTGATGACGCACGCGGACAACTGTTTTACGAATACATACGCATACTGAGGGACACACAGCCCTATTTCTTCGTCGCCGAGAATGTTTCTGGGATGCTGGCGCAGCGTCACGCGGCGGCCGTAAGTAATTTTATGCGCCTTTTCGGTGAGGCGGGTTACTATGTCAGTCTTAAGCTGCTCAACGCTAACGACTACGGCGTGGCGGAGGACCGCGAGCGCATCTTTTACGTGGGCTTCCGAAAAGACATCGGCATAAAGGAGTTTTCCTATCCGGAGCCGTTGGCGCGTAAGCCCGTGCTGCGGGATGTGTTGTGGGATTTGAGGGACACCGCAATCCCTGCCAAGGAGAAAAACCGCACCAACGGCGACGCCTGCCTTGTGCCGAACCATGAGTATTACACCGGCAATTTCTCTCCCATCTTTATGTCACGCAACCGTGTGCGCTCGTGGGATGAGCCGGGTTTCACCGTGCAGGCCAGCGGACGGCAGTGCCAGCTGCACCCACAAGCTCCCAAAATGGTGAAGGTTGGACCCAACCTTCACGAGTTTGCAAAAGGGAGTGAAGCGCTCTACCGCCGCATGACGGTGCGCGAAGTGGCACGCGTGCAAAGTTTCCCGGACACATTCAAGATAGTGTACGACGATGTAAACTACGGTTACAAGATGATAGGCAACGCTGTTCCCGTAGAGCTTGCCTACCACATCGCGCTGAGAATAAAGGAGTCCCTGGCGGGTGCGGGCGTACACTGATGTGGCGTGCGGGAGTCGTGCGCGCGACCGTATATATCTCTTGCCCTTTCCCTTACGCAAAACTTGCCGGCCGCGAAGATGTCGGTTAGCGACAAGGGCGGACACCGGAATTCCCGGTGTCCGCCCTTGTTGTCTTTGGGTGCGGTGTCGTGGCGCGTATGTCCGCTCGCCCTGGTGGGGCTTACCGCGTCACTTTATGAGGTACTGCGAGGAGATGCTCTCGTTTTCCATCACGCGGCGTATGGTCTCGCCGAGCATGCCGCTGATTGTTATTTCCTTCACCTTGGCGCTGTGTCCGCGGTAGGGGATGCTGTCCGTGAATACCATTTCCTGCAGGGCGGACTTCTCCACGCGCTCGTCGGCGGGACCGGACATGATGCAGTGGCTGGCGATGGCGCGCACGCTTTTCGCCCCGTGGCTCATGATGAGGTCGGCCGCCTTGGTGATGGTGCCGGCCGTGTCGACGATGTCGTCAACGAGTATCACGTTCTTCCCAGCCACCTCGCCGATAATTTGCATGTCCGCCACCTCGTTGGCTTTCTTGCGGCTCTTGTTGCAAAGCACCATGGAGCAGTCAAGGTATTTGGCGTAGGAGGCGGCGCGCTTCGAGCCGCCCACGTCGGGGGAGGCGATGCAGAGGTCGGGCAGGTTGAGCGTCTTGATGTAAGGCAGCATCACCGTGGAGGCGTAGAGGTGGTCGACGGGCACGTCAAAGAAGCCCTGCTCCTGGTCGGCGTGCAGGTCCATGGTGATGAGACGGTCTATGCCCGCCACGCTGAGGAGGTCGGCCACGAGCTTCGCGCCGATGCTCACGCGCGGCTTGCTTTTGCGGTCCTGGCGCGCCCAGCCGAAGTAGGGCACCACGGCGCAGATGCTGTGCGCGGAGGCGCGTTTCGCGGCGTCAATCATGAGCAGCAGCTCCATCAGGTTGTCCGAGTTGGGGAAGGTGCTCTGCACGAGGAAGACGTCGCGTCCGCGGATGCTCTCCTCGTAGCACACTTCAAATTCGCCGTCGGCGAATTTCGTCACGTTGAGGTCGCCCAGCGGGCAGTTGAGCTCCTCGCAAATCTTTTCGGCCAGGTAACGGGAGGCGGTTCCCGAGAAGACCATGAAAGAGTTGTTGTTCATTGTGTGTATGAAATAGTTGTAGGTGGTACGTGGTTTGGTGGTATGTGCTGCGCCCTGCGGCTTGCGCCTCACTCCGCTTCCTTCCGCAGTAGGCGGAAGTGGTGTATAAGCTCTTTGAAGTCCTGCGTGTCGTGAATGCTGAAGCAGTTCCAAATGTCGCCCAGCAGCACGGCTCCGCCGAAGCCCAGCTCTTTCAGCTCCTTTATGTGCGTGAGGTCAACGCCTCCCAGCGCCATCACCTTGCGGTCTATCACGCGCCGCCGCGCCATGTCGCGCAGGGTGGCGGTGGCGAAGTGCGAGGCGTAGCCGTCCTTGGATATGCTGTCGTACACGGGGGAGAGGAAAACGTAGTCGCACGCGCGTTTGTGCTGCGCCACCTCCTCCTCCGTGTGGCACGAGCAGGAAATGTGCCCCTTGTATTTCGGGGGAAGCTCGGGGTTGCGTTGGTTGAGGTGAATGCCGCGCAGGCCATACTCGCTTTTGAGGTAGAAATGGTCGTGCGTGACGATGCGTTTGTGGTAGCTGTCGGGGATGAGCGTAAGCAGCCTTTCCGAGTAGACAGGCTCGGTGCCGGGCTTGCGCAGGTGCAGCAGTTCCAACCCTTCGTCAAACAAGGCGTTTATGATAAGATGCTCCTCGATGAAGAAGTACGGCGTTGTCAGTAGGATGAGTTTCATGGGTTGAACCTGCCTGTTGTCGGGTGCAAAGATACAAACATTAACGGGAACTTAACAACTTTCGCCGTATACCTTGCGGGGCGGGGCGCACGTCCGCTTTGCGCAATGGCCGCGCCGCCGCGCTTCTCCGCTTTCCGGCGCGGAGGCGCGACCCCGCAAGCCGTGTGCCGTCAGGCGAGGAAGCGGTCGATGTCGTCCGCCGCCTTGCGTCCGCTGGCGATGCAGCGCACCACAAGACTTGCGCCGGTGGCGGCGTCGCCCGCCACGAAGACGTTGGCGGGGAATTCGGGCTGCTGCGGGCGAAGGAAACCCATGGCAAGCAGCACGATGTCGGCCTCAATCACCTCTTTCTTTCCTGTGGGGCGCATGACGGGCCGTCCGCCGGGGACGGACTGCCACTCCACCTCCTCCACCTCCACGCCGGCCACCGCGCCGTCGGGCGTGGGGACGAATTTCGTGGAACTGAGGCACCACCGCCGCTCGCAGCCCTCCTCGTGGCTGCTGCTCGTCTTGAGCACGCGCGGCCATGCGGGCCACGGCGTGTCGGGGTTGGAGCCGACGGGAGGCTTGGGCATTATCTCTATCTGCGTCACGCTTTTCGCGCCCTGGCGGTGGCTCGTGCCTATGCAGTCGCTGCCCGTGTCGCCGCCGCCTATCACCAGCACGCGCTTCCCCTTTGCCGTCACGCGCTCCCCGGGGGCGAATGTCTGCCCCGCCAGCACGCGGTTTTGCTGTGAAAGCATCTCAAGGGCGAAGTGTATGCCGCGCAGGCTGCGGCCGGGTATGTCGAGGTCGCGTGCCTGCGGCGTGCCGGTGCATATGCAGTAGGCGTCGAAGCCCTGCGGGAGGGCGGACGGGTCGACGGGGGTTGAGGTCCTGAACACCACACCCTCCGCCTCCATCACCCGCACGCGGCGGTCGATGACGGACTTTTGCAGCTTGAAGTTGGGGATGCCGAAACGCAGCAGTCCGCCCACGTACTCGTCTTTCTCGAAGACCGTCACCTCGTAGCCCTTGCGGTTGAGGCGGTTGGCGGCGGCAAGTCCCGCGGGACCGCTGCCCACCACCGCCACGCGCTTGCCGTTGCGGCGGGGCGTGACGGGCTTCACCATCCCCTCGCGGAAAGCCGTCTCGATGACGGCGCACTCGTCCTCGCGTATGGTGACGGGCTCGCCGAGCGAGAGGTTCAGCACGCAGCTCTTCTCGCACAGCGCGGGGCATACGCGTCCCGTGAACTCGGGGAAGTCGTTTGTGGCGGAGAGAATTTCGTAGGCCTCGTCCCATTTCCCCCGGTACACCGCGTCCTGAAACTCGGGCGGGCGGTTGCCGAGCGGGCACGCCCAGTGGCAGAAAGGCACGCCGCAGTCCATGCAGCGCGAGGCCTGCTGCCGGCGGTCGCTTGTGTTGAGTGTCTGCTCCACTTCGCCGAAGTCGGCGATGCGCTCGTGTACGGGGCGGTATCCCGCCTCTCGGCGCGGGACGGAAAGGAATGCCTTGGGGTCTCCCATTGCTTTTATCTTTTGCCGCGTGGCCGGAAGTGCGGGCGGCGCGGTGTGTGTCAGTATTTCGGGTGTGTGCGGGGCGGTCCCGCGTTGGGCGGTGCGCCCGCGCGTCAGAAGTCGCGCTGCACCTCGGCGATGCGCTGCTGCAGCTTGCGCATCTGCTCCTCGGCAAGCACGCGCTTGTACTCGATGGGCGTCACCTGTATGAAGTCGTCGGCGTAGCGTGCCCAGTCGTCAAGCATCGTGCGGGCAAGCTGCGAGCCCGTGTAGAGGTAGTGCTGGCGCACCAGCTCGTGCAGCTCCTTGCGCGAGGCCGAGCTCTCGAGGAGGGAAAGCTCCACCATCTCCATGTTGCAGAAGTAGTCGAAGTTGTGCCCGGGGTCCCATACGTACGCCAGTCCGCCGCTCATGCCGGCGGCGAAGTTGCGCCCCGTGGGGCCAAGCACCACCACGCGTCCGCCCGTCATGTACTCGCAGCAGTGGTCGCCCACGCCCTCCACCACGGCCACCGCGCCCGAGTTGCGCACGGCGAAGCGCTCGCCGGCGCGTCCGTTGATGTACACCTCGCCGCTTGTCGCGCCGTAAAGCAGCGTGTTGCCCGCGATGGTGTTGTCGGCGGCGGTGAAGGAGGAGCGGGTGGGGGGGAGCACAGCGATGCGTCCGCCGCTCAGCCCCTTGCCGAGGTAGTCGTTTGCCTCGCCTTCAAGGCGGAAGCACACGCCGTGCGTGAGGAAAGCGCCGAAGCTCTGCCCCGCCGAGCCCTTGAACTTCGCGTTGACCGTCTCGTCAGGCAGTCCCGCCTGGCCGTAGCGCAGCGCCACCTGTCCGGCGAGTGTCGCCCCGACGGAGCGGTCGGTGTTGGCGATGCGGTACTCAAGCGACACCTCGTGCTGTTTTTCAAGCGCGGGGGCGGCAGCCCCGGCGAGGCGCTGGTTCAGCGTGTCGGCGGCGGGCGCGTCCTGCCCGGCGGTGAAATGTATGTCCGCCGCGCCCTCCACGCGGCGTGTCAGCCGCGAGAGGTCGAGCGTGGCGGCCTTGCTGCCCGGCGCGGCGTGCCGCGCGGCGATGAGGTCGGCGCGCCCCACGATGTCGTCAAGGCGGCGGAAGCCCATCAGGGCGAGGTACTCGCGCACCTCCTCGGCAAGGAAGAGAAAATAGTTGACGAGATACTCGTAATGCCCGCGGAAATGCTCGCGCAGCTTCACGTCCTGCGTCGCCACGCCCACGGGGCAGGTGTTGGCGTGGCACTTGCGCATCATCACGCAGCCCAGCACGACAAGCGCCGCCGTGCCGAACGAAAACTCCTCGGCTCCCAGCAACGCCATCGCCACCACGTCGCGCCCCGTTTTCAGCTGCCCGTCGGTTTGGAGGCGCACCTTGCCGCGCAGGCCGTTAAGCACGAGCGTCTGTTGCGTTTCCGCAAGTCCTATTTCGGGGGGTATGCCCGCGTAGCGCATTGACGAGGCGGGCGACGCGCCGGTGCCCCCTTCCGCGCCGGAGATGACGATGAGGTCGGCCTTGGCCTTTGCCACGCCCGCCGCGATGGTGCCCACGCCGCTCTCGGCCACGAGCTTCACGCTCACCTTGGCACGCGGGTTGACGCATTTGAGGTCGAATATCAGCTGCGAGAGGTCCTCGATGGAGTATATGTCGTGGTGGGGCGGCGGGGAGATGAGCGAGATGCCCGGGATGGAGTGTCGCGTCTTGGCGATGATGTCGTTCACCTTGTATCCCGGCAGCTGTCCGCCCTCGCCGGGCTTCGCGCCCTGCGCCACCTTTATCTGTATCTCCTCGGCGTTGGCGAGATATTCCGCCGTCACGCCGAAGCGCCCCGAGGCAATCTGTTTTGTCTTGCTGCACAGCGAGATGCCGTCAAAGGTGTCGTGGAAGCGCTCGCTGTCCTCGCCGCCTTCGCCGGTGTTGCTGCGCGCGCCCAGCTTGTTCATGGCAAGCGCCATCGCCTCGTGCGCCTCTTTGCTGATGGCTCCGAAGGACATCGCGCCCGTGACGAAGTGCCGCACGATGCTCTCCGCCGGCTCCACCTCGTCAAGCGGAATGGGGTTTTCCTTGAAGTCGAAGAAATCGCGCAGGAAGGCGGGGCGCTCGCGGTTGTCGGCCAGCGCGCTGAACTCCTTGAACTTTTTGTAGCTGCCCAGCCGCGTGGCGAGCTGCAGGGCGGTGATGGTTTCCGGGTTCCACGCGTGCCGCTCCCCGTCCTTGCGGAAAGAGAAGAGGCCGGCGTGCGGCAGGAGGGCGGAGGGGGCGGGGGCGGCGTAAGCCGAGCCGTGCATGGCGGCGTAGTCGCGGGCTATCTCGTCAAGCCCTATGCCGCCGATGGTTGAATGCTCCGTGCCGAAATGCCCGCGCAGCAGCTCCGCGCCGAGTCCCACGGCCTCAAATATCTTCGCGCCGCGGTAGGAGCGTATGGTGCTGATGCCCATCTTCGACATCACCTTGTGCAGCCCCTTGCACACGGCCTTGATGTAGTTTTTCTCCGCCGTCTCATAGTTCATCTGCACCTCGCCGCGCCGCACGAGGTCGTCAAGCACGGCAAAAACCATATAGGGGTTGATGGCGCTTGCGCCGTAGCCCAAAAGGAGGGCGGCGTGCATCACCTCGCGCGTCTCTCCGCTCTCCACGATGAGGGCGGTCTCCACGCGTTTCTGCACGCGTATGAGGTGGTGGTGCACCGTGCTGACGGCCAGCAGGGAGGGGATGGGGGCGTGCGTGGCGTCCATGGCGCGGTCCGACAGCACGATGTAGTTGACGCCGTCCGCCACGCTCTGCTCGGCGTCGCGGCAAAGGCGGGTGAGCGCCTCGCGCAGCCCCTCGCTGCCGCGTGAGGGGTCGTACAGCATGTGCAGCTTCACCGTGTTGAAGCCCTTGTAGCGTATGTTGCAAAGCAGGTCGAGCTGGCGGTTGTTGAGCACCGGGTGGGGGAGGCGCACCATTTTGCAGTGGCTCTCGTCGGGCGTGAGGATGTTGCGCCCCACCGCGCCGATGTACTCGGTGAGCGACATGACGAGCTTCTCGCGTATGGGGTCGATGGCGGGGTTGGTGACCTGCGCAAACTGCTGGCGGAAATAGTTGAACAGCAGCTGCGGGCGGTCCGACAGCACGGCCAGGGGCGTGTCGTTGCCCATGGAGGCGACGGGCTCGCTGCCTTTCTCGCACATGGGGGTGATGGTGCGCTCCACGTCCTCGCGCGTGTAGCCGAAGGCGCGCAGGCGGCGCGGCAGGTCGTCGACGGCGTTGGGCGCCTTGCGCCCGCTTTTCAGCTCGTCAAGCTCTATGCGGTTGGCGGCGAGCCACTGCCGGTAGGGATGGGCGTGCGCCAGCGTGTCCTTTATCTCGCCGTCGTAGTGTATGCGTCCCTCGGCCGTGTCGACAAGCAGAATTTTGCCCGGCTCCAGGCGGCCTTTTTCGCGCACGGCGGCGGGCTCGACGGCCGTCACGCCCGCCTCCGAGGCCACGATGAGCGTGTCGTCGCGCGTGATGAGGTAGCGCGCGGGGCGCAGTCCGTTGCGGTCCAGCATGCCGCCCGCGTAGCGCCCGTCGCTGAAGAGCAGCGCGGCGGGGCCGTCCCACGGCTCCATAAGTATGGAGTGGTACTCGTAAAAGGCCTTGAGGTCCTCGCTGATGGGGTTTTTGTCGTCAAAGCTCTCCGGCACCAGCATCGCCATGGCGTGCGGCAGGGAGAGTCCCGCCATGACGAGAAACTCGAGCGCGTTGTCAAGCGAGGCGGAGTCGCTCATGCCCGGCTGTATGATGGGGCGTATGCCGTCAATGTCGCCGAGGCGGGGCGTGGAAAGCACGGCCTGGCGCGCCTCCATCCAGGCGCGGTTGCCGCGTATGGTGTTTATCTCGCCGTTGTGGGCAAGGAGGCGGAAGGGTTGCGCAAGCCCCCAGGTGGGGAAAGTGTTGGTGGAGAAGCGGGAGTGTACGATGGCCAGTCCGCTTGTGAAGTAGGGGTGCGTAAGGTCGGGGAAGTACTCGCGCAGCTGCGCCGAGGTGAGCATACCTTTATATATAAGGTTGCGCGAGGAGAGCGAGCAGATGTAAAAGTCCGCGTCAGTGACGCGCCGCTCCGCGCGCTTTCGCACGAGGTAGAGCCTGCGTTCGAGCTCGTCGCCCTCCGCTCCGGTGACAAAGGCCTGGCGTATGGCGGGCTCGGTGGCGGCGGCGGCCTGGCCCAGTATGTCGGGGCGCGTCGGCACGTCGCGCAGGTGGGTGAGTTTCAAGCCCTCGCGCTCCACCTCTTCAAGGAAAATGCCAAGTATGGCGTTTTGCCTCTCGGCGTCTTTCGGGAGAAAAACAAGCCCCGTGCCGTATTTCCCTTTCTCCGGCACGGGGATTCCTTGCAGGAGAATAAACTCGTGGGGTATCTGCACCATGATGCCCGCTCCGTCTCCCGTCTTGTTGTCGGCGCCTTCCGCGCCCCGGTGCTGCATGTTCTCCAGCACGGTGAGCGCGCTGTCCACCAGCTCGTGGCTTTTGTTGCCGTGTATGTTGACTATCATGCCGACGCCGCACGCGTCGTGCTCGTTGTCGGCGCAGTAAAGTCCGTTGTCAAGCCTTTCCCTTGATTGCATACTTGTACTTGGTTTCGGGCACCCGTAAGCGGAAACGCGTGTCCGGTGTGCGCGCGTTTCTCCCGTGCCGTCTGCAAAAGTACGGAGAAAATCCCGTCTTTTTGCCGGGGGCGGCTCCATAAATTGTCAAAGTCGGGGGTTTGCGTGCCGCCAAGTTGCGTTTTGTCATCTTTCGCGCCTTTTTCCGTACAATTGGCACAACCGCCCCCGCCGCGCGGCGCGGCGCGCTTGTCCGTCAGCGGGCGTTTTTGGGGGAAAAGGGAAACGTACTTTGATTACGGAAAACCGGACAGGCAAAGCCGGGCGCCGCGTCTTCTTTGCGGGGGCGGCGCGGCGCATTCCGTGCGAAAGGCGTATTTTTGCAACCGCCTAAACAAGAACCGCACACAATGATAAAGTCAATGACGGGTTTCGGCAAGGCCGAGACCGTATACGGGGGCAGGAAGATACACGTGGAGGTGAAGACGCTCAACAGCAAGAGCCTCGACCTCTCGGCGCGCGTCGCCCCGCTTTTCCGTGAAAAGGAGATGGAACTGCGCCAGCTTGTGGCCGCCCGCGTGGAGCGCGGGAAGGTGGACTTTTCGCTTTGGACGGAAAAGGAGGCCGAAAGCGCCGCCGCCACCATCAACCCCGCCGCTGTGGCAAGCTACGTGCAGCAGATAAAGAGCGTGAGCGCGTCGCTGGGCATGGAGGTGCGCCCCGAGTCGCTTTGGGAGACCATCGTGCGCCTGCCTGACATCACGCTCAGCGCGGCGGCAGAGGAGCTTACCGACGGGGAGTGGGAGGCCGCGCGCGCCGCCACCGTGCAGGCGCTCGACCGCCTTGACGACTTCCGCAGCCAGGAGGGCGAGGCCCTCGCGCGCAAGTTTGGCGAGAAGCTGGACAACATAGCGCGCCTGCTGGCCGGCATAGAGCCTTACGAGAAGTCGCGCGTGGCGAAGATACGCCAGCGCCTCGAGGAGCGCCTCGCCGAGCTGCGCGGCGTCGACTATGACAAAAACCGCCTCGAGCAGGAACTCATCTACTACATAGAGAAGCTGGACATCAGCGAAGAGAAGCAGCGGCTTGCAAACCACCTGCGCTATTTCCGCGAAACGATGGAAAACGGCCACGGACAGGGCAAGAAGCTGGGCTTCATAGCGCAGGAGATGGGACGGGAAATCAACACCACGGGCTCGAAGAGCAACCTTGCGGAGATGCAGAACATCGTGGTGATGATGAAGGACGAGCTCGAGCAGATTAAGGAGCAGGTGCTCAACGTGATGTGAGCCTTGCGCGGCGTACTTTCCCCGCGCCGCCCGCCGCGTAAGGCGGACAGTTTACGGCCGGCGCGGCACGCGCCCTCACCGGCACGCGCGGTGCGGCAAACACTCTGAGGGTATATATATGGAACGCAGGAAAGCCGAGTTTCTCGGTGACGTGGTGATGCGCTTTTTGCGGCAGAGCGGACTTGAGTCGCCGCTCAACGAGTACCGCCTCATCGCCTCTTGGGGCGAGGTGGCGGGAGCCGCCGCGCAGCGCAACACGCAGAACGTGTATATACGCAACCAGCGGCTGCACGTGAAGCTGCGCTCGGCCGTGCTGCGCGCCGAGCTCATGATGCGCCGCGCCGACCTCGTGGAAAAGCTCAACGGCAGGGTGGGGGCGCAGGTCATCACGGACATTTGTTTTTACTAAGCCCGCCGGCAATGCCCCCGGCGTTGTCGGAGAAACGGGGGGCATTTCCCTCCAGTCCGGGGCAAGGCACTTTCGGCGGTGTGTAAGCAAAACGGGCAAAAAAGTGACAAATTGATTTTTCGGGCGGCGGAAGGGCCGTTTGCATTCCGCTGAAAAATGTATTATCTTTGTACTACAAGATTGGGACATCCCGAGAGGAATGTCCCTTTATTTTTGCCTGTAGTGATTTTCAGCCACTTACGAGTCAAAACGCCTGCACTTGGGCCACGGAGTACCGC
>CAVGTC010000005.1:0-42148 GCA_963632255.1 Lachnospiraceae bacterium | reverse complement strand
TTGTAGTACAAATATACAACATTTTTCCGCCGAAAGCAAGAAATGTTAAAACGCACGCGAAATCAAAATGTCACTTTTTTGCCCGTTTTGCTTACACCCTGAAAAAGCGGGGCGTGAGGCGCGCACCGTAAAACGCGCGTGTCCCCATGCACCGGCCGACGGCTCCCGGCACGCGCTTTCACGAAAAAATGCGGCGAAAACGCAACTTTTCCCGCGCGGGACTTGGAGGTTTGGAAAAAAGCAGTACCTTTGCATCGTCTTACAGAGGTAAGGGCAAGAAAACAACTGAAAGGAAGTTTGGGTGAGTGGCTGAAACCACCAGTTTGCTAAACTGACGTACGGGATTTACCGTACCGGGGGTTCGAATCCCCCAGCTTCCGCTCGCATCATGGCGCTTTCATCTAATGGTTAGGATACATGCCTCTCACGCATGGTATACGGGTTCGATTCCCGTAGGCGCTACGAAGAAGGACCGCTGGTCGTTGGAGAAAGTCCAATGCCGGCGGTCCTTTGCGTAACGGTTGGCCGGGGGAGGGGGCGTACCGCCGCCGCCGGGCGCGCTTGCTTGGGCATACCGCGTCATGCGGTGTCGCGTCATGCGGTGTCGCGTCATGCAGTGTCGCGTCATGCCGTCTTGCGTACCGCTTCACCCCCGGAGGCCACTTGCGCAAAAGCGCGCGGCGCGCCACGCGGACGGGCGGCCGCACACTCTTGGGCCGGACATATAACATACAATAAGTCGACAACGATGAAAGTACTGCTTATCAACGGAAGCCCCCGCGCGGAGGGCAACACATACACCGCGCTGCGCGAGGTGGAGGAAGCCCTGAGGGGCGAGGGGATAGACACCGAAATGGTGCACGTGGGGCACAAGGCCGTGCGCGGGTGCGCCGCGTGCGGACGCTGCGCCGGGCTGGGGCGTTGTGTCTTCGAGGACGCGGTCAACGAGGTGGCGCCGAAATTTGCGGCGGCGGACGGACTTGTCGTCGGCTCCCCCGTCTACTACGCCTCGCCGGCGGGCGCACTGCTGTCTTTCCTCGACCGCCTTTTCTACTCCACGCCCTTTGACAAGAGCATGAAGGTGGGGGCGGCCGTGGCCGTGGCGCGGCGCGGCGGCGCCACAGCCACCTTTGACGTGCTGAACAAGTATTTCACCATCAGCAATATGCCCGTCGCGCCCTCGCAGTACTGGAACGTGGCGCACGGACGGCTGCCCGGCGAGGCGGCGCGGGACGCGGAGGGCATGCAGACGATGAGGCAGCTTGGGCGCAACATGGCTTTCCTCGTGAAGAGCATCGCCCTCGGGCGCGAGCGTTACGGACTCCCCGCCAGGGAGGAGCGCGTGGCCACCCACTTCATACGCTGACACTGCGGGGCGCGGCGCGCTTGCGTGGCATTGGCGCCGGGAGGCGGCGCGCTTGCGTGGCGCGCGCGCTGCGCCAGGCTTGCCGCCGCCGCCCCGCCGCCGCCCCCCCCTGACAACACATGTAAGACAAGATGAAAGTTATACTGCTTGTGGTGGGGAGGACCACCGACCGCCGCATGGCCGCCCTCATTGACGACTACGCCGGGCGGGTGGGGCATTACCTCCCCTTCGAGCTGCGTGTCATTCCCGAGCTGCGCAACACGCGCGCCCTCTCCCCCGCGCAGCAGAAGGAGCGCGAGGGCGGGCTTATACTGGGCGAGCTTTCGCCCGGCGACCACGTGGCGCTGCTTGACGAGGGCGGGCGCGAGTTCCGCTCCGTGGAGTTTGCCGCCCATCTCGGCCGCCGCCAAAACGCCGGCGCCCGCCGCGTGGTTTTCGTCATCGGCGGCCCCTACGGCTTCTCACCCGCCGTCTACGGACGGGCGGCGGAGCGCGTGTCGCTATCGCGCATGACCTTCTCCCACCAAATGGCGCGCCTTTTCTTTGTAGAGCAGCTATACCGCGCCATGACCATACTGCGCGGCGAGCCTTACCACCACGAGTGACGCGCCGGCACGCCTTGTTATATATAAGCAGTTGCGGAGGGGGGGGAATCCCCGTTCCGCGCAAGGAAGCACAAAGTACAAACATTGAAGCGAACCAACCCGACTTCCCGCAGCCGCAAGCGGCGGGGGCTGAAATGCCTCCTTGCCCTTTTGCTTGCCTGCGCCGCCTTCCAGGCGCGCGGGCAGGGCGGGCGTAGGCTGCGCCTTGTGGAGTACAACGTGGAAAACCTTTTTGACACGCTGCACGCCGCCGGGCGTGAGGATGCCGAGTTCACCCCGCGGGGCGGGCGCCGTTGGGACAGCCGCCGCTACTGGGGCAAGTTGGGGCGGCTGGCGCGTGTCATTGCGGCGGCCGGGGGCGGCGTGCCCGCCGCCGCCGTGGCGCTTTGCGAGGTGGAGAACGACAGCGTGCTTTCCCATCTCACGCGCCGCACGCGTCTGGCGCGGCTTGGGTACGGGTACATCGCCACCCGCTCGGCCGACCCGCGCGGCGTCAACGTGGCGCTGCTGTACCAGCCCGCGCTTTTCCGTCCGCTCGGGCACTCGGCCTTGCGCGTGCCGCCGCCGGCGGGGGCGCGGCAGACGCGCGACGTGCTGCACGTGGCGGGACTTGTGCAGACGGGCGACACGCTCGACCTTATGGTGTGCCATTTCCCCAGCCGGCGCGGCGGGCGGCGCGCCGAGGCCTACCGCCGCAGCGTGGCGCGCGCGGTGCGCGCGGCCGCCGACAGCCTTGCCCGGGTGAGGCGCAACCTCTACCTTGTGGTGGCGGGCGACTTCAACACAGGCTGGCCGTCCGCCGTCTTCGGCGCGCAGGGGCTTTGCGCCGCGCTGCCGCCGGGCGGCGGGCGTGACAGCCTTTACCTCCTTTCGCACGCCCTGCGCGGGGCGGGGGAGGTGGCCGGCACTTACAAATACCGGGGAGGGTGGGAGCAGCTCGACCATTTCCTTGTCAGCGGCACGCTGCTGGCGGGCGGCGGCGGGCATCCGCGCACGGAGGCGGCATTGTGCCGCATCGCCGATTTCCCCTTCCTGCTGCGCCGCAACCGGGGCGGCAACCTTTACCCCTACCGCACCTACCTCGGCCCTTACCACCAGGGCGGGTACAGCGACCACCTGCCCCTTGTGCTTGACATCTTCCTGTGAGAGGAAAGGATGAAGCGGCCGGCAGGCGCGGGCTTCACCCCTCTCTTTTTCATAACGGAAAAGAAAAACTCCCCCGCAGCCGCACCTTTGCGGCTGTGGGGGAGTTGCCATTTTTATGCGGTGTGCCGCAACATGTGCGGCGGCGTCATTTCACCCGCAGCCAGCGGGCTATCTCGCGCAGGGTGGGCTTCTTTCCGTACATCAGTATGCCCGTGCGGTAAATTTTCCCCCCAAGCCAGACGAAGAGCAGCGCCGTGGCGTACAGCAGCGCGAGGGAGAGAAGCTCCTGCCAGAGCGGCACGGAGAAAGGTATGCGCACCATCATCACCACCGGCGAGGTGAGCGGGAAGAGCGACGCCCAGAAGGCGAGCGGCCCGTTGGGGTTCTCCACGCTGCCGATGGCGGCGTAGAAGCCGAAGAGCAGCACGAGGATGAGCGGCAGGACAAACTGCGAGCTGTCCTCCTGCTCGCTGACGCTTGCGCCGGCGGCGGCGAAGAAGGACGCGTAGAGAAGGTAACCGCCGATGAAGTAGAGCGCAAACATCACGCAAAGCTCCGTGTAGGGCAGTCCCGCTATGGCGGTGAAAATCTCCGCCGCGCCGCCTTCCGCCACGGCGTTGGCAGCCGCCGCGCCCTGCGCCCCGGCCAGCGCCGCCGCGCCGCCCGCCATTGGCACGCCGAACACCAGGCCCGCCACGGAAAGTATGGCGAAGAGCATCACGCCCCAGATGGCTATCTGCACGAAGCCCACGAGGGCGATGCCCACAATTTTCCCCAGCATCAGCTCAAACGGGCGCACGCTGGAGATTATAAGCTCGACGATGCGGTTGGTTTTCTCCTCCGTGACGCTTTGCATCACCATCGCGCCGTAGGTGGACATAAAGAGGTAGATAAGCATAGTGAAGACGAAGCCCGCCGCCATGGCCACCTCCGTGCTTGAGGCGTGGTCGGCCCCGTCGGACGAGCGTTTCACCGTGGCCACCGGCACGTCCTCCTGCATCTTCGCCACGAGGGTGTCAATGCCCGCTATGCCCGAGGCGGCGAGCCGCTCCTCGCGCACGCGCCGGCTGAGGGACGTCTGCACGTTGCGCAGCAGTGCGGACGGCACCTCCTTGCGCGAGTATATGGTGACGGCCTTCGGGTCGGCGGCGGGGTCGCCCGTGATGGACACCACAGCCTCGTAGGCGGTGGTGTCAGAGTACAGCCCCGGCGCGTCGCAGTCCGCCACCGGCTCGAAAGTGTACTCCGTGCCGCCTTTCAGCACGCTGAGGTAGCGCCCGGTCCTGTCGTACACGGCCACTTTCTCCGGCGTGTCGTTGTCGATGGTGGCGAGCCACATTGGCACGAAGATGAGCGCGGCGAAAAGGAAGGGCGAAAGCAGTGTCATGATGACAAACGACTTCTTCCTCACGCGCGTGGAAAACTCTCTTTGTATGATGAGTGCGGTTTTTGACATGGCGGCTTACTTTTTGGGCGCGTCGGCGCCGGTGACGGTGCGTATGAATATCTCCTGCATGGTGGGCAGCGTCTCGCTGAACGAGCGTATCTCGGCTTTCCCGGCGAGGCGCGTGACGAGCTGCGAGCCTGTGACGTCGCCCGCCAGGCGCAGCGTGTAGGCGGTAAGCCCGCGGCTCTCCGTGCGTCCCTCCACCGTGAAGACACCCTCCTCAGAGGTTATTTCGCCCGAGGTGACGGCCACCTCGTAAAGTCCCGTGCGGAAGCGCGACTTTATGTCCGCCACGCTGCCCGAGAGCACGATGTGCGAGTGGTTGACGAGGGCTATCTCGTCGCACACCTCCTCCACCGACGCCATGTTGTGCGTGGAGAAGATGACGGTGTGCCCCTTGTCGCGCAGTGCGAGAATTTCCCGCTTCAGCATTTCGGCGTTGACCGGGTCGAAGCCCGAGAAAGGCTCGTCGAAGACAAGGAGGGGCGGCTCGTGCAGCACGGTGACGGCAAACTGCACCTTTTGCTGCATGCCCTTTGACAGCTCCTCGAGGCGCTTGTCCCACCACGGCATCACGCCGAACTTCTCAAACCATCCTTTCAGCCTCCGTTGCGCCTCGGCGCGGCCCAGGCCTTTCAGCCGGGCCAGGTAGACGGCCTGCTCGCCCACCTTCATTTTTTTGTACAGCCCGCGCTCCTCGGGCAGGTAGCCTATGCGCGTCACGTCCTCCGGCGCGAAAGGATGCCCGTCAAAGGTCACCGTGCCGCTGTCGGGCATGGTGATGCGGTTGATGATGCGTATGAGGGTGGTCTTTCCCGCGCCGTTGGGACCCAGCAGCCCGAAGACACGGCCGCGCGGCACGTCCACGCTCACGTCGTCGAGGGCGGTGTGCCCCGTATAGCGCTTTGTCACGTGCGACGCGCTGAGAAAAATGTCTTCCATCGTGTGTATGGTGAGTTTGTCGGTATGTCGGTTGGCGTGCGGTCAGGGCTCGCTTTCGCCCTCCACGTAGTTTTCAAGGAAAAGCCTCTCCCCGTCGAAGACGGCGTAGGTGAACTTCGAAATCCAGTCGCCCAGAATCACCACGCGCGTCTGCCGCGAGAGCATGAGGTCCAGCTCGATGTGCCGGTGGCCGAAGATGAAGAAGTTTACCTCGGGGTGCGTGCGCGTGTAGTCTTTCGCGAAGCGCACCAGCTCTTCCTTGTCCTCACCGAGGTAGGGCGGCTCTTTCCCGTCCTCGCGCTTGAGGCGCGAGCGGCGTGCCCATTCCAGGCCGAAGGCCATGCCCCAGCGCGGGTGCAGGGCTGCGAAGAGCCGCTGGCACAGGCGGTCGTGGAAGACGGCGCGCAGGAGGCGGAAGCGGCGGTCGTCCGAGCCGAGTCCGTCGCCGTGCGCCAGGTAGAACACCTTGCCGCATATCTCAGCCGCCTCGCTGTGGCGGTGCAGCGTCATGCCGCACTCCGTCTCGAAGTAGTCGCCCTGCCAGAGGTCGTGGTTGCCGGTGAAGTAATGCACCTCCACGCCCGCGTCCGTCAGCTCGCTTATCTTGCCCAGCAGGCGCGTGAAGCCCTTTGGCACGACGGTGCGGTACTCGTGCCAGAAGTCGAAGATGTCGCCGAGGAGGTACACCGCCGCCGCCTTGTGCTTTATCTTGTCAAGGAAGCTCACGAGCCTCCGTTCCTGCGTGCGGGCGTGCGGTATGGCCAGGCTGCCGAGGTGGGCGTCGGAGAGGAAGTATACGTTTTGCCGGGGTGCGGCCCCGTTTGTAGTGTCTTTTGTCATGGCGGTGTGGTGGGGCTTGCGCCCCGTTTGTGTGTTGGTGTAGGGGGAAAGGGCGTGCGGGGTGCGGGTCACATGAAGCCCAGCTCCAGTTTCGCCTCGTCGCTCATCATCGAGTTGTCCCACTCGGGCTCGAAGACAAGGTTCACCCTCGCCTCCGTCACGCCCTCCACGCCGTCCAGCTTTGTGCGCACGTCCTCCACTATGAAGTCCGCCGCCGGGCAGCTCGGCGCGGTGAGCGTCATGTCCACCTCCAGCAGTCCGTCCTCGTGCAGGTCGACGCGGTAGATGAGGCCAAGGTTGTATATGTCGACGGGTATCTCGGGGTCGTAAACGGTTTTCAGCACCTCTATGATGCGCTCCTCCGTCTTCAGTTTCTCTTCGGGTGTCATTGGGTAGGTTGTGTGTGTAAGCGGGGGGCGGCGGCGCGCGCCTTTCACAGTTTCCCCGCCTCGCTGTAGCTGTAATAGTCGCCCCCCGCCACTATGACGTGGTCGATGAGGCGTATGTCCATTGTGCGCGCCGCCTCGGCAAGGCGGCGTGTGAGGTTGTCGTCGTCGCGGCTGGGTGCCGGGTTGCCCGAGGGGTGGTTGTGGCAGAGCGCGATGTGCGTGGCGCCGGCAAGCAGCGCTTCGCGCAGGGCGAGGCGTATGTCCACTATGGTGGCCGTTATGCCGCCCTGGCTCAGCGGGCGCGAGGCGATGAAGCGCAGGTTGTGGTTGAGCAGCAGTATGTGGCACTGCTCCACGCCCGCCTCGGTGAGTTGCGTGCGGAAGTAGTCGTATATGTTCTGCGCCGAGTCGAAGCGGTCCTGCTGCACCACCTTTTCCGCCATGCGCCTTTTCCCCAGCTCGCAGGCCGCCAGTATGGTGACCGCCTTTGCGGGGCCTATGCCCTTGTAGCGCGAGAGGTTGTCAATGGAAAGGCGGCCGAGGGCGGTGAGGCTGCCGCGGCAGTCGGCCATGACGCGCTGCATCAGTGCCACCGCCGTCTCGTCGGCGTTGCCCGAGCCCACCAGTATGCCCAGCAGCTCGGCCGTGGTGAGGGCGGACGCGCCGCGGACCATCAGTTTCTCGCGCGGGCGTTCGCTTTCGGGCAGGTCTCTCAGACTGATTTTCACGGCGTGTGGTTTGTCTGTCGCAACAGGTTATTTGTAGAAGTTCTTCCGGAAGGCGTCAAACTCTCCCTTGCCCCTCACCATGCGCCGCCACCACGCGCGTATGAAGCCCGAGCCGTAGCCCGTCAGCTGCACAAAGGCGGCGGCCACGGCCAGCGCGCCCACTTTCGCGCTGCGTTCCGCCCGTGCCGCGTCGGCAAAGATGACGGCCGAGAAAAGCAGCAGCGGCGCTATGGCCAAAAGGGCGCAGGCGGGGTGTCCCGCCGCAAGTGCCGCGAGGGCGGCCAGCAGCAGTACGGCGCAGCCGGCTGTGAAGACGGCCGGCAGCAGGTGTACGGCTTTCAGCGTGCCGGGGTGGCGCAAGGTGAGGTTGATGCGCGCTATGCCCGAGTTGTGCACCTGGCGGAAAAACTTTCGCAGGTCGGCGCGCCGCTTGTGCCACACCCACGCGCCGGGGAAGAGGCGGCAGGTGTGCCCCGCCTTGAAGAGGCGTGTGGAGAAATCGATGTCCTCGCCGAAGCGCATTTCGCTGAATCCGCCCAACGCGAGGTACACGTCGCGCCGCACGCCCATGTTGAACGAGCGCGGGTAAAACTTGTCCAGCTTGCGCTTGCCGCCGCGTATGCCGCCCGTGGTGAAGAAGGAGGTCATGGCGTAGTTGATGGCTTTTTGCACCGGCGTGAAGGAGGGGTGCGCCCTGTCCGGTCCGCCGAAGGCGTTGCACGGCGTGGCGGCGAGCGCGTCCTCGGCGGCGGCGGTGTAGCCCGGCGGCAGCACCACGTCCGAGTCGACTATCAGCGCATACTCGCCGTCGGCGCGGGCGACGCCGTAGTTGCGCGTCTGGCCCGGCCCGGAGTTGGGCTTGGCGTGGTAGGCCACCGGCAGGCGGCCGGCGAAGGCCTCCACCACGTCGCGGCAGGGCACGGACGAGCCGTCCTCCACCACCACCACGTCAAAGTTGCGCCGGCTTTGGGCGCAGAGGCTCTCCAAAAGCTCGCGCACCTCGTCGGGGCGGTTGTACACGGGTACTATCACCGAGAATTTCATAGTGCAAATTTGCATTATTATTGTCAGAGCGGGCGCTGCGGGCAGGCGGAAAGTGCGTGCCGCCGCGTTTTTTGCCTCTGCTTTGCGGTGTGCGGCGCGCGTGCGCGTGGGATAATGGGGGGGGAGTTGGGGCTCCACATGGGGCGCAATGCGGCCCGGGGCGCGGCGTGTTCCCGTTTTTTGGCTAAATTTGCCCCCGAACCATCTATGGGGAAGCGCCGCGTGGCGCCTTTCCGAGCAACACACAAAGCTATCATGCAAGACATAGACTGGGCCAACCTGCGGTTTGGCTACATAAAGACCGACTACAACGTGCGGTGCTACTACCGCGACGGGAAGTGGGGCGAGATAGAGGTATCTTCGTCCGAAACCATAAACATGCACATGGCCGCCACGTGCCTGCACTACGGGCAGGCGGCCTTTGAGGGGCTCAAGGCTTTCCGCTGCCCCGACGGCAAGGTGCGCGCCTTCCGCGTGAAGGACAACGCTGAGCGTCTGCAGAGCACTTGCCGCGGCATCGTGATGGCGGAACTGCCCACGGAGACTTTCTGTGAGATGGTGCGCCGCGCGGTGAAGCTGAACGAGCGTTTCATCCCGCCCTACGAGAGCGGCGCGTCGCTTTACATACGCCCCGTCTTCATCGGCACGGGCGCGCAGGTGGGCGTGCACGCGTCCGACGAGTATCTCTGCGTCATTTTCGTCACGCCCGTGGGGCCTTACTTCAAGGGCGGCTTCGCCACCAACGACTATGTGATTGCCCGCGACTACGACCGCGCCGCGCCGCTGGGCACAGGGCGGTATAAGGTGGGCGGCAACTACGCCGCCAGCCTGCTTGCCAACCAGTGGGCGCACTCGCTGGGCTACGCCTCCGAGTTCTACCTTGACGCAAAGGAGAAGAAGTACATTGACGAGTGCGGCGCGGCCAACTTCTTCGGCATAAAGGGAAACACCTACGTCACGCCGAAGTCGTCGTCAATACTCCCCTCCATCACCAACCGCAGTCTGCAGCAGCTTGCCCTTGACATGGGCATGGAGGTGGAGGTGCGCCCCGTGCCCGAGGAGGAGCTGGCGACCTTCGACGAGGCGGGCGCGTGCGGCACGGCGGCCGTCATTGCGCCTATACACAAGATTGACGACGTGGCGGCTGGCAAGAGTTACGTCATCGCCAAGGACGGCAAGCCGGGTCCTGTCTGCACGAAGCTGTACAACCGCCTGCGCGGCATACAGTACGGCACGGAGCCTGACGTGCACGGCTGGATTACGGTGATAGAGTAAGGGGGGAGCACAGAGGTCCTCACTTCCCTTGCGCGGGGCGCGTAGGTCTGCGCTTTTCCGTCATCCTTTTGGGGACGGCAAACGTGTTTACGCCAAGCCGGACGGGCAAAGCGCAAGCCTTGGCTCGCGTTTTGCCGTGGCGGGGGAGACACGCTTTACGCAGGAGAAAATAGTTTTTTCAAGACACACACACGACACACGATGCACAGCAAACACCTTTCGCGCGCGTTGGCCGCCTTTGTGGCAGCTGCGGCGCTGGGTACGGTCCTCCCGGGCTGCGACGGCGACAAGAAGAAGCTGGAGGACAAGGACAGGGAGCTTGCCGAGCTGCGGCAGCTTGCCGAGCTTGACAAGCGCGAGATGGAAAACCAGTACGCCGAGTTTGCCAGCCAGTACGGCGAGCTGAAGCGGAACGTGCGCGACGACTCGCTCGTGGCGCGCCTTGACGCCGAGCAGGCGCGTGCGGAGTCGCTGCTGAAAGAGCTGAAGGGCGTGAAGGCGAGCAGCTCGGCGGAGATACTCCGTCTGAAAAAGGAGCTTGCCACCGTACGCGCCGTCCTGCGTGACTATGTGCGGCAGGTGGACTCGCTGCAGCGGGCCAACCAGGCGCTCATTGGCGAGCGTGACCAGGCCCGGGCCGACGCCGAGCGCACGCGGGCGGAGAACACCTCCATCAGCGAGCGCAATGCCGCGCTCAACGAGAAAGTGGCCATCGCGGCGCAGCTTGACGCCACGGGCGTGGGGGTAACTCCCCTCAAGCGCAACGGCAAGCCGGCGAAGAAGAGCAAGGACGTGGAGCGCTTCGCGGTGTCGTTCACCGTTTCGAAAAACGTGACCGCCGCCGCTGGCAACCGCACGTTGTACGTGCGTCTGCTGAAGCCCAACCAGCAGGTGGTGGGACAGGGCGGCACCTTTACTTACGAAAACCGCAGCGTGGGCTATTCGGCCGCGAAAACCATTGAGTACACGGGGCAGGAGCAGCGCGTGACGGTGTATGTGCCCGTGTCGGAGTACCTCGGGGCGGGCGGCTACACGGCTTACATCTTTGCCGACGGACAGATGATAGGCAGCGGCGGCGTGACGATGGCGAAATGACGCGCGGCATGTTTGTTAAATGAAAAGGCAGACAGCCGTACCGTTCCCGACACGGGACAGTACGGCTGTCTGCCTTGTTTTTTGCGGAATGTGTTTGCGTACGGCGGCGATGCGGTGGTGTGGCGTGGCGTCCGGTACGGCTTGTGTGTTTCACACGGTGCGGCTTGTGTGTTTCACACGGTGCGGCGTGTCCTCATGAAAGCAGCGCGGCGATGGTGTCCGGCGCGGCATCGGGGTGCGTCCAGTGAACGGACTCGTCCTTGCCGAACCAAGTCATCTGTTTCTTGGCGTACACGCGTGTGTTGCGCCTTATCTTTTCCAGGGCGAAGTCGAGCTCCCACTCGCCGTCAAGGTACTTGAAAAGCTCCTTGTAGCCCACGGTGTTAAGTGAGTTGCAGCTGCGGTAGGGCAGCACGGATTGCGCCTCCTCCAGTAGCCCCGCCTCCATCATGAGTGTGACGCGGCGGTTGATGCGCTCGAAGAGTTCGGCACGCTCGCGCCGCAGTCCGACCTTTATCACGCGGAACGGGCGCTCGGCTCTGCGTCCCGTGTGGAAGGCGGAGAACGGGCGGCCGGTCATGTAGCACACTTCAAGGGCGTGTACCACGCGTTTGGGGTTGCGCAGGTCGCAGCGCGCATGGTAGGCGGGGTCGAGCAGGCGCAGCTCGGCGGCGAGTCTTTCCAGCCCTTCGCTTTCCAGCCTGGCGCGGAGCGTGGCGCGTGTCTCGGCGTCTATGGTGGGGATGTCGTCAATGCCGTCGCACACGGCGTCGATGTACATCATCGAGCCGCCGGAGAGGAGGCAGGTGTCGCGCCCGGCGAAGAGTCGCTCCAGCAGAGTCAGCACGTCCGCCTCGTACTGCGCCGCGCTGTAATAGTCGGTCAGACTGTGCGTGCCTACGAAGTGGTGTTCAACCCTCCGCCGTTCGTCCTCGGTGGGCGCGGCGGTGCCGATGGGGATGTCCTTGTATATCTGGCGCGAGTCGGCGTTGATGACGGGGCAGCAGAGCCGCTCCGCCGTACGCAGCGCTATTTCGGTTTTCCCCACGCCGGTGGGGCCCAGCAGTACTAACAGCGTCTTCATTGGCGAGTGTTTGTCTTTGAGTTGTCTTTCCCTTGCAAGTCCGCGCGTTTTCTTGAATGAAAGCAAAAAGTTTGGGTCGCTCCGCCCGTTGTCCTTGTGGTGGCGGAGTGACCCAAGCCGGTTTTGTGGCGGCGTCGCCGCGTGTGTTTGTGCGTGTCAGAAAGGCTGTCCTTCGCTTATCTCGAAGCCGTCGGGGTCGAAGTCCTCGCTGTTGAATGAGTCGTCGCCGTAGAAACTTTCACCGGCGTAGTCGTCAGCGGTGGCTGCCGCGCCTTTCTTTGTCTTTTTCGGCGCGATGTCAAAGTCCAGCTGCGCTATCTGCTCGGGCGCGTCGCCCTTGGAGCGTGTCACCTCGGGCTGGGCGAGTGTCTGCCCCGGTATCTCCTCCACCACATCAAGGTAGAAGCAGCGGTCGGAGAAGGGGTCGAAGACGAAGACAAGCCGCTGGTCCTCGCCGTCAACCAGCTCGGAGAGGCGCGTGTCCGCCATCACGTAGATGTCCTCGTCGGTGTCGCCCGTGCCCATGTCCTCGCGCGTCACCTGCTGACCGCGCTCCCATTCCTCGTCGCAGAGGTAGAAGCTGGTCATTTGGTCGTCGGGGTAGCCGCAGGAGGCGAGTATGGCTTTGTTGAGGTCGAGGAAGGTGGCGTCGCTGTCTATCCGCAGCTCGCGTAGAAAGCCGTCCGTCTCGTCGCAAATGAGTTTTATCCTGTAAAGCATTGTTAGGTTGTCTTGTGGTTGGGGTTCTTGTTAACGTTGCGCGCGTCCGTGTTGGCTTGTCAGCCCGGTTGCACTTCCGCGCGTGTCCGCCGTTTCCCGCCAGGGAGCGTTGAGCGTGTCGCGCATTGTGCTCTTCATCGCGCCCCGTGTGGCGTTGTCCGCGTGTTTCAAGCGCAGAGAGGTCGTGTCACGCGAGTGGGGGAGGGGCGGGAGATTGCGCGGGACGTGTTGGGCGTGCCGTTGCGGTGTTTGGTGTCCTTACGCGTCCTTTATGATGCCGCGCTTTGAGCTTTCCACGAAATCGAGGATGTACTTTATCTCCTCGGTCTGCTGTACCGTCTCGCGTATCTCGTTGAGACAGTCGGCACGCAGCTTCCCGCGCTGGTACAAGAGGCGGTATGCGTTGTGTATGTTGTCTATCTGCTCTTTGGTGAAGCCCCGGCGGCGAAGTCCCACGAGGTTGAGTCCGCAGTAGCTGACGGGCTCGCGTGCCGCCATAGTGTAAGGCGGCACGTCCTGTCCCGTGCGTGTGCCGCCGCCCACCATGACATAGCTGCCTATGTGGCAGAACTGGTGTACAAGCACTGCGGCACTGATGATGGCGTAGTCGTCCACTATCACCTCGCCGGCAAGTTTCGTGGAGTTGCCTATGATGCAGCCGTTGCCCACTATGACATCGTGCGCCACGTGCATGCCCTCCATAAGGAGGTTGCCGCTGCCCACGACGGTCTTTCCCTTGGCGGCTGTGCCGCGGTTGATGGTGACGTTTTCGCGTATGGTGTTGTTGTCGCCAACCTCGGCGGTGGTCTCCTCCCCCTTGAACTTGAGATCCTGCGGTACGGCGCCTATCACCGCGCCGGGGAAAACTGTGTTGTTGTCGCCGAGCCGTGTGCCGTATAGCAGGGTGACGCTGTTCATCAGCCGGTTGCCGCTGCCTATCACTACATTCTTGTCAATGTAGCAAAACGGACCTATCTCGCAGTTGTCTCCGATGACGGCTTCGGGGTGTATGTATGCCAAGGGGCTTATCTCTGTCATGTCTGTGGGTTGGTGTGCAGCGGCGCGGGGGGTGCCGGCGTGTCGCGGTGTTATTGGTTCTTGGTGATTTGTGCTGTGAATGTACCCTCCATCACGATGGTTTCGCCCACGAAAGCGAAGCCGTGCATCGTAGCGATGCCGTGGCGTATGGGGGTGGTGAGTTCCACGCGGAAGATGAGGGTGTCGCCGGGCACTACTTTCTTGCGGAACTTCACGTTGTCAAGGCGCAGGAAGTAGGTGCTCCAGTGTTCGGGCTCCTCCACAGTGTTAAGCACAAGCAGACCGCCGGCCTGCGCCATCGCCTCCACTTGCAGCACGCCCGGCATAACCGGCTCCTTGGGGAAGTGACCCTGGAAGAAAGCCTCGTTGGAGGTCACGTTCTTCACAGCCACGATGTAGTTGGCTCCGGTCTCGATAACCTTGTCAACCAGCTGCATGGGGTAGCGGTGGGGGAGCAGCTCGCGTATGCGGTTGACATCCATCGTCGGCTCGTCACCCGGGTCGTAGTTGGGAGCCTGTATCTCGTGCTTGCGTATCTCGCGCCGCATCTGGCGGGCGAACTTGTTGTTGATGGTGTGTCCCGGGCGCGTGGCTATGATGCGTCCCTTGATGGGGCGGCCTATAAGCGCCATGTCGCCGATGATGTCAAGCAGCTTGTGGCGGGCGGGCTCGTTGCGCCAGACAAGGGGGCGCTCGTTGATGTAGCCCAGCTTCGTCGCGTCGCGGTGGTCGACGTGCAGGTGGTCGGCCAGGCGGTCGAGAGCTTCCTGCGAAATTTCTTTCTCGTAGATTACGATAGCGTTGTTGAGGTCGCCGCCCTTGATGAGTCCGGCTTTCAGTAGCGGCTCTATCTCCCGCACGAAGACGAAAGTGCGTGCGGGCGCGATTTCCTGCGCGAAGTCCTCCATGTCGTCAAGCGTGGCGAACTGGCTGTTGATGAACTGCGAGTCAAAGGAAATCATTGCCGTGATGGAGAACTGGTCGTCGGGCAGGATGATGATGGACGCCCCGGTTTCCTCGTCGCGGAACTCTATCTTCTTCTTTATTACGTAGAAGTCCTTGGGGGCGTTCTGCGTCACGATGCCGACGCGGCGGATGTTCTCCACGTATATCTGCGAGCTGCCGTCAAGGATGGGGAACTCGGGACCGTTCACCTGTATGAGGCAGTTGTCTATGCCTAAGGCGTAGAGGGCGGCCATGGCGTGCTCGATGGTGCTGCACCGGGCGTCGCCTTTCGCCACCACCGTGCCGCGCGAGGTGTCTATCACGTTTTCGGCTATGGCCTCTATGACGGGACTGCCGTCAAGGTCTATGCGCTGTATCTTGTATCCGTGGTTTTCGGGCGCGGGGTTGAAGGTCACGGTGAGATTAAGCCCCGTGTGCAGCCCCTTGCCGAAGAGGGAGAAGCTCCCCCCCAGCGTCTTTTGCTTGGACATATATATAAAAGGTGACTTGTGACTGTTAGGCTGGAATTGCAGCAGTGGAAGTTTGTTCGGAATTGCCGCCCGTGCTGCCGATGTGCCGTCGTAGTGTGTGCTGTCGCAGTGTCGTTATTGTGCGGTTGCGGCTGTTCCTCTTGTGGCTCGGTTCTGGCTTTTTGCTTGAAATATATATAGTAATGCGTGCCCCTCCCCAATCTTGCACGCGTGGCGAAACTTTTTCGTTGTTTCGCGTGCGTGCGGCGGCTGTTTCCCCGCAAACCGTGTGCGGCGCGGCTATTTGCCGAGTTCCTTTTTCAGCGCGTCAAGTTCCTTTTTCAGTTGGTTGAGTTCGGAGTACATTTCCGGCAGTTTCTTGTAGACGGCGCTTGAGCGGGCGAAGTCACGGTAGGGGATGGCCGGCGAGCCTTGTATCGTGGCGTTGCCCTTGGGCATGCCTTTTATTATGCCCGCCTGCGCCCCGCAGAGCACGCGGTCGCCAATCGTGATGTGTCCGGCTATGCCCACCTGCCCGCCGAACATGCACCACTCGCCTATCTTGGTGGAGCCCGCCACGCCCACCTGGGCTGACATCACCGTGTGCGAACCCACCTCGCAGTTGTGGGCAATCTGCACGAGGTTGTCTAACTTCACGCCTTTGTGTATGCGCGTCTCGCCCATGGTGGAGCGGTCGACACAGCTGTTCGCGCCAATCTCGACGTCATCCTCAATGACCACTATGCCTATCTGGGGTATTTTCTCGTAACCCTCCGCCGCCGGGGCGAAGCCGAAGCCGTCCGCGCCAACCACCACGCCGGAGTGCAGCGTGACGCGGTTGCCGATGCGGCAGTCGTGGTATACGGACACGTTGGGGTAGAGCAGGCAATTGTCGCCCACTACGGCACGCTCCTCCACCACCGTGTTGGCGTAGATTTGGCAGCCGTCGCCCACTTTCGCGTTTTCGCCGATGTAGGCGTACGGACCTATGTAGGTGTCTTTGCCGACGGTGGCGCTCTCGGCCACGCAGGCGGTGGGGTGTATGCCGGAACGCTTCTGCACGGTGGACTGGTATAGCGTCAGCAGCTTGGCGATGGCCTCGTAGGCGTTTGGCACGCGTATGAGCGTCGCGCTGACGGGTTGCTCGGGCTTGAAGTCGTTGTTCACCAGTACGATGCTTGACTCCGTGGTGTATATGTAGTGGGTGTAGTGCGGGTTTGCCAGAAAGGAGATAGCGCCTTTCACGCCCTCCTCAATTTTGGCGAAAGTCTTGACGGAGGCGTTTTCGTCCCCTTCAACGGTTCCGCCGAGGTAGCTGGCTATTTGCTTGGCTGAAAATTCCATTGATATGTCCGTTTGTCGGTTTGTAACGCAAATATCGTAAAAAAACCGTAACAACAGGCTAAGGCGGCGGTGCTTTCTGCCTGTGGCGGCGAGGGTGCGGCGTGGCGTGCGTACCTGGCCGGCACTTTTCGCCGTAAATGTGCGCCGGCTTCGGTGGATGGGAGCATCCGGACTCAGTCGCAGAGGAAGCGCAGTAGCGCGCCCATTGCGGCGCGGCGCGTGCTGGCGTCGCGGATGCACTCGAAGGGGAAGCCCATGCATACCGTGCGGTAGTCCTGTCCCTTGTAAGCCGTCCCCGCGCCCTGCCCTCCGCCGTAGGCAAACGCGCTGAACGCCCCGCTGCCCTCCGCCGGCATCAGCGCGTCGGGGCATTGCGCCGCGTAATGCGCCGGGTTGGGGGTGCGGTAGATGGGAAAGTTGAGGTTGAGGCCGGTGACGATACCCGTGGAGTCGGTGCAGGCCGTCCCTGCGCAGCGGTATTTCAGAACTTTCTCCGTGAAATCCCGTTCGTCCGCCGCCTGCATGTCCGAGGCGATGTGGCTGCCGCTTAGCAACAGCGCACCGCCGCCGTCGAGATAACGCCTTAGCCGCTTGCACACGGCGGGCGGCAGGCTTTTCGCAGGCAGGAGGTTTTGTGGCGCGTCACGCTCGAGTCCGGCGATGTAGTCCACCGCCGCGACACCTTTAAGGGAAAAATTCTTGTCTTCGAACGCCTCGCGCGAAACCGACTCGTACGAGTATCCCCCGGCGGCGGCGATTGCCTCGCCGTGGCACTCAGGGTAGTCAAAGGTGTTGCCCGCGAAGATTCGTCCCTCCATCTCGCTGCCGCTCGCGCCGGAGGTGAAGTCGGTCTGCCGTCCCGAGTAGGCGGCGGTGTAGAGGTACGGCACGCCGAAGTCCGTGTCAAGGTCAAAGCCCGTGCTGTCCCCGCGCTCTATTATGGCCGGACCGCTGAGACGGCTGAAGCCGTTGACGATAAGCACACGGTGACGCTCTTTCGGGGCGTGGTAAACCGCCAGCGTTTCCGAGGGAAAACTCTCTCCGCCTGCGTTGACCGCGGTGACCCGGAAAGCGTAACGCCGCCCGGGCTGCACGGCCATGGAGAAAGATGTGGCTGCCCCCACCGCCTGTCCGTTGTCAAAACCCGCCCCGTCCACTTTCGTGTACACAATGTACCCTGTGGGCTGCGCAGAGCTTTCAAGGCTGTCCCGCGTGGGCTGCCAGCTGAGGCGCACCGCAGTGCCGTCTGCCGCCAGCCGTGCCGAGAAAGCGTGTACGGGAAGCGGCTGCACGGTGCAGCGGCGTATGCCGTGCTGTCGGCAAACATAGCGCAGGAGCGACTTGTAAACGGAGCGCGCGAGGGCGAACTTGAAGTGCGGGTCGTGCGCGTAACGCATATCTGTGAAACTCTGGTGGGATAGCATCTCAAGTATGGCGGACGGAACGCCCGGCATGCGTGTCTCGGCGTAGTTGCGGTCCCACGCCTCGCGCCGTGTCCACCGCACGGAGAAAGTCTTGCTGATGTCGTCAGTAAGATTATCCAGCAGCTCCGAGGCAAAGTCCCATGAGGCCATTCGTGAGAGGCCGGAAGCATAGGTGGTGTTGCCGTCGCCGTCCTGCGTCGTGCTGATGGCCAGCGAGCCGTAGACGCTGCCGTCCGTTCGTCGCCCCGCGTCGGTGTGCAGGGCGAGAGCCAGTTCGAAAGGCACGCCGCCCGTCGCCGTTTCCTCCCCGCTTTCAGCCGTAACGCTCTCTCCCGTCGTGGGGAGGAACGCGCTGCCGTGTGCGAGGCGGTTTAGCATATTGGAACGTACGCGCAGGTCGTCCTTGTAGTCGTCCGCGCCGTGTTCGGTGTTAAAGAGCGAATCGGGCACGCCCGCCCACTGCGCCCCGTAGCGTGCCGCCTCAAGGAAGCGTGGCAGACCGCTCGTCCCGCAGCCGCCCCGTTCGGTCTGCCCCACGCCGCCGCCGAAACGCACCGCGTCGGCGCACACCACGCCGCGCGTTTCGCTGTGGTTGGAAAGCACCACGCGCCCGTTGTCGCGCTGTCCCGCGTCAAAGAGGAATGTGCCGAGATAAACCCACGTCCCGCCCCCCATGCGCTGATTCACTTTTAGCGTTGTGCTGCCGCCGAGGTGGTATACGGTGTATTCGGCATCGGGCACGCTCGTAGGCAGTGAGGCGTAGCTCACGTAGACGGCGTAGCGGCCCCGGCGCGGAATGTCGGGTTTCCACGTGGCCTGCGCGGTGCGCCGCTGCCGGCTTGTCGCCGCGATGGCGCGTACGGTGCCGAGGCGGAAGGGCAGCACGCTGTCGTTGAGCAGTCCGTCCGGTGACTTGAAGCCTGTCGCGCCGACGGGTGTTTCCCACCGGAGGTCGGACACGGAGGTTTCCGTGTAACTCCCCTGCCGCGCGGGTCGGTCGTTGTCCACCACCGCCTCAGCCGTCTGCGTGTCCCTTTCGCGAGGACAGCATACCACCGCGCCGGCTTTCTCCAACATGGGGAAGAGGAAAGGGTACACAATCGACTGCGTGAGCAAGTCCTCCGCCGTGCAGTACAGCCGCGGCCGCTGCCAGCGCCACACCGAGCCGTTGAAGTAACGCCCGTGGCTTGGCCAGATGAAGAGATGCCGTCCCTGCAGTCCCTCGGTGACGGAGTACGGCAGCGAGGCGTTGGTCACCCATGCCGCCCCCTTGTAGTCTGTCCCGCCCCATAGGCGACTTTTGTCAATGCCGTCCCGGCGGCGGGCGTTGGGCACAAGCTCGTCCAGCTCGCGCCCGCGTTTGGCGTAGACACGCAGCCGCCATTTGCCGTAGGGCGAGGGCAGTGCCGTGCTCACCGACTCCTTTATATTATATAGGCGTGTCTGTGTGAGCGGCTGTGAGCAGAACGCCTCGTTGGCATAGACAAGCACCTCCTCGCCGCCGGTGTCAAGACGCACACTGTCCGCACGCATCCGCGAGGAGGGCTTGTAGCCGTCCACGCTGTACGCCGACATCCACCGCTCCACCGCTTGCGTCACTTCCTGCCGCTCCTCCGTGCCGGGCGTGTCGTCCTGTGTCTGGGCTTTTGCGGGGCACGGTGGTAGTGCGGCGGGCGCAGATAACAGCAGTGCGGCGGCAAGTGTGCTGGAGTGGGGGAGAGTCTTCATATCTTCGAGTGGTGGAATGTGTAAAAACGTGCGCGGCGTGCGGAGTGTGCATCGGATTGTCTTGCGGCGTGCCGCGCGGTGTTTCGTGCTAAAACACGGGCGGGGCTTTGTGCGGCCCCGCCCGTGTGTGGTTTTTGCGTTAATAGGGAAACGCGTGCGGCGCGTCAAAACGTGTGCACCACGAGTCCGCTGCGCAGTTTCGGTTCAAACCACGTGGCTTTCGGCGGCATGATGTTGCCGCTGTCCGCTATGTCCATTATCTGCTGCATCGTCACAGGGTGCAGTGCCAGTGCCAGTTTCATCTCCCCGCTGTCCACTCGGCGGCTCAGCTCGTCAAGTCCGCGCAGTCCGCCCACAAAGTCAATGCGCTTGTCGCGGCGCAGGTCCTTGATGCCGAGCAGTTTGTCAAGTATGAGGCGCGAGGAGATGTCCACGTCCAGCACGCCGATGGGGTCGGTGGGGTCAAACGTGCCCTCGCGTGCCGTGAGCTTGTACCAAACGCCGCCGAGGTAGAGCGCGAAGTCGTGCTGGTGCTCGGGGCGGTAGGGCGCGGAACCTTTCCGCTCCACGGTAAAGTCTTCTTCCAGGTGGGAGAGAAATTCCTCCTCGCTCATTCCGTTAAGGTCGCGCACAAGGCGGTTATAGTCGAGGATTGTGAGCTCGTCAGAGGGGAAGCACACCGCCATATAATAGTTGTACTCCTCCTCGCCGGTCTTTCTTTCCGCCTGGCGTGCCATCTCGTCGCCCACGAGGGCGGCGGCGGCGGAACGGTGGTGACCGTCGGCAATGTAGAGCGAGTCCATCGCCTCAAACTCCCGCGTGATTGTGTCCTCGTCCGCAGGGTCGGCCACCACCCATAGGCGGTGGCGGAAGCCGTCGCCGGGCGCGGTGAAGTCATACGCGGGCGCGCAGGCGGCGTATTTGTCGCGCAGTGCGGCGAGTGCCGTGCGCGGGCGGAAAGCCAGGAACACCGGCTCCACGTGCGCCCGGTGGGCGCGTACGTGGCGCATGCGGTCGGCCTCCTTGTCGCTTCGCGTCAGCTCGTGCTTCTTTATCACCCCCTGCATATAGTCCGCCACGCTGGCGCACACCACCCAGCCGTACTGCGTCTTTCCGTTCATTGTCTGCGCGTAGAGGTAGTAGCACTCCTTTTCGTCGGGGCGCAGCCAGCCGTTTTCGCGGAATTTCCGCAGCTGCTCCGCTCCGCTCTCGTATACGCGCGGGTCGTACTCGTCGGTGCCGGGTGCGAAGTTAATCTCCGGTTTGATGATGTGGTAGAGCGACATCTCGTTGTCGCCGGCCTCGGCGCGTGCCTCCTCCGAGCTAAGCACGTCGTAGGGGCGGCTCTCCACGCGCTCCACCAGCTCCACTGGCGGGCGCAGGCCTTTGAAGGGCTTTATTTTTGGCATGGCTTTCTGCTTGCGGTTTGGGGTGTTGGGGCAAAAAGCGGGGGCGCGGCCACCGACGGCGGCCGCGCCCTCGTGGTGTAGTCGTGTCAGTTCACCTTGAAAGTGGTGTCGCCGTCCTTGAAGAAGGCACATATCTGGCACGCGGCGGCGAGGCCGGCGTTGACGTTGGCCTCCTTTGTCTGCGCGCCCATCTTCTTCGGTGTGTAGATGTAGCGTGTGCCGAGCAGCTCCACCGCCTCCTCGTGGCGTTTGAGCTTGAGGTCGGTGACGTAGCGCAGGTCCTCCCTTTCGCGCATCGCACGCAGCAGTCCGTCTTCGTCAATGATGTCCTGCCGTGCCGAGTTGGCCAGTATGCCTCCCTTGGGCATCTTGGCCACGAGGTCATACCCTATGCTGCCCCGCGTCTCGGGAGTGGACGGGATGTGCAGGCTCACGATGTCGTTGTAGGCGAAGAGGTCAGCGGGTGTGGCGCACACGGCAAGTCCCGCGTCGGCGATCTTCTGCGGGTGTCCCGTGGGCGAGTACGCCGAAAGTTCCATGCCGAAGCCCTTTGCTATGCGTGCGAGGTTCTGCGCCACTGCTCCGAAGGCCATCATGCCCAGACGCTTGCCGCGCAGCTCCGTGCCCGCCGCGCCGTTGAAGCCGCCGCGCACGCAGTAAAGCAGCAGTCCCGCCACAAGCTCCGCCACGGCGTTGGCGTTCTGTCCCGGCGTGTTCATCACCACCACGCCGTGGCTTGTCGCGGCGGCGAGGTCGATGTTGTCATAGCCCGCGCCGGCACGTACGGCAATCTTGAGGTTTTTTGCGGCGTCAAGCACCTCCGCGTCCACCTTGTCCGAGCGCACAATCAGCGCGTCGGCGTCGGTCACGGCGGCAAGCAGCTGCGTTTCCTCCGTGTATTTTTCCAGCAGGGCGAGTGTGTGCCCGGCTTTTTCGGCAATTTCCCTGATGCCCTCCACTGCCACGGGGGCGAAAGGCTTCTCTGTGGCTACAAGTATTTTCATCGCGTTGTGTTTTACCTTTTGTCTGGCGTAAACGCGGGGCGGGTAAACAGCGGCGTCGTTAACCGTGCCATGCGGCGCGTGTCCGTCAGTCTGTTTACCCGTCCATCCGTCAGAACTTTTGTTTAGGCTTTCTTGTGCATTTGCTCAAACTCCTGCATGCAGGCCACGAGCGCTTTCACGCCCTCAAGCGGCATGGCGTTGTAGCACGAGGCGCGGAAGCCGCCTACCGAGCGGTGTCCCTTCACGCCCTGCATGCCCTTGCTCTGGGCAAACGCCAGGAAGTCCGCCTCCAGCTCCTTGTACCCGTCGGCCATGACGAAGCAGATGTTCATCAGCGAGCGGTCCTCCTTTGCAGCCGTGCCCTGGAAGAGCGTGTTGCGGTCAATCTCCCCGTACAGCAGCTCGGCACGCTCGTGTGCGCGTCGCTCCATTTCCTTCACGCCGCCGTTAGCCTTAATCCAGCGCAGTGTCTGCATGGCGCAGTAAATGGGCACCACGGGCGGGGTGTTGAACATCGACCCCTTCTCCACGTGCGTGCGGTAGTCAAGCATCGTGGGAATGGGGCGGCTCACGTGTCCGAGGATGTCGTCGCGCACGATGACGAAGGTCACGCCCGCCATGGAGAGGTTTTTCTGCGCGCCGCCGTAGATGAGCGCGTACTTGCTCACATCTACGGGACGGGAGAGGATATCGCTCGACATGTCCGCAACCATAGGCACGGGGCTTTCAGGGTCTTCGTGCAGCTCGGTGCCGTAGATGGTGTTGTTGGTGGTGATGTGGAAGTAGTCGGCATCGGCCGGCACGGTGTAGTCCTTGGGGATGAAGGTGTAGTTGGAGTCGGCAGACGAAGCCACCTCCACGGTCTCGCCGAAGAGCTTCGCCTCCTTAAGAGCCTTCTTAGCCCACACGCCGGTGTTGAGGTACGCCGCCTTGTGCTCGAGCAGGTTGTAGGGCACCATGCAGAACTGCGTGCTCGCGCCGCCGCCGAGGAAGAGCACCGAGTATCCCTCGGGCACGCCGAGCAGCTCCTTGAAGAGAGCCTGTGCCTCGTCCATCACGGCCTGGAACTCTTTCGTGCGGTGGCTTATCTCCATAAGCGAGAGGCCCATTCCGCCGAAGTCCACGCAGGCGTCTGCCGTGGCTTTCATCACTTCTTGCGGGAGTATGGACGGCCCCGCGCCGAAATTGTACTTTTTCATGTCTTTGTGTGTATGCTGGAAAGGTTGCAAGTTTCCCCGTATAAAGGGCTCGGTCGGAGCGCGACCATGCCGTTTCCCCGTGCTGTGTGGGAGCGGTGTGCCGCCTTCGCCTGCTTTGCAGCGAAATTAAGGCTTTCTTGTGTGTCGGTAAAGTGTTGAGGCGTATTTTTTGCGCTCACGCATGCTATAAGCTCAAACGCCATCCCGATTTGCCTCGGTCGGCGATTGTCATATCTTGTCACAAAGTGACGCAAAATGGCACAAAGACACAAGGAAATCAGTCCTGGCTGCGTGGCAAACCGTGCGGAGCGTGCCGCTGGTGCGCACGTGTTCGCCCCGTCCCGCGCCGCCCTGCGGACAAGCAAATGCGGCGGCGCGTTTGGTGGAAACAGCGGGGGTGTTTACATTTGCGGGGAAGAAACACACAAAACCAGAATGCTATGAAAAAGAACTACCTCGCGCTGGCGCTGCTGTTGCTGCTCGCGCCCGCTGCCGCGCTGGCCGACCTGCCCTTCCGCAACCACCGCTACGACGTATTCAAGGTGCTGGGAGTGGAGAGCGACAACATTGTTTTCCTTGGCAACAGCATCACCAACATGCACGAGTGGTGGGAAGCCTTCGGCAACCCCAAGGTGCTCAACCGCGGCAACTCCGGCGCGGTGACCGACGAGATGGTGGAAAACCTTGAGAGCGTGCTTGCCGGCCGTCCCGCCAAGATATTCTTTATGATGGGCACCAACGACATAGGCACCGAGGGGATGAACACTCCCGCCTACGTCGCCGCCAACGTGCGCCGCACGCTGCGCCGCTGCAAGGAGGAGAGTCCGCAGACGCAGGTGTACATGCAGAGCATACTGCCCAGCACGTTGGGGCTGCGCACCCTTGCCGGTGAGCTCGGGACCAACGACAGCATACGCCGCCTGTGCGAGGAGTACGGCGCGACGTATATTGACTTGTGGGACAAATTCACCGGTATACCCTCCGGCAAGTACACCCTCGACGGCGTGCACCTCACGGCCGAGGGCTACCGCATCTGGTGTCAGGCCGTCGCCCCCTATGTGGGCAGTGACTGCGCCTACCCCGCCTCCGCCTCCGACAACGCGTGCGGACTTAGCGGTGTGCACGGAGAGCGCTGCACTTACTTCGGCTTCGCTCCCGTGAAAAAGGACGACATACTTTTCATAGGCGACGGCACCGTAAACGGGGGCGAGTGGCATGAGCTGCTCCACTCCGCCCATGTGAAGACGCGAGCCTCGGGCTGGGGCGTGCCGGGAAGCGACATCTCCACCATGCAGGCTATGCTGCCCAACATCTTCAAGGGTAACAGCACCAACGAGGCACCAGCGCAGGTGTACATACAGCTCGGCTTCTCGGAAGCCTACGGCAAGACGGCCGCCGCCACCGTCGCGGCGAAGTACAAGACATTCGTGGAGAAAGTGCGCGGATACGCCCCGGAGACACCTATATATATGTGCCGTCTATCCCTCGCCCGACGCTTCGGTAAACACCACCTACATACAGCCCCTCAACGAGAAGCTTGAAGCCCTCGCGGCGGACATGGAAAATGTGACGTACGTGCCTGAAACCTACACCAAGATGGTGAAGAACGGCGTGGCGGACACCGGACTCTTCACCGGGGTGTACCTCTACGGCAAGGGCTACGCGCGGTGGTCGCAGATACTCGCCCCGCTGATGGGCGGCGACACCCGCGCCACGACAGACACCGAGGCCGAGGAGCGGCTTGCCGTCTTCGCCGCCCGCACCGCGCTGGCCAAAGCCATCACCACGGCCGAGGATGTGGAGGTGGGCGACGCAGTGGGACAGATAGCCACCGCGCACGCTGGCGACATCGCCACGGCCGTGAAGGAGGGCTACGCACTGCTTGCCTCGGGCACCGCCACCAACGACGCGATGCAGACGGCTGCCACGTCGCTCGCCGCCACGGTGACGGCCGCCCTGCCTTACATCACGCCTCCCACAGCCTCCACGGAGGAGACGGAGGTTTGGTACCAGCTCTACACGCCGCAGCGCGGCAGCCGCTACCTCACCTCGTCAGGCGCGGGGGCGGGACTCACCGGCACGGCAGACGGCGCGGGGCAGGCCGCCTCGATGTGGAAGTTTGTAAAGCGTGCGGGCACTGACACCTATGACATCGTCAACGCCTCCGACGGCACTTACGTCAGTCCGGCATCCTCCTACAACAATCAGCTCACCGCCACCGCCGCGCAGCCCTCGGCCGGATGGACACTGAGTTACAGCAACACGCCGGGACTCTTCATCATCAGCAGCGGAAAGGTGCAGATTAACCAGACCAACCTCAACAACGCCGTGTACAACTGGAGCAGCGGGGAGAGCGGGCAGGACCGTGACGACACCGGCTGCCAGTACCGCATCGTGGAGACGCAGCTGCCCGAGCCGTCGCCCTCCGACTTCGTGAAGGGGGAGTTTGAGGTGTCGCTCAGCGAGGGCAGCTACGACAACCCCTCCGGCGTGTTCAACAAGACTTGGCGCAGCATGCGCACCAATCCGCAGCTCACGCTCACCTGTCCCGCCAACAATATGGCGGCCAACGGCACGGATGTGGTGCTTTACTCGGGCGTGGCGGGCAGCGCAACCTACACGCTTGCCGTGCCCACGGGCTATGTCATCACGGGCTACCGCTTCGACTACGCCAACGGTACGGGCAACACCTCCGCCATCACCTTCACCGCCGGCAGCGTGACGGGCACGAGCGGTACGGACAAACAGCATTTCGCAGTGGAGGGGCTGTCGCAGCAGAGTACCAGCTTCACGCAGAAAGGTGACAACAAGCCGGTGGTACTCACCTCCTTCACGGTTTCGGTGGAGAACCCCAAGCTGACGGGCGTGTCGGCTGTGGCTGCCGCCCCCTCCGCGCGGTCGCAGGGCGTGTACGACCTCTCCGGGCGACGGCTGCGTTTCATCCCCGCAAAGGGCGTGTACATTGTCGACGGGCGCAAGACTGTGCGCTGACCGTCTTCCCTTGCCGTTCCGCCGCGCAATTCGCCCCGCCGTGCCTTGGCGCGTTTGCGGAGAAAATCATAATTTTGCGAGGAATATCCAACACCTTAAATAATAAAGCGAAGAAATGAGAGTTATCATTGAGCCCGACTATGAGCAACTGTCGCAGTGGGCCGCCGACTACGTGGTGAACAAGATAAACGCCGCCAACCCTACGGCGGAGAAGCCTTTCGTGCTGGGACTGCCCACCGGCTCCTCGCCCATCGGCATGTACAAGGCTCTGGTTAAAGCCAACAAGGAGGGACGCGTGAGCTTCAAGCATGTGCTGACCTTCAATATGGACGAGTACGTGGGTCTTCCTGAGAGCCATCCCGAGAGCTACCACTCTTTCATGGCCACCAACCTCTTCAACCACATTGACTGCCCGAAGGAGAACATACACATCCTCAACGGCAACGCCGCCGACCTCGCAGCCGAGTGCGCGCACTATGAGCAGATGATTTCCGAGGCAGGCGGCATCGACCTCTTCATCGGCGGCATCGGCCCCGACGGGCACATCGCCTTCAACGAGCCGGGCAGCTCGCTCACGAGCCGCACGCGCCAGAAGACCCTCACCACCGACACGCGCGTGGCCAACTCCCGCTTCTTTGGCGGAAAACCCGAGGACGTGCCCGCCACCGCGCTCACCGTGGGAGTCGGCACGGTGATGTCCGCCAAGGAGGTGCTCATTCTGTGCAACGGACACAACAAGGCACGCGCCCTGCAGGCAGCCATTGAGGGTCCCGTCACGCAGATGTGGACTATCTCCGTGCTGCAGATGCACGAGCATGGCATCATCGTCTGCGACGAGGCGGCCTGCGAGAGCATCACACACGGCACGTACAAGTATTTCAAGGACATAGAGAAAGCCAATCTCTGACACTGCCGCGCCCGGGGCGCATGCTCCGGCAGGTGTGAAATCCACAGCAAGGGGGCACGACGGCGTAAGGGCTGTCGCGCCCCTTTGCCTTTTCCCCGTGCGTGGCGGCGGATGGCGTTTCCCCGGCGAGCGCCCCCGCCGGTGTCCGCGCGGGCGGGCGCAAGCGGGATAAACACGGCAAACGCTTTGTCCGTCGCCGCCCATCCGCTACCTTTGCACAAGCATACACATACAGAAAGGGGAAGGCACGCTTATGCAGAACAACGAGAGAGTAAGACAAATCAACGCTTTTGCCATGCAGGACGGCGTGGGGCTGGGGCTCTTCGGCATCCTTTCGCTCACGGCTTTCCGTTGGTCGTTCGTCTATCCGTTCCTTTCCACGCTCTTCTCGGTGATGGTTTTCGCCGCGCCCGTCCTGGCGGCGGCGCTCACACTGCGCTTCCGGCGCGTGTCGGCCGGTTCCGACGGCAGCTTCTCTTTCGCGTCCGGCTTTTTGCACGCCCTCTTCACGGGGCTGTATGCCACGCTCTGGGTGTCGCTCTGCATCTTTGTCTACCTCCGTTTCTTCGACCACGGCGCCATATTCACCGCGTACGCACAGGCACTGCAAAGCCCAGAGACGCTGGCCGCTCTGCAGCAGTCCGGACTCACAGCGGAGCTGGAAATGATTTCGGGCGGTCGCGGGGCGGAGGGACTTGCCGATGCCATGCAGGCCGTAGGGGCGGCCACCTACGCAGTCGTGCCCATCTACTTCTCCGTCATCTTCGGTCCGCTCATCTCCGTGGTGATTGCGGCACTGGCGCGGCGCGGGGGAAGCGGCGACGCGGCGTGACAAGTCACGGGACGGTCGTGTTAGCCGGATGATGCTCCCGCCAAGCCGGTGAGGGTACGCGCTTTCCGCAGAAAAGAAAGAAAACACACAGCACATCAGCAGCAATGGAATACAAGTACGACATATCCGTCGTGGTGCCCCTCTTCAACGAGGCGGAGAGCTTGCCCGAGCTTTACGCATGGATTGGGCGCGTGATGGAGGCAAACCACTTCTCCTACGAGGTGATATTCGTCAACGACGGCAGCACCGACAGCTCATGGGACGTGATAGAGGGCTTCGCAAGCAAGGACGCCCGCGTGCACGGCATCAAATTCCGCCGCAACTACGGCAAGTCGCCCGCACTCTTCTGCGGTTTCCGCGCCGCGCAGGGGCGCGTGGTGGTGACGATGGACGCCGACTTGCAGGACTCGCCCGACGAGATTCCCGAACTTTACCGCATGATAACCGCTGACGGCTACGACCTCGTCTCCGGCTACAAGCAGAAACGTTACGACCCGCTCTCGAAGACGCTGCCCACCAAGCTCTTTAACGCCACGGCGCGGCGTGTGAGCGGCATACACAACCTGCACGACTTCAACTGCGGACTCAAGGCCTACCGGCTCGAAGTGGTGAAAAACATTGAGGTGTACGGCGAGATGCACCGTTACATCCCCTACCTCGCGAAAAACGCCGGCTTCTCCCGCATCGGCGAAAAGGTGGTACACCACCAGGCACGCAAGTTCGGCAAAACGAAGTTCGGCGGACTCAACCGCTTTGTCAACGGCTACCTCGACCTGCTTTCGCTCTGGTTTCTCAACAGCTTCGGCCTCAAGCCGATGCACGTGTTTGGCTTCCTCGGTTCGGTGATGTTTTTCCTGGGCTTTGTGGCCTGTGTGGTGGTGGGGGCGGTGAAACTCTACAACCTCTACTCGGGCAACCCCGTGCACCTCGTGACCGAGTCGCCCTACTTCTACATCGCGCTGACGATGATGATACTCGGCACGCAGCTTTTCGTAGCCGGCTTCCTCGGTGAACTTATCAGCCGCAACGCCGCAGGGCGAAACGACTACCAGATAGAGAAAGAGATTTAGGGTGAATGAAATTCTACCGGCAGCTGCAAACGGGTGTTGCCGGGAGGTGCTTTCCGCCCCAAGAAAGCAAGACCAGAGAGAAGATGACTTTGTGTAAAGCCTGCGCGGTCTTTGGCGCGGTGGTGGCGCTTACCGCCTGCACCAACATTGACTGCCCCCTTGACAACGTGGTGCGCATGCAGTGCAACCTCTACACCACGGGGACGGGTGCGGCGTACACGCTCACCGACACGCTCACGGTGAGTCCCGCCGGGCGCGATACCACGCTGCTCAATAGGGCTGTGGGTGTGAGCACATTCCTGCTGCCCCTGCGCGAGGGCGGCACGCGCGACACGCTGCTGCTGCGCTTCGCCGATGCGGCCGAGCACACAGCCGTCGACACGCTTTTCCTCACCCACCAGCCATCCATACACTTTGAGTCGGTGGACTGCCCCGCCTCCGTCTTTCACGAGCTCGGCGGTGTGTCCTTTTCTGCGCAGGAGGCGCGCTCTTTCCCCCTCACCATTGACAGCGTGTCGCTTGTGCGCCGCGCGGTAAACTACGATGACATTGAGAACGTCCGCATTTTCCTTCATCATTCTGCTGGCAATTAGCCGCCCGGCGCAGAGTCTGGCGCAGCGGCCGGGCAGAACTGACAGCGTGCGGACGGAAAAGGCGGCGACGGCCGCCGCACCCGTGCGCGGGGTGCAGTACACCTCGCGCGAGGAGGCCGCCGCCGCGCTTGAGGCACAGCGTGCCATACCTTTCTTTGCCGGCGTGAGTGTTTCGGTCGACCTCTGCGGTGCGGTGATGGCCGTGCTGACGTCTTACGGGCAGTATGAGGCGGCCGCGCGCGTCAACCTGCGTGGGCGCTATTTCCCCGTGGCTGAGATGGGGTGGGGCGTGAGCGACAACACAAACGAGACTACCGAAAACCATTTCAAGGTGTCAGCGCCTTACTTCCGCGTGGGGATGGACTACAACGTGGCCAAGGACCGCCGCAGCGGCAACCGCATCTACGCCGGTCTGCGCTACGGCTTCTCCTCGTACAAGTACAGCATGGGCGGTCCCGCCATCGCCGACAGCTTTTACGGCACGGCGACGGATTTCAACTTGACGGGGCTGCACGGAGCCACGCATTGGGCGGAGGTCGTGTTCGGGCTGGAGGCCAAGGTGTGGGGAATGCTTCATCTCGGCTGGAGCGTGCGCTACCGCCAGCGGCTGCACGACAGCGCGTCGCCGCACGGCAGCGCGTGGTATGTGCCTGGCTTCGGACGCAACGGCGGCCACTGCATCGGCGGCACGTTTAACGTGATATTCGACATCTGACACCCCCAGATTATTATAGCTCCTTTATGAAAAAGCGCACGAAGACCGCGCTGGCGGTCGTCTTCCTTGCACTCCTCGTGGCGGGCAGCGTGTGGATACTCTGCTTCCGCGGCACGGCGCGGCTGCGCGTGGCCGAGGGACCTGTCTTCGGCACGCTCTACCACATCAAGTACGAGTGCGCCGAGCCGCTTGACTCGCAGATCGTGGCCGAGCTTCGGCGCGTGGACGCCAGTCTTTCCGTCTTCAATCCCGCCAGCACTGTGTCCCGCATCAACACCGGTGCCACGGCGCACGCGGACGAGATGCTGCGCGAGGTGCTCTCGCGCTCGCTTGAGGTGAGCCGGGCCACTGGCGGCGCGTTTGATGTCACCGTCATGCCGCTGGTCAACGCGTGGGGCTTCGGTTTCAAGAAAGGGGAGTTCCCCACCGATGCGGCGGTGGACTCGCTGCGTGCTTTCGTGGGTTACCGCCTTGTGTCGCTGTGCGGCGACAGCGTGGTGAAGGGTGACCCGCGTGTGATGCTTGACTTCGGTGCCATAGCGAAAGGCTACGGCGTGGATCGCGTGGCGCGGCTGTTGCGTGAGCACGGAGTGCGCAACTATATGGTGGAGATTGGCGGCGAGGTGGTTGCCAAGGGGCGCAACCCGGACGGCCGCCCGTGGCAGATCGGTGTCAGCAAGCCCGTGGAGGGCGGCGGCGACGGCATCATAGAGAAAGTGGTGGAGCTTTCCGGCGGGGCGGTTGCGACGAGCGGAAACTACCGCAACTTTTACGAACGTGACGGACGCAAGTACGCCCACACCATCGACCCGCGCACCGGGCGGCCTGTGCGTCACTCCCTGCTCTCGGCCACTGTGATGGCGCGTGACTGCGCCACGGCCGACGCCTACGCCACGGCGTTTATGGTGATGGGGCTTGACAGCGCGGCGGCGGTGGTGAAGGGGGACAAGTCGCTCCGCGCCATATTTATATATAGTGACGCGCAAGGCAAAATGCGTGTAAGGGAGGTGGAGTAGGGACGGCTTCCCGTAGGGGCGTGGCACGCAGACCATAGTTCTCGCGTTGCTTACTTGTCTTATTAGCGTTTCCCCGCCCCACGGCGTTATCTTGTGTTCATCGCCTTTTCCTATGTTTCACCGCCCCAACAACGTGTAGCCCGTGGATTTCTCTTCCCGCCTTTTGCTCACCCCGCTTTTCCAGGGGTTCAGCCGCCTCGACTTCCTTGACATCGTGGGGCGCACCGCCTTTGACTTCCGCACCTACCGCGCCCGCGAGGTGGTGTGCCGCCAAGGGGACGAGTGCCGCTCCATCTGCATGCTGCTGGGCGGCGAGGTGGACTGCGAGGCTGAGAGTCCCGAACACAACTACACGCTCTGCGAACGCGTGAAAGCCCCGTTCACTTTCCCTTTTGAGACACTCTACGGACTGCACAACCGGCAGCCGCGCACGGTGCGGGCGGCGGGTGAGGCGCAGGCCGTGCTGCTTGACAAACGTGGGGTAACCGGGCTCTTGCTGCGTTACCCGGTTTTCCAGATGAATTTCCATAACCTTCTCAGCACGCAGGCACAGCTCTATTCCTCTTATCTCTGGCGACGGCGCGGAGCGGAGCTGGAGGAGCGCTTCCGCTCTTTCCTCCTACGCCGGTGCCTGCGTCCCGTGGGGGATAAGACTCTGCGTGTGCGTATGGAGACGCTTGCTGGCGAGTTGGGCACGACGCGGCTCCGCGTTTCCGGCATGCTCGCCTCGCTCGCCTCACGCGGCGTGCTCGACTACGGGCGTGGACGGATACACATCCCCGCGCTGGAGCTTCTTTGACCACGTGCGGTTTGACGCAACGCCGGCGAAGCAATCCGTTTGCCGTGACAAAAGGCGTGCCCGTCCGAAAAATAGGGGAAAAAGGCGACGCGGGGGCGCGTAATAAATAATTAGGCGTAACTTTGCCCTAAGCTCCGAAGCAGGCAAAGCGGCGGAGCTGCAAACCGCAGTGCGCAAAATCACTCGCTGCAAGCGGCCTTCACGCATCGCCTCCGCCACATTAATGGATAAGACAACACGCCAGGAAGAGATAAACGCGGCGCTCGCCAAAGGCGATGCGGGGCTCGCCCTGCGTTTGGCGGACGAGGCTGAAGGGACAGACGGCGAAAGCGCGGAGCTGCATTACTTGCGCGGCAAGGCACATATGCGGCGCTCCGACTGGCGGCAGGCTCTCAACGCTTTCCTCGCCGCCGAGAGACTCGACCCGCAAAGTCCCGCGCGGGAGTGCCGCCTGATGTTGGAGGATATTATGGAGTTCCACAACAAGGACCTCTACAACCAGTGACACCGCGCCGCGCAAGCGAACATAACAACCAAGCACACACAAGACACACGCGCCATGGGAAAAATGAAAGGAGCCGTGGTGATAGACACCGAGCGCTGTAAGGGATGCAGCCTGTGCATCGTGGCATGCCCCACGAAGACGCTCGCGCTCACCACCGGCGAAGTAAACCACCGGGGATACGCTTTCTGCCGCGAGGTGGCCGACACCTGCATAGGGTGCGCATCCTGCGCCATTGTATGCCCCGACGGCTGCATTTCGGTCTACCGCAAGAAAGAGGAATAAGGTTCTGCCCGCGCCGCAGTCATAACGGGCGGGCGCAACCAAAAGAAGCCACAAGAACAGACAACGGCAATGAAAGAAGAAAACGAGATACTCCTGCTCAAAGGCAACGAGGCCATAGCACTCGCCGCCATACGCTGCGGGTGTGACGGATATTTCGGCTACCCCATAACCCCGCAGAGCGAGGTGCTGGAGACGCTGGCCGAGCAGAAACCCTGGGAAACCACCGGCATGGTGGTGCTACAGGCGGAGAGCGAGGTGGCAAGCATCAATATGCTCTACGGCGCGGGCGGCACGGGGAAACGCGCGATGACCTCCTCTTCCTCGCCCGGCGTGGCGCTTATGCAGGAGGGCATCAGCTATATGGCGGGCGCGGAGGTGCCCGGCCTTATAGTCAACGTGCAGCGCGGCGGTCCCGGTTTGGGTACGATACAGCCCTCGCAGGGCGACTACAACCAGGCCACGCGCGGCGGCGGCAACGGCGACTACAACGTGATTGTGCTTGCGCCGGCCTCGGTGCAGGAGATGGCGGACTTTGTCGACTTGGCGTTCACCCTCGCTTTCCGCTACCGCAACCCGGCGATGATACTTTCCGACGGGGTCATAGGGCAGATGATGGAAAAGGTGGTGCTGCCGCCTTTCAAGCCCCGCCGCACGGAGGAGGAGATTGTGCGCGAGTGTCCTTGGGCGGCAAACGGCCACGGCATGAAGAAACGCGGTCCCAACGTGATAACTTCCCTTGAGCTTGACCCCGCGAAGATGGAGGAGAAAAACCGCCACTTGCAGAAGAAATACCGCGAGATAAAGGAAAAGGAGGTCCGCTACGACACATACCGCCTTGACGACGCCGAGTACGCCATCGTGGCTTTCGGTTCCGCCGCCCGCATCTCGCAGAAAGCCGTTGACACCGCCCGCGAGAAAGGGCTTAAAGTGGGACTTTTCCGTCCCGTGACGCTCTGGCCGTTCCCCGAAAAGGAAATTGCTGCGCTCGCAGGAAAGGTGAAGGGACTGCTGGTGGTGGAGATAAACGCAGGTCAGATGGTGTTTGATGTGCGTTGCGCCGCCGAGGGACGCGTCCCCGTGCGCCACTATGGCCGCCTGGGCGGCATAGTACCTGCCCCCGATGAGATAATAAATGCCCTTGACGAGCTTCGCAAAGCCTGACAAGGCAAAAACAAGGGGAACCACAATGGAAACAAAGCCCGAAAGCCATTACACCGCCGCGCCGGCGGAGGCTGAAAGTCCCGCCCTGCGCAGTCTGCGCGAGAGGCGCGAAAGGCATGAGCGGCTTCGGCGCGACGCGCGGCGGGGCAACCTGCGCCTGCGCAACGCACTGAACACGATATTCATACTGATGGCGGTGGCGGCGATGGTCGGCGTGGCCTGGGCGGCGCACAAGGGCGGCAGCCTCACGCCGTGGTATGCCACGGCGCTTGCCGCGGTGCTGGTGAAAATGGTGGAGGTGGTGCTGCGCATCCCCTCCATGAGGAAGTGACGCCGCTATTTGTATTCCCTACACGAGAGAGAACCGCATATTCCCACACAAGAGATATGAAGAGAGAAGACATCATTCAGCCCGAAAACCTGGTTTACGCCAAGCCCGAGCTGCTCAACGACACCAATATGCACTACTGCCCCGGGTGCTCGCACGGCGTGGTGCACAAGCTCGTGGCTGAGGTCATAGCGGAGATGGGGATGGAGGAGCGCACCATCGGCATAAGTCCCGTGGGTTGCGCCGTCTTCGCGTACCGCTATATAGACATCGACTGGCAGGAGGCGGCGCACGGACGCGCCCCCGCGCTGGCCTCGGCCTGCAAGCGGCTTTGGCCGGACCGCCTCGTCTTCACCTACCAGGGCGACGGCGACCTCGCCTGCATAGGCACGGCGGAAAGCATACACGCCCTCAACCGAGGGGAGAACATCACGATGATATTCATCAACAACGCCATATACGGAATGACTGGCGGACAGATGGCACCCACCACGCTCGTGGGTATGAAGACGGCCACCTGCCCTTACGGGCGCGACCCGAAGATACACGGCTATCCGCTTAACATCACCGACCTTGCGGCGCGTCTTGAGGGAACCGCCTATGTCACCCGCCAGAGTGTGCACAGCGTGGCGGCCATACGCAAAGCCAAGAAAGCCCTGCGCCACGCTTTCGAAAACTCGATGGCGGGCAAGGGCTCCAACCTTGTGGAGATTGTGTCCACCTGCTCGTCCGGGTGGAAACTGCCGCCCGTCAAGGCCAACGAGTGGATGGAGGAGCATATGTTTGACTTCTACCACGTGGGCGACCTGAAAGACGAATGACACGCCGCCCTTGCGGACGGCACACCGCCCCGCAAGGCGGAAACACGCAAGAAACAATGAAACAGGAAATCATCATATCGGGCTTCGGCGGACAGGGCGTGCTCTCCATGGGCAAAATACTTGCCTACGCCGCCCTTATGGAGGGAAAGGAAGTGACGTGGATGCCCGCCTACGGCCCCGAGCAGCGCGGCGGAACGGCCAACGTGACGGTCATAGTGAGCGACACGTCCATCTCCTCGCCCATCCTGAGCAGCTACGACACCGCCATATTGCTCAACCAGCCCTCGCTGGACAAGTTCCAGCCCAAGGTGAAGGCGGGCGGCGACCTGATATACGACAGCTTCGGCATCATTGACAAGCCCGCGCGCGGAGACATCAAGAGCTGGCACACGCCGGCCATGGAGACTGCGGCGGAGATGAAGATGATGAAGTGCTTCAACATGTTTGTGCTTGGCGGCTTTCTCCGCCTGCACCCCATCGTGCAGACCGAAAGCGTGATGAAGGCACTGCGCAAGACGCTCCCCGAGCGCCACCACAACCTACTGCCCGTCAACGAGCAGGCCATTATAAAAGGAATGGACATCATCGTGCCCGACAAATAAAGGCACGCTGGCGTAAAACCAATAAAAAGAAAGATACCATGGCAAACCGCAAGCAACTCAAGAAAAGCGTGAAGATGATAACCGGTGACCTGCTCACCGACTGCGTGGCGCTCAAAATGTGCCAGGGCGCGGACGCGGAAACGCTTGACGGCATCATTCTCGAGGTACTCGACCTCTACAACGAGTACGTCGCCCGCATCAGCCATAGTGAGCGCGGCGCGGAAAAGACGTTCTACCGCAAGTTCAAGGAAGAGTTCACCGAAAAAGTGAACAGCATCAGCGACCGCATCCTGAAAGCCTGAGCGCGGGGCATATGCTTATCCAAAAAATTTGCCGCCACCTGCTCTACCGGCGGATGGGGTGGACGGTGCGTGTGACGCAGCCCATACCCGACAAGTGCGTCATCTGCGTCGCGCCGCACACCAGCAACTGGGACTTCGTCATAGGCGAACTCTACTACAACTCGCTGGGACGCCGCGCCAACTTCCTGATGAAGCGTGAGTGGTTCTTCCCCCCGCTCGGCACGCTGTTCCGCCGCCTCGGCGGCATACCCGTACACCGTGACAAGCGCACGAGCCTCACCGACCAGCTGGCCGAGCATGCGCGGGAAAGCAGCGTGTTCTGCCTTGCGGTGACTCCCGAGGGCACACGCTCAAAGGTGACGCGGTGGAAGCGCGGCTTCTACTACATCGCGCTCAAGGCCGGACTGCCCATACTGCTCTACGGCATCGACTACGCCAAGCGCGAGATAGTGTGCACGCGCACCCTCACGCCCTCCGGTGACATAGAGCGGGACATGCGCGAGATAATGGAATACTACGCCCCGTTCGCTGGCAAGCATCCCGAAAAGTTTGCCGTGGAGCAGGCTGCGGAGTGACATGTTGGCAAACAAAGGCCGCCCCGCCCGGAGGAAACACCACCGGGCGGGGCGGCAGCGTCTTCCTTGGCACGCCCGCCGCACCCGCTCCCTGCACCGCCTACATCCAACTTTTCCGCCAAAAGCTTTGCCGTTTGGCAAAAAAGGCAAACATTTGTAAGCCGCTTTTGGCAAAACGCGCCCCACGCAGGCATTTCCTGCACGTACGCTTCGTGTGGTGCGCTCCCCCGCCTCGGCAAAGTTCAGGCAATCTTGGCTTTTTTCTGTCTTGGCGGAATTTGTCCCGGGCATTTCCCGGGGGGCAGCCGGAAACAGCGGCAGCAGCACGCCGTGCCATCACAGGCGTTGCGACGCGATATCCTATCAGGAAACTAAACCAATCACCAACCTTCTATCTATGAAAAGAATTACACTTTTCGCCTCCGCCCTCTGCATGGCTGCGGCCATGCCTTTCACGGCGCAGGCGCAGCTAACGAAGGTGTCGGAGACGGTGGCCAACCCCGAAAACGAGCCGGCTCCCGTTCACCCCGTACCCGCACCCCGACAGCTGAAATGGCAGGAAACGGAGTTTTATGCCTTCTTCCATTACGGTATGAACACCTACACGGGGCTTGAGTGGGGCAACGGCGACGAGGACGTCAACAAGTTTGCGCCCACCAAAGTCCCCAACCCCGAGCAGTGGCTCACCGCTGTAAAGGCGGCGGGCATGAAGGGCGGCATCGCCGTGGTGAAGCACCACGACGGCTTCTGCCTCTGGCCCACCGCAACCACCGACCACAACTGTACGAAGTCGTCCAACGCCAACGCGCAGAACACCAACGTGCCGCGCGACTTCGCGGCGGCTGCCCAGAAGCTCGGCATGAAATACGGCTTCTATGTTTCCCCCTGGGACCGCAACAACTCCCTCTACGGCACCGACTCGTACGTGAAGGACGTTTTCCTCCGTCAGTGCGCGGAGCTGGCGCAGTACGGCTCGGATCAGTTTGAGATGTGGTTTGACGGAGCCAACGGCGGCTCCGGCTACTACGGCGGCAAAAACACCTCGATAAGCGTGGATCGCTCCACCTACTATGACGTGCCCAACCTGCGCGACACCGTGCACAAGGTGTGCCCTGACTGCGTCCTCTGGGGCGTAGGCGGCGAGGCACGCTGGATAGGCAACGAGGAAGGCTGGGCCGGCGAGACCAACTGGAGCACCGAGGACTACGGATATGCCGGCGAAAGCAACGGCATGTACGGCACCGAGGGCGCGTGGTACTGGCAGCCCGGCGAGAGCGACGCCAAGATAAGCTCGGGCGGATGGTTCTGGCACAGCGGCGAGAGCGTACTCAGCGCCGAGCGCCTCTTCCAGATGTACCTTGAGACCGTGGGACGCAACGCCACCCTCATCCTCAACTGCCCGCCCGACCAGAGCGGCGAACTTCCCTCCGCCACCGTCAGCCGCCTGAAAGAGTTGGGCGAGATGCTGACGAAGCGTCTCGGCACCGACCTCGCCAAGGACGCCACAGTGACGGCCACCTCCACCCGCACCGCGGGTACGGGACGCACTTTCGAGGCCTCCAACGTGACGGACGGAAGCAAGGACACCTACTGGGCTACCGACGACGGCACCACCACCGGCACCCTCACCTTTGAGTGGGCGGACGGCGCGGCTCCCCGGTACGTCTCCATCATGGAGCACATAAAGCTCGGGCAGCGCGTGCGCGCGTTCTCCATCGAGACCAGCACCGACGGCCAGACATGGACGAAGCGCGGCGGCAGCGTAAAGACAACCACCGTGGGCTACAAGCGCATCATTCCGCTCAACGGCAGCACTTCCAGCAGCTACCCCACGACGGCCACCTCGGTGAAATACCTCCGCGTCAACTTCACCGACTGCAAGGCATGCCCCGTGATACAGAGCGTGTCCATATACTAAACGGCTAACCGCTTTTCCAAGGAAAGTACTCACTAAGACCATTCAGAAAAATGAAAAGATATTATATGGCGCTCGCGGCTTTCGCACTACCGCTCCTTGCCACGGCGCAGACAAAAGTGGACTTCGAGGATGCCTCGTCCTACAAGGCGGTCGGAGTTTACGACACGTGGGAGGAGTCTCCCTTCCGCACAGGCAAGCTGAAAGGCAACGCCGCCGTCATTGACAATTTCCTCAACGAGGCCAACGACGAGGGCATCGTGCCCAACGGCTCGTCCAAGATTGCCGGCGTGCAGCGCTCGCGCTTCGGCGGCAACATGTTCGGCCTCCGCGTCGACCTCAACGAGCCTTTTGAGATAACCCCCACCTACAAGTATGTGCATGTGCTGATACACAAGCCCGTCGAGGGCAACGTGATGCTTGTGGGACTGGGCAAGCGCAAGGACCGCACGGGACAGTCCAACGATGTCGAGCAGTTCTGGGTAAAGTCCAACACCACCATTGCCGCGGGCAAGTGGTGCGAGGCCGTCTTCCCCGTCAAGGGGAACACGGGTGTCGAGATACACAGCCTTGTGGTTGTGCCCGACTGCTCGTCGCCCAACACCCTCACCGACGACTTTGTCGCCTACATTGACGACATTGAGGTAAACAGCAAGTCCACCGCCTCGCTCGTGACGAGCTACTATGCCGTCAACTATCCCGAGGGCACGGCGCAGACCCGCACCGACCGTTACCTCACCGCCATACGCATCACCTCGCCCAGCGCCAAGACGCAGACGATAACCGTGTCGCAGAACTCCACCAAGAAGCTCTACATGGACTTCACCGGCAAGACGCTGGTGGCTAAGGCGGGCGAAATTCTCTCCCCGTCCGTCAGCTGGACGGGTACGTGGATGAACGCCTACGCGTACGTTGACTACGGTCAGGACGGCTCGTTCAACTGCGACCTCAACGAGGACGGCACACCCGCCGACGGCTCCGATGTGGCTTCCTACTCCAATGTGGGCGGAAAGAACAGCAAGGGCACTACGCTTACCAACACCAACACGCTGTCACTGCCCACCTTCACGCTGCCCAGCACGCTGAATCCCGGCTTCTACCGCATGCGCTACAAGGTGGACTGGGACGACATTGACGCAGGCGGCAGCACGGTGCAGAACATCGCCGACAACGGCGGCGCCATCGTCGACACCCGCCTCAACGTGCACGCCGATGAGGTTTCCATCTCCGCCGGCAGCCGCAACGGCTACATCACCAAGGAGGACGGAACCACCGAGCTGGTCAACACAAAGGCCACATGGGGCGAGGCGTTCACCGTCAAGGCCACTCCCGCGCCGGGCTTCAAGATTGGCTATATGGTGGTAAGCCACGGGTACAACCTCACGGGCAACGAGATTGACAAGTACGGCACGCGCCAGTACACCAACGACACCATCAAGGCAAGCAAGTTCTCCGACGAGGGTCTCTACACCATCGAGGCCTCGATGATGGACGGTGACGTGTCGATAGACGCGCAGTTTGTGTCCGACACCGAGCCCACCGAGCCCGACTATGACGCCTACTACACCATCAACTACGACAAGGACGCCGCGCAGACCCGCGTGAGCGGTAGCAATGCGCGTTACACCAACACCGTCACCTTCACGTCGCCCACCGACGGCGCGCAGGCGTTTGACACGCAGCAAAGCACCAACGGCCTGCTCTTCATCGACCAGACGGACAAGTCGTTCAAGGCAAAGGCAGGCGAGACGCTCAGCGTAAGCTCCGACTTCAACGCCGACTGGATGCACTCGTACGTTTACATTGACTTCGGCAAGGACGGCGCGTTCTCTTACACCATCAACGACGACGGCACGCCGGCCGACTACTCCGACATCTTCTCCTACTCCTGCTGCAAAAATCTGAACAGCAACGGCGAGACGGTGGACGAGGGCAGCTCGGTCACCCCGCCCGATGCCACCATCCCCGACAGCGTGGCGGCAGGTTTCTACCGCGTGCGCTTCAAGATTGACTGGGACGACCTCAACCCGGGCGGCAGCACGGTGCAGAGCACGGCAGACAACGGAGGCATCATCTTCGACACGCGCGTCAACATACACGCTGACGAGGTTTCGGTTTCCGCACCCGCCACCAACGGCACCGTGACCAAGGAGGACGGCACGGCGCTTGACGGCACGAAGGCGACCTTCGGCGAGGCGCTCGCCATCAAGGTTACACCCGCGTCAGGCTTCGAGTTTGTGTCCGCAACCCTGCGCCACGGCTACAACCTTGACGGCACGAAGCTCGACAAGTACGGCACCATCCAGTACGAGGAGGAGGTAATCTCCGCCGCCGACTTCAGCGAGGGCGTGTACACCATCCCTGCCGAGAAAGTTGACGGCGACTTGGCCATAGAGTGTACTTTCGCCACGGCCGAGGGCATCAGCTCGCTTTCCGACGACGCCGCGCTCACTTTCCGCGGCGGCTACGGCAAGCTGGACATCGCCACTTCCGCCGCCACCCTGGTTAACGTCACCGACACGGCGGGCCGCACGCTCTACAAAGAGAGCCTCAACGGCACGCACTCCATCTCCCTGCCCTCCGGCGTATACACCGTGAACGGCAAGAAGGTGGTGGTGAAATAACAAAATGCACACAGCCCTCCGCCCCCTGACAGGGGCGGGCGGGTGACAAAAGAAAGAGCCGCAACGCGCGGCGGGGCATACCCGCACGGCGTTGCGGCTCTTTCTGCGTCCCGTTTTGCACAAAATGGAGGCGGGCACGGCGTATGCCCTTCCTCTCGTCACGCGATGGCGGCAACGCTTCGCTGCAAAACCCGGGAAAATGCCCCAGCTACGGCTTTTCCGCCCGTCGGCACAGTGCAAGTGGCGGGCGGTGGTAAACTGGGACGGATGTGAAGCAAAAGTTTTTGGTTTGTAACATTGCCTTTTCAAAAAATAGTCGTTAAGTTTGCGGTGTAATCGAAAAACAATCTTTATAACCTTAGGTCTTAATACTTACAAATAGAGAGACATAAATACGGACAGAGCGTTGGGAAACGTTCTGTCCTTTTCTTTTCTGCGGCGGACGCTGGTAAGGTTGCCATCCGGACGGCAGTCGCTTTCCGCGTTTTCCATGCTGCTGCCGCGGCGCGGCGGATTGCCGAAATAGGCCGGAACTATACCCATAGGGTGGGGTGGGGCAGGAGGACCGGTTTACACATTCGGTCTGGCTTCTGTATTATGCTTTTGCTCCGGGCGGGAAAAAGCGTGTTGTGGCTTGCCGCGTGTCATGCGTGCGAAGTGATGCGCTGGAAGTGGCGAAAACGGGCGGAAGTGATACCTGAAAGTCCGCTTTCCGCCGCAAATTGCAACGATCGCCGAAAATCAAAGTGTAAGCAAAACGCCCGATAATCTGACATCACGAAAAATGAGGACGATTTTAACACATTTGGAAAACGCCCGAAAATGCATTATCTTTGTACTACAAGATAGGGACATCCCGCGAGGAATG
>CAVGTC010000004.1:0-44532 GCA_963632255.1 Lachnospiraceae bacterium | reverse complement strand
AAGTGCTTGATAATCAATATAGGCAAAAATAAAGGGACATTCCTCGCGGGATGTCCCTATCTTGTAGTACAAAGATAATACATTTTTCCGCCGAAAGCAAGAAATGTTAAAACGCCCGCGAAATCAGAATGTCGGTTTTTGCCCGCAAAATGTGACACTTTGAAAATCGGAAAATCCGCTCCGAGAGGCGGAAAATCCAAAAAAAGCGCCCCCGCCGCGCGCGTTACGCGAAAACTCCGTTATTTTGCAAAGAATACGGCGCGGCCTGTGTGACACGCCCCCACGGGCAAAAGGCACACACGTGGGGACCGCGCCCCAACGACACTGAAGACGGATGAAAGAATTCATACAGAGCGAGGCCAAGACGGAGACCGCCGTGCTTGTGGCGCTGATAACGAAGACACAGGACGAGCGGAAGACGCGCGAGTACCTTGACGAGCTGGAGTTTCTCGCCGAGACGGCGGGCGCGGTGACCGTGAGGCGCTTCACGCAGCGGCTTGACGGCCCAAGCTCCGTCACCTACGTGGGAAAGGGCAAGCTGGAGGAGATACGCGCCTTCATCGAGCAGGAGGAAGAGGCGGAGCGCGAGGTGGGGATGGTGATTTTCGACGACGAGCTGTCCGCCAAGCAGCTGCGCAACATCGAGCGCGAGCTGAAGGTGAAGATACTCGACCGCACAAGCCTCATACTCGACATCTTTGCCATGCGGGCGCAGACGGCCAACGCGAAGACGCAGGTGGAGCTGGCGCAGTACCGCTACATGCTGCCGCGCCTGCAGCGGCTTTGGACACACCTCGAGCGGCAGGGCGGCGGCTCGGGCGGCGGCGGCGGAAAAGGCTCGGTGGGACTGCGCGGCCCGGGCGAGACGCAGCTGGAGATGGACCGCCGCATCATACTCAACCGCATGTCGCTGCTCAAGCAGCGGCTCGCCGACATCGAGCGGCAGAAAAACACGCAGCGCAAAAACCGCGGCCGCCTCATCCGCGTGGCGCTGGTGGGGTACACCAACGTGGGGAAGAGCACGCTCATCAACCTCCTTGCCAAGGCGGACGTCTTTGCCGAGAACAAGCTCTTCGCCACGCTCGACACCACCGTGCGGAAAGTTATCATTGACAACCTGCCCTTCCTGCTGGCCGACACGGTGGGCTTCATACGCAAGCTGCCCACCGACCTCGTGGAGTCGTTTAAAAGCACGCTTGACGAGGTGCGCGAGGCCGACCTCCTGGTGCATGTGGTGGACGTGTCCCACCCCGACTTTGAGGAGCAGATTGCCGTGGTGGACAAGACGCTGATGGACCTCGGCTGCTCGGACAAGCCGCAGCTTGTCGTGTTCAACAAAATGGACGCCTACACCTGGACGGAGAAAGAGGCGGACGACCTCACGCCCGCCACGCGCGAAAACGTGTCGCTTGACGAGCTTATGCGCACGTGGATGGCGAAGATGGGCGGCGACTGCATCTTTATTTCGGCACGCGAGCGGCAGAACATAGACGCGCTGAAGGAGATGTTCTACGCACGCATCCGCCAGCTGCACGTGCAGAAGTACCCCTACAACGACTTCCTCTTCGAGCACTACGAGGACACCGCCGGCGCGGAGTGAGCGGCAGGCCTTGCCATACGGCGCGGCAAGCCGGGGAAGCCCCAGGCTGGCACAGTTTCCGCGCTGAGAACTGGTAAGAAACAACAAGGGCGGGCGGCAGGTGTTTTCACCTTGCCGCCCGCCCTTGCCTTGTCCCGCGGAAAAGGGAGAAAGCGGGCAGGAAGAGCCGCCCTGTCAGATACGGGCGGCGCGTGTCACGTTCTCTATATGCTTGAGGCTGTCGCAGACGGTGCGCACGTCGTCGGCGTCGTACACGGAGATGAGCAGCTGCCCCTCGAAAATGCCGTCCTTGGTGTCGAGGGTGATGCTGCGCACTTGGAAGAGCGACAACTTCTGCAGCACGTCGGCGATGGCGTAAAGCACGCCCTTGCTGTCCACGCCGCGTATGCCGATGCGCACGTCGAAGAGCGTGCTTTTGTGCATGTTCCAGCGGCAGGCGATGATGTTGTTGCCGAAACTCGTCTTGAGGCGCAGTGCCTCGGGGCAGTTCTGCTTGTGCAGTGACAGCCTCCCGTCATCGGTGACAAAGCCCATCACGTCGTCGCCCGGTATGGGGGCGCAGCAGGGAGCCACCTCGCAACGGGCAAACGTATCTTCGTCAAGCACAAGCACCTTTTTGCGGTCGATGCTCTTCACAAAGTCGGACGTGTCGGCGGCGACAGTGGCGATGGGGGCGGCCTTTTGTTGTTTTCCGCCGATGAACGAGGGAATGAACCGCCGCCAACTCTTTCCGCCTTTCTTACGGTCGTCGTCTGTCCCGGTGTCCGCGTCGCCCAGCACTATCTTGCCCTCGGAAAGGCAGATGTAGAACTCGCCCAGCGAGGTAAGTCCGTGCGCCGAGCAGATGCGCTTGCGCATGGCGTCGGTGAGGGGGAGGCCGTGCGACTCGGCAAACTGCCGCAGCATCTCCTCGCCCTGCCGTTGCTTCTCGCGGCTGTCGCGGCGCAGTACGGCGTGTATCTTCGAGCGCGCCTTTGCCGTGGTGGCGAAGTCGAGCCACTCGGGCTTCACGCTCTGGTTGCGGGAGGTGAGAATCTCCACCTGGTCGCCCGTGCGCAGCACATAGCTGAGCGGCACGAGGCGGTGGTTGACCTTCGCGCCAAAACAATGTGAGCCGAGGAAAGAGTGGATGGAGAAGGCGAAGTCTATGGCCGTGGATCCCTTTGGCATGGAGCGCAGCTCGCCCTTGGGCGTGAAGACCATAATCTCCGAGCTGTAAAGGTTGAGCTTTATGCTGTCCAGAAGGTCGAGCGTGTCCGGCTGCGGGTCGTCAAGTATCTCTTTGATGGAGTTGAGCCACTGGTCAAGCTCCTCCTCGTCGTAGGCGGCGTTTTTGTCCTTGTACTTCCAGTGCGCGGCGAAGCCCACCTCGGCGATGTCGTCCATGCGGTCGGAGCGTATCTGCACCTCTATCCACTTGCCCTGCCGGGACATGAATGTGTTGTGCAGGGCCTGGTAGCCGTTGCTCTTCGGGCTTGACACCCAGTCGCGGAAGCGCGTGGGGTGGGGCGGGTATATCTCGGCAAGGGCGGAGTAGATGCGGAAGCACTCCTCTTTCTCCAGCTTGCGGTCGGAGGGGACGAAGATGATGCGTATGGCGAGTATGTCGTACACCTCCTCAAAGGAGACGTGCTTGTTCTGCATCTTTGCCCATATGGAGTAGGGGCTCTTGACACGCGCCTTGACGGTGTATTTCACGCCCATGGCGTCGAGCCGCTCGCGGATGGGTGGGGTGAACTTGGCGATGACATCGTCCTGCCCCACTTTCGACTCCGCCAGCTTCCCCATGACAAGGGCGTACTCCTCGGGGTGCTCGTACTTGAAGCTGAGGTTCTCCAGCTCGGTCTTTATCTTGTTGAGTCCGAGGCGGTCGGCAATGGGGGCGAAGATGTAGAGCGTCTCGCTCGCTATCTTGTACTGCTTGCTGGGAAGCATGCTGGAGAGCGTGCGCATGTTGTGCAGGCGGTCGCTTATCTTCACGAGGATGACGCGGATGTCGTCGCACATGTTTAGTAGCAGCTTCTTGAAGGTCTCCGCCTGCAGCGACGCGCGGTCGCCGAAGATGCCGCCTGATATTTTTGTCACGCCCTCGACGATGTTGGCCACCTTTTGCCCGAAGAGGTTGCATATGTCCTCGTTGGTGTAGTCGGTGTCCTCCTCCACGTCGTGCAGCAGGGCGGCGCAGATGGAGGTGGAGCCCAGCCCTATCTCGCCGCACACTATCTGCGCCACGGCGATGGGGTGGAGTATGTAGGGTTCGCCCGAGCGGCGGCGCACGCCTTTGTGCGCCTGTTTGGCGAAATTGAATGCTTTTGTGATGACCTCCACCTTGCGGCGGTGGTTTGAGGCAAGGTATGTGTCGACCAAGTGCTTGAAAGCCGCTTGTATCATCTCCTCGTCCTTCTGCTCCTGCGGGGTAAGTGCCTTGGCAGGCGTCGCTTTGTCCATGGTCGGGTTGTGCTTGCTGTATATATATAATGCGTGCAGGGAGGCGGCTCACGTCTGCGTGTTATCCCCGCTTTTCCGCTCGTCAGAGGATAAGCGCGGAGAATTGCGCTGCGCGGTCAGTGCACGTGATGTTCTCCTGCCGTGGCGAGTCTCACGCGCAGGTGGTGCGGTGGTGTCACTTCACGCGTATTTTCTTCCCCGCGCGGATGCCGCTGCCGCTTATCTTGTTGAGTTTGCGCAGCTTCTCCACCGTGGTGCCGTGGCGCTTGGCGATGTCGATGAGCGTGTCGCCCTTGCGGATGGTGGTGGACTTCGCCACACTCTTCTTTGACCTGTTGCGTGAGCTCCGGCTGCGTGCACGGCTTGGCGCGGCTTGGCGGTGGCGTGAGGAGGACACGCGCGGCGCGGCGGTTTCGTCCACCTCCACCTTGTCACGGCGCGTGAGAAGCTCCTCGGCGCGGTAATTGTACACGGAGTCGCCAAGGTCGATGAAGGCGTTGAGCTGGTCGGTGGGGAGGCAGAGCGACACGCCGCCGGTGGAGCCGGGTATGATGTCGGTGCGGTACTGCGGGTTGAGAGCCTTCACCGCGTCGCGGTCGATGTGGCAGAGCTCGGCCACCTGGTCCACGTGCAGGTCGCGCGTCACCAGCACGGTGTCCGTGGTCACCGGGTAGCGGGTCTTCATCGGGCAGATGTTGTGCTCGCAGTAGTAGTTCATTATGTAGTTGGCGGCGATGAAAGCCGGTACATACCCGCGCGTCTCGGAGGGGAGGTAGGGGTATATCGCCCAGTAGTCGCGCACGCCGTCGGCGCGGTGGATGGCTTTGTTTACCGTCGACGGTCCGCAGTTGTAGGCGGCAATCACGAGGTTCCAGTCCTTGTATATCTTGTAAAGGTCGCCGAGGTAGCGTGCCGCCGCCCACGTGGCCTTGTAGGGGTCGCGCCGCTCGTCGATGAGGCTGTTGACTTTCAGTGAGTAGCGCTTGGCCGTGGGAAGCATAAACTGCCACAGGCCCACCGCGCCGGCGTGGCTCTTCGCCGTGGGGTCGAGCGCGGACTCTATGAACGGGAGGTATTTCAGCTCAAGGGGCAGTCCGTAGTAGTCGAGCGCCTCCTCGAAGATGGGTACGTAGAAGTTGCCCGCACCCAGCATGAAGGAGACGCTGCGGCGCAGCCTCCCGCTGTACTGGTCGATGAATTTTTGCACCACGCTGTTGTACGGCATCTCCATCACAACAGGCAGGCGGCGCAGGCGCTCCTGGTAAACCTCGGGGGCGAAAGTGGGGTTGTAGTCGGGGTTGACGCAGGTGGTGTCGGGGAAGAGGTACTTCTTCGCCATCCACGCATTGAGCAGCGAGTCGGATGACTGCACCATCCCCTCGGGAAGGTCTATCACCTCGTCCTGCCCGTTGCGGTCGTCGTGTATGGTAAGGCGGCTGTCGGAGTCGTTGTTCTGTGCCGAGGCTGTCACGAAACAGGCGGCGAGGGCGAAGAGCAGTGTCTTTATTTTTCTCATCTGTATCACTTTTCTTTGGTTTAAGGGCGGGCGCGGCCGCTTTTCCGCTTTCTTCAGAAGCGGAGGCTGCACCCCACGCCATAGGCCGAGGGTGTCCGCGTTCCCAGCGCGGGAGACGAGCCTATCACCGCCGGCTCCACGCTCATGGAAAGGTCGGGCGTGATGTCAAACACCGAGAGCTGGGCGTCCACGTAGGCGTCTATCACCGATATGAGGTAGACACCGACGAAACAGAACGCGCTCAGGTCGCGGTAGCGGCGGTAGTAGTCCTTTTTGCGCTTGAAGAGTGACTTAAACTGCTCCTCCTTGCCCGTGATGTCGTAGCGGGCGGGGAGAATCTCAAGGTAGCTCTTCGTGTTGGGGTCGTCGTCCATTATGTCAAGGTAAGCCTGCGAGTAGTCGCGGTACATCTGCTGGTTCCACATCAGGGCGTAGGCGCAGCCGAGGAAACCTCCGTATATGATGGGGAGCTTCCAGTATTTGCGGTTGTATATCTGCCCTGCGCCGGGAAACACGAGCGAGAGCCACAGGGCACGCTTAGGGTCGGGCACGAAGACCTTTGGCACTTTCGGCTTGCCCGCCAGCCGTGCCACAGAGTCGGCCGCGTGGTGTAGCGCGGCGCTGTCGGCGCGTGCGTCCGCCGCTCCCGCCATGGCAAGCTCAAGGCTGTCGCCGCCCGCCCCGCGCGCCGCAGTGTCACGCCGCGCGGCAGCCTCGCGGCATGCGGCTTCCGTACCCTGCGAAAGAAAAACGCGCAAAGCCGAAGCGGCTTCCGCCCCCTCGGCTTCGTATGCCTTTTCCGCCCGTGCCGTGCCGCCCAGACATAAGGTCAGCACGCAGCAAAGCGTTATGCGCAAAGCGTATTTCATCTTGTGTTTTCCGTCTTTATCCCATCGGCACACCCGCATACCCCGCGCCGCTGTCAGCCCATTTTGTCTATGGTGGCGATGATGCGCTCCAACTGCTCCTCCGACTCAAAGGGGATGCTGATTTTCCCCTTGCCCTGCTGTGAGCAGGTCATCTGCACTTTCGCGCCAAAGACGGTGGAAAGACGGTTGCGCAGTTCGTTGTACTCCTCAGGCAGCCTTTTCGACCCCGTGCCGCGCAGCGTGTGCCGCCCGCTTTTCAGGGTTTCGCCGTTGTTAAGTGCCTTTACCATCTCCTCCACCTGTCTTACGGAGTAACCCTTCTCGCGAATCTCGTTGAAGAGCTTCACCTGCAGCGATGGCTTGTCAAGCCCGAGGAGGGCGCGGGCGTGCCCTTGGTCGATTTCCTTGTTCTTCAGTGCCATCTGCACCTGCGCGGGGAGCTTGAGGAGGCGCAGGCAGTTGGCCACGGTGGCGCGTTTCTTCCCCACTTTCTCGGACAGTTTGTCCTGCGTGAGGCTGTACTTCTCTATGAGGCTCTGGTAGGCGAGGGCAATCTCTATCGCGTTGAGATCCTCGCGCTGAATGTTCTCCACCAGTGCCATCTGCATCATGTTCTCGTCATCCGCAGTGCGTATGTAGGCGGGTATGGTGGTGAGTCCCGCCATCTGCGAGGCACGCCAGCGGCGCTCCCCCGCGATGATTTGGTAGGAGCCGTCCTCCATCAGCCTCAACGTGATGGGCTGTATGATGCCAATCTGCCTTATTGAGTCCGCCAGTTCCTGCAGCGCTTCCGGCGAAAACTCGCGGCGGGGCTGGTTTGGGTTGGCCTTTATCTTGAACACCGGCACCTCGCTGATGCTTGACGAGCCGCTTGTGTGTACTTCCTCCTCTGTGGAAATTAGCGCGTCAAGGCCGCGTCCCAGTGCCGGGAATTTCTTGTGGGCTGCCATTAGTGTGCTTTGGTCAGATGTTGTTCTTCTTTATTATCTCGCGTGCAAGCGCAAGGTGGTTTTTCGCGCCGGTCGACTCCGCGTCGTAGAGAATGGCGGGCAGACCGTGGCTGGGAGCCTCGGATAGCTTCACGTTGCGCTGTATCACGGTTTTGAACACAAGCTCCTGGAAATGCCGCTTCACTTCGTCGTATATCTGGTTGGCGAGTCGCAGGCGGCTGTCGTACATCGTGAGGAGGAAGCCCTCTATCTCCAAGGCAGGGTTGAGCTTCTTCTTTACAATCTTGATGGTGTTGAGCAGCTTGCTTATGCCCTCCAGGGCGAAGTACTCGCACTGCACGGGTATAATCACCGAGTTGGCCGCCGTGAGGGCGTTGACCGTGATGAGTCCCAGCGAGGGCGAGCAGTCGATGAGAATGTAGTCGTACTCCGCTTCCAGCGGGCGAAGCATATTGCGGATGACGTACTCGCGCCCTTCGAGGCTGAGCATCTCCACCTCCGCTCCCACGAGGTTGATGTTGGACGGGATGACGTCGAGCCTCTCTATGTCGGTGGTGTAGATGGCCTCATGCGCGTCCGCGCCGTTTATGACGCAGTCGTAGACGGAACATTCCACCTTGCCCACATCCACGCCGAGTCCCGAGGAGGCGTTTGCCTGCGAGTCGGCGTCAATGAGCAGTACGCGCTTCTCAAGGGTGGCGAGCGAGGCGGCGAGGTTCATCGATGTCGTGGTTTTCCCTACCCCGCCTTTCTGGTTGGCCAAAGCTATGATTTTGCCCATCGTGTCAAAAGGTTTTCGTGTCGGGCCGCCCTGCCGCCGAAGCGTTGAAACGCGTGCGGGGAGGGCTTGCGCGGACTGCCGCGCCCAAGCCTATTTTCGGGCAAAGTTAGCAAAAAAACGCTGTCGCGCGGGGTGCTATGCCTTTTTTGCGTAATTTCGCGCAACACCAACAACATACATCCCAGTCGCCAGCAATGCGTCCCTACCTTCTTATATCCAACGACGACGGGGTAAGCGCCCCGGGCATCAACTTCCTCATCGACACGCTGCGTCCCTATGCCGACATCCTTGCCGTGGCGCCGGACTCCGCCCGTTCGGGATTCAGCTGTTCCATCACCTCTGCCGCACCCATATCCTACAAGGTGCTGCGCGAGGAGGAGGGACTGACGGTGTGCTCGTGTACGGGCACGCCGGTAGACTGTGTGAAGCTGGCGCTCAATGTGCTGTGTCCACCGCGTAAGCCTGACCTTGTGATAGGCGGCATCAACCATGGCGATAACGCCTCGGTTAACAGCCACTACTCCGGCACGATGGGCGTGGCGAAGGAGGGGGCGATGCAGGGCTACCCGTCCGTGGCTTTCTCGTTGTGCGACTACCGTGAGGATGCCGACTTTACGCCGCTTGCTCCCTATCTGGTGGACTTTATGTTCAAGTCCATCACGCTCGGGCTGCCACCGTTTACCTGCCTCAACGTGAATTTCCCGAAAGCACCGAAGTTTAACGGTGTGAAGGTGTGCCGAATGTCGCGCAGCCGCTGGCAGAACGAAGTGGTGCCCTGTCCGCATCCGCACGGCGGCCACCACTATTGGCTTGCGGGCGAGTGCGTGGAACTGGAGCCGCAGGCCGACGACACCGACCGCTGGGCACTTGCACACGGTTATGTGGCCGTCACGCCCACGCAGCTTGATGTCACGGCGCACGAGCTGGTGGACGTGTTGCGGGAGGTGCTCTGAGCCGCCGCGCCGCCCCTCGCCGCTTTATCCCACTACACCTCCGCGCGGCGTGTTTCCCTCTTTTATATTCTCTGGCCGCCGCGCCCTCCGCGCCGTCGGCACATACCTCACCCCCTTTCCATGAAGTTTTTCCTTATCGCCGGGGAGGCGAGCGGTGACCTGCACGCTTCCCGCCTTATGCGCTCCCTCGCCGCCGAGTGCGCGGTGCGGGGCGTGGAAGCCGAGTTCCGCTACTACGGCGGTGACAAGATGCGTGCCGAGGGCGGCGAACTGCTCTGCCATTACAGCAGCCTTGCGTATATGGGTTTTGTGCCCGTGTTGCTGCATTTGCGCACCATACTGCGTGGGCTGGCCGAGTGCAAGCGCCAGATAGCGGAGTGGCGGCCGCATGCCGTGATACTGGTGGACTACCCCGGCTTTAATCTCAAAATAGCGCGTTTTGTCCACGCGCAGGGCATCTGTCCCGTGTGCTATTACATCTCACCCAAGATATGGGCGTGGAAAGAGCGGCGCATACGTGCCATCCGCCGCGATGTGACGCGCCTTTTCGCCATCTTGCCCTTTGAATCGGAGTATTTCCTGAAAAAGCACCGCTACGCAGTCACCTATGTGGGCAACCCCACCGTCGACGAAATATTTGCGTGGCAGAAAAACCACGGCACGCCGCGCCACGACGGACGTACCATCGCCCTGCTGCCGGGCTCGCGCCGTCAGGAGATAAAGGACAATCTCAGCCGTATGCTGCGTGCCGCCGCCCCGCTTGCGGCGGACGGACGATACCGTCTTGCCGTGGCCGCCGCGCCGTCCATCCCCCGCTCTTTCTATGAGAGCGTCATCCGCCGCGCGGGAGTTGACCCTGCATGGGTGGAGCTTGTGGAGGGGCGCACCTACGAAACGCTTTCACGCAGTGTGGCTGCCCTTGTGACAAGCGGGACGGCGACACTGGAAACCGCGCTCTTTGGCGTACCGCAGGTGGTGTGCTACTACACCACGCTCGGCCCGTTGGTGTCGCTTTTGCGCCGCCTTTTCCTGCGAGTGCCTTACATCTCGCTTGTCAACCTTGTGTGCAGCCGCTGTGTGGTACCTGAGCTGGTGGCGGGCGAAATGAGTGTGGACAACGCACGCCGCCACCTTCTTTCCATTCTTCCAGGCGGAGTGGCACGCGAGCCGCAGCTTGCCGGCTACGGGGAGATGCGGCGCATCCTCGGTGGGGCGGGAGCACCCACGCGGGCTGCGCAAGGCATTATGGAAGTGGTGGAGGAAAACGCGTAATGCGGCCGAACGGCTATTTGCCTGATTTCCCTTTCGGGCGCGAGTGGTTGCGGTAGGATTTCCGCAACTCCATGAAGCGCCCCGCGCGGTAGACATTATAAAGAAGAACGGAGGGGTGTCCGCTGCAAAGCGTGCGGCGCAGCAGTGGGCGCACAAGTGAGAATGCTCCGCTTGCCGCGCCGCGCAGACGCAGCTGCGCAAGGCGGTCGGAAAGTGCAACAAGTCCGGAGTAACCGCGCATCTGCCCCTCTATCGTGCTTAGCGTGCGCAGCCCCTCGTCTGTCTTGTCAAGGAAAAGGTCGTTAGGCTCAAAGTCGTCCACAAGCACCGGGTTGTCTGTGTGGCGCACCGCCACGCCGTGTTCGGCCAGTGCCTTTCCCCACAGCACATCCTCAAATCCGTAGCGCCGCACACGCTCGTCAAAGGGCAGGGCTTCCATCACTTCGCGTCGCACCATGAAATTAGTGGAGCGGAACCCCCGGTACGGAGCCTCTTGGCGGTGTGCGGGCGAAAATTTCTCCAAACATGCCGACTCGTAGCGGTAGCGCAGATTGTGTCGCGCCATCGCCGCTGACTCGGGCAAAGCCACGCCACCGCACACCACGCCGTCCGCGTTGTCCTGCTCCTTGAGGTAGGAGAGGAGGAAGTCGCCGCGCAGCGGCAGCACATCGCTGTCAAGATACAGCAGGTACTCGTGGCGTGCCTCGCGGCACAGCTGGTTGCGTATAGCCGAGCGGCCTATGTTGTGCGGCAGTTCTACCAAACGGCAGCCCGGGCACTGTGCCACGGCGCGGTTGGTGCGGCGGACGGCGGCATCGGTGGAGGCATCATCCGCCACGATGATCTCAAAACTGTCCGCCGTGAGACCACACGCCCGTGCCTGCGCCGCAAGCCGGCGGACGAGCGGCACGCAGACATGGTTGAAGGTGGGGATGACCACCGACACCGCGCGGTTTGTGATGTGTGCGAGGGGGAACGCCATTGGGATGATAAGGAAAAATTCTTACATAGGATGTCAGGAGAGGGGACACGCGTCGTCCGGCCAGTCACGCTGCCAGAGTGTCACATTGTTTTCCGCCGCCCAGCGTGCCATCACTTGCGCGGGGGCAAGCAGCGCGTCGCTTTCACTTTGGCACATGGCGAGGACATACCTGTTATCAGTATAACGCCGCATCACGCCGCTTATTATTTGTGTCAGCTTTTCCGCGCGGCGCGGCGAGACGCAACCGAAGAGCCCAGAGATGTGGAAAACCACCAGCGCGGGGCGTGCCGAGAGGTTCTCCCATAGTCCGCCGCCCGGCTTCGGTATGTCGGAACGCCATCGTCCGTCTCCATCGGGCAGAAAGTTTTTTGTCATCCGTTCCGCCAGCGATCGTGCGGTCTTTGACGGATCAATGCCCCAATAATGCAGCTCACGCACCGCGCCGCCCCACACATCGGTGGCCGCAAGCGCGCACGGCGACGGGCCGCAGCCTATGTCTGCCATACATAATCTTCCGCACGTTCCGCGCAGAAGTCCGTCCGCTTCCCTGGCGTGCGCCGCATAAAGTTCTCGTGACTCATGGTAGTGGGCGGGGAAAGCGTAATGGGCGTACAGCAAGGCCTGGTCGTGTGGCGTGAAGGTGAGTCTTTCCCCCGTTTCCGGCGCGGCGAAGAGTGCGAGCGGACGCGAGAAGTCGCAGCGTCCGTAGGAAAGCAGTTGCAGGTTGGTGTCGTGCGCGTTGCCTAGCGGCATCTCACTGCGGCGCGAGCGGCGGTCGCGCCGCAAAGGTTTCTCCACCACCTCGTCAAAAGCTGCGGAGAGTGCCGGCGGCATCAGTTCCGCCGTGCCGGTCTCAGACTTGTCTGCCGCACTGCCTGCCGCATTTTCCGCTGAGGCGTTGTGCGGTGCGGGCGGCAGCAGCTTCACATCGGGTGAAAGCACGTTGGCGGCGCGGAAGAAGCACCCCTTTCGGCGCAGGTAGGAAAGCAGTCTGTGGAAAGTGTTGCCGTGCGACAGCAGTGACGCGTTGCCCGTCAGTACAAGGCGGCGGCGAGCCCGCGTCATGGCCACGTTGAGCTTGCGGTCTATCACCGCCCCGTCCCGCGAGTCGGTGTACTCGTTGCCCGTGAGGAAAGACAACTGATAGTATTTTGACGCGGTGAAGCCGTACACTATGACATCCCGCTGGCTGCCCTGGTAGCGTTCGACCGTGTCAATGCTGATGTCCGCTGTGCCCGGCGGTGCTGTCCGCTCCACGGCACAGCGCACGGCTGCTATCTGGTTGCGGTAGGGTACGATGACCCCGATGCTGCTTTGTGGGTCGAAACTCTCTCCCATGGCGTGCCGTGCCGCCGCCACCACCGCCGCGATGACATCCGCTTCGGCGGTGTTGACCTTGTCGCCGCCGGTTTCTCCGTGGCGCGGCGGACAGTCTATGAAGACCACACGGTGAGTCGCCAGCATATCGGACAGCGAGTTCGTCCCGCCCCCTTCCGCCGGTGTCTCCTCCAACTGGTGGGGCAGGGGCACGGCGCACAGTGTATTTTGGTAGAAAGCCTCGTTTGGGAACGCCGCGATGTCCGGGTGCATTCGTCCCTGCCGCGTGAGCTGATGGCATACCTCTGGGCGCGGTTTGCCCTCGGCGGTGTAGCCGTACACGCGCAGCAGCCGTTCGAAGAGCGAAAGGCGGCAGTCCGTCAGACCTATGGCGTGGAGTTCCGGCTCGTCCACGCGTGACAAACTTGCGGGTTGCTGTACCACCGCAGGCAGCTGTTTCTCGTCGCCTATCAGCACAAACTTGCGTATGGCGCATTCCCCTTGAGCATTTGTCGCGGAAAGCAGACCGAGGAGGTGGGGCTCTAGTATTTGTGACGCCTCGTCGATGATGGCGAGTGAGAAGTTCTTTATCCCCAACAGTGCGATGTTGGTGGAAAGTGCGGTGGTGGTGGCGCAGAAAACGCGTGTACCCTCAATCAGCGCGTTTATGTCAGACAGCTTTGCGAGGGGTGTGGCGAGTTCGCTTAGCAGGTGTGGGCGGTAGGGTGCGGCGCAGCCGTAGTCGGTGCCGATGCGTATGTAGGGCAGGGGCGAGCCGTCCGTGTCGCGCATCTCGGAGAGTTTGCCGCAAATCTCGTCGACGGCGCGGTTGGTGTAGGAAAGCAGCAGCACGGAGCCAACGTTGTTTGAAAGCAGTTCCTCGCGCAGTATGTTGACCAGTCCGTAGGAAGTCTTTCCTGTCCCCGGCGGTCCGATGACGAGATAGAAATCCTCCGCCTGTTTTGCCCGAAGCACGAGTTGGTCGAAATACTCCCCGCCGTAGTCTCCGGTGAGCCGGCGTGAGGTGTCAACGGCTGGCGTACGCTGCCCCAGCAGCAGGTCACGCCGCAGTTTCGGCGCGGAAAGAAAAGCGTGCAGCCCCCGGTAAAGTGACGAGTAGGAAGACTCCATAAAGTCGTGTTCCACTGCCCACAGACTGTGCGCGAAGTGCTCGAATACCTGGCGGGATGTTTGCGGGTTGCGCAACCGCAGCGTGAGCGAGCCGGCGGTTATCTCCGTGAGTGTACAGCGCAGCACCATTGTTGTGGTGGCATCGGGCAGCGAGCCCGGGCGGTAGGGGTAGCACATCACGATGTCACCCGCGCGGAAGTTGCTGCCCGAGGTGTCGCCGCCCTCTGGCAGTAGCAGACGCACGTCGGTCACCTCGCCGCCTTCCTCCTCCGGTTCCACGGGCACGAGGCGCAGGTCGTCGCACAGGTTGCCCGCGCGGCGTTTTTCCTCAGGCGTGCTGCACCATACGGCGGCGAGGCCCGAATTCTCCTTTTCGCGGTTGCCCACTTGCGAAAGTTGTTGCTCGGCCGCCACAAAGCGCATGAGCCGGTGGTAGTACGCCCTTTCGAGTGGCGAGGCTGAGTGCAAGGGCGCGAGCAGTTGTTGGGTCTGCGGGCGAACAAAGTTTTCCCACAATTTTCCCACTTGCTTTGGGTAGATGCGCTCGGGGGTGAGCTTATCAAGCAGCCCGAAGCCCTTTTCGGCAAACAGGTGTTCAAGCCACGCTATCTGGTTGCGCACGCGGAAAGCCTCGTTGGTGAGGTCCGGCATGCTTGGTACCGTACCCAGTCCGTCGGCGTAGCGCGAGTAGAGCAGGAGCGAAACCATCTCTCTGTATGTCGTGTGCCTGTATCCGTAGTGCAGCAGGGCGCGGTACAGTTGCGTCTGCACCTTGTGCTGGTTTTTCGCTCCGCCGAAGTCATCTTTGTTCAGTCCTGGGCGGAATTCCCCCTTGCCGCTTTTTTGCTCTATCAGCACGCGATAGTTGAGGTCAAGGAAGTCCATACGCCCCTGCAAGCCAAGTTGCGGCGCGACGAATGAGGGTTCGAGAATCACCTCATCCGAGCGGAAATGGTCTTTCACTACCTGCGGGTACATAGTGTCCATAATATGGCGTATGTTTTCACGCTGCGCCTGTGCCGCGCTGTGGAAATCTTTCCCCAAGCCGTCCGGGCAAGTGACGAAAGCCAGCGCATTGCGCCGGAAAAACTTGCGCAGGCTCTCCGCGTAAGTCGTTTTGCGGCCGTAGGTCGCCTCGTCAAGCAACTGCCCGGCGAAGTTTCCGAGGAGAAAAGATGATTGAGACTTTTGCGGCTCAATCTTTTTGAGCAGGTGGGCGTAGGGTGTCACGCCGCAGTCGGTAAAGCAGTATGCCACGGATGTCACGTTGACCAGCGTGTCGGGGTGCAGTATGACGAGTTCGGGGTAAATATCTCCGTTCTCTTCCCTTGGAGCCACCAGTCCCAGCTGCACGCCCACGGAGAGCAGCGGCCGCAGGTAGCTTCGGTCGGGTTTCTCCCCGTCCGCGCCGCAGTAGCGCACTGTGGTCTCTTCACCAGTGTCCTCGCGGGTGACGCGCATGGTTTGCTCGTCCCACGACACGAGGCTGCACTTTATCCAGCCTACCGTGTCCCCCGCGCCGTCTTTCACGCGTTTGCGGTAGTGGTGGTACTCGGTCTGTGGAAAGCGGGCGGCGAGTGCGTCGGGTGGTGGCGTGCCGTACACAAGCTCGATGAAGAGGCATACCGCTTTTACGTCGTGCAGCCAGGCTTTCTCCAACTCGTCTTCCGCAGTTTCCGCCTTTCCCGCTTCCTTTGTGTGCACGCGTGCCTTGTTGAGGGCGAGCCAGAGTGAGTTGTCGGCGTGTGCGCCGCAGTGGGCTTTGTATAGGTAGTCCAGCTTCGAGAAGAGTCCGGTGAAAGTCGCCCCGTTGACATCTTTCAGAGATTGGTTTGCCATCTGTTCGAGTACCTCTGTCAGCGCGGCGTACCGTTGCCGTACATTGTGGCGGGAGGAGTCGATGGAGGCGAGCGTGCCGTAAAAGTCGGACGCAGCGGCAAGGAATTGGTAGTCTTGTGGCATAGGATGTCTTCTAAGAGGAAATGGGCGCGTGGGGGGCTTTGTAGACGGAAAGGGGTTTGGGTTATTGCCTTTCTTTATTTTCCATCCATCCTTCCAATCTCTTTTGCTCCCGATCAAAACTCTCTAGGAAATGTATCTCTGCAGGTGAAAGGTCGCTCAAGGTTCGCTCCTTGAATTTGTCGTATTCGTGGTCGGCTTTCTCTTTGGCGAGTTTTGCGGAGATTTTGCCGGCGTGGGTGAGGATTTCTTTTCGGGATATACGGAGAAAGTCATCAAGGATGTTTATCCAGTCCTTCATATACATAGGGCGGTGTCCCTCGGCTTGCATTTCGGCGAAGTCAAGGTACAGGCTCACGATGCGGTTGAGTGACTTACCTCTTCGTGGGTGAGATAATTCTTGGCTATTTCTGCTTCGGGCTTTGTGGGCATAGCCCCGGACCACGATGTTAACCCCATGAAGTCTTTTCCCGCATCGGCTCTCTCGTATATTATCTTCGCTGCCGTATGGCCGTGGGCGGAGTAGTGCATCTTTATTCTGTACCGTCTTGAAGAACTTTTGGGTCATTTCCACTCGCGGGTCATAGTCGATGCTGTGGGCGTAAATTTCCAACACTTTGCGGTAGAACACCTTTTCGCTGGAGCGGATGTCGCGGATTCTGGCGAGAAGCTCATCGAAGTAGTTGCCGCCTCCTGCCCGTTTCAGCAGGTCATCATTTATGGCAAAACCTTTCACAATGTATTCTTTCAGCGCCTTGGTCGCCCATATGCGGAAATGAACGTCACGGTAGGAATGCACACGGTAGCCCACGCTGATAATTATGTCAAGGTTGTAGTAGGCTATAACTCTTTCAACCTTGCGGGTACCCTCATCCTGAACCGTTGCAAAATTTGCAATAGTTGCCTCTCCCCGCAACTCCCCATCCTCCAGCACGTTCTTTATGTGCCGTGAGATAGTGGACTTGTTGCGCTGGAAAAGCTCCGCCATTTGGTCAAGCGAAAGCCAGACGGTGTCATTTTGCAGTTTCACCTCTATCTGTGAATCGCCGTCCGGGGTTTGATATAATAAGAATTGCCCTTTATTCATATTGTTCCTTGTGTACTGTGTGGCTACGCTTTACGCTTGGGCGGTGTCGCTCTGCCCGCCCGGGTACTTTTCGCTTTCCTTGAAAAGCGGCAATCCTGCGCTTTCACGCTTCCCGTCGGCATTGTCATACGGGGGCGAGGAAACGCGCCGACTAAACTAACAAAAGAAGAGAGCCGCATAGCTTGGCGCGGCTCTCTTCTTTACCTTTTTGAGGTGGTGCCACCAGGAATCGAACCGGGGACACAAGGATTTTCAGTCCTTTGCTCTACCAACTGAGCTATGGCACCTCGTTTTGCGTCTCTGAAAACCTTGCCAAGCCGCGCGGGGCGGTCTTGCGTGGGTGGTGCCACCAGGAATCGAACCGGGGACACAAGGATTTTCAGTCCTTTGCTCTACCAACTGAGCTATGGCACCTTTCCAGATTTGCGAATGCAAAAGTACGCCTTTTGTGCCAAACTGCAAAGTTTTGCACCCTTTTTCTTCACTCTGCCAGTTTTTGGGGTGTGACGGAAGTGCGTAGAGAAGAAAAAGTAGCATATTTGTGAAATATTGTCCCGCCCTGGCACGACTTTCGCGAGTCGCGGACGTGCTGGCGTAGTACCGTTTGGGGAGGACTTGACTTTGCGAGAAACGCGCGGAGATTTTCCCTGGCGCGTGCAAGAGACCTGTATTGTCGCAAACCTGAAAAACAAGAAGCAATGGAAGAGAGGACGAAAGTAAAGAAGGTGACCTTTGATGATGCCGCGATGTACGCCTCCGGGGGCGCTTTGGCCTTGGGTGGCGACCTGTTGCTGCTGGATGACATACAAATGAACGCCGGCGTGGGCAAACCAATGCAGCTAGGCTTCCTTTTTGTGGCACTTTGCACGTCGGGCGAGGCTGTCTTCACGTTGGGCTGCCAGCGGTGGCGGCTTGGAGAGGGTGAGCTGCTGATAAGCATGGGTGGACAGGTTTGGATGGACGGCGAAATGGCATCCGACTTCCACGGCAAGGCACTGCTTATGTCGCGCGGTTACGCGCAGGATTGCGTGACGGGCCTCAACTACCTTTGGCCCTACCTCCTTTATGTGGTGGAACACCCTGTGGTGAAGCTCAGCGCGGAAGAGCAGCGTTGGGTTCTCGACTGCTACGACTTGCTGCGCGGGCGGCTGGAAAAGGACGCGGGGCGTTTCCTCCGTGAGACGGTGGTGGCTCTGACGCGTGCTTTCTATTTTGAGGTGTGCAACCTTCTCGAGCGCCGCAGCCCCGACCAGGGCGGTGCCGCGAAGAGCCGGGGCTACGCCATCTTTGACCGCTTTATACGTCTGCTGTCGCAAAACTACAAGACGGAGCGCAGCGTGGAGTGGTATAGCAGCACACTCTGTCTCACGCCGAAGCACCTTTCCGAGGTGGTGAAGGCGGTGAGCGGGCGCACTGCGGGGCAGTGGATTACTTCAATGGTGATGATAGAGATAAAGAGCCTACTGCAGGAAACCTCGCTTTCCATCAAGGAGATAGCGCAGGAGATGAACTTCCCCAACCAGGGTTTCCTCGGGAAGTATTTCAAAAACGTGGAGGGCATCTCCCCCTCCGAGTTCCGCCACGCTGAGTAGCCGCGCCTTTCGCCTTTTCAAATTCTCCTTATATATAATGCGTGTCCCCGTGCGCACACGGAAAAGCGGCGGGAGCTTGGTGTCTTTTGTGCGTCAGCTCCCGCCGCTGTCATTGTTTTGCGGTGTCGCTTACATATGCGCCTCCACCCACTTGCGGGCGTTGACGAAAGCCTCCATCCATGGTGTCACGTCGTCGGCGGCGTGACCAGAGGGGTAGAAAGCGTTTTGCCACGGGAAGAAAGCCCGTTCCAGATGCGGCATCATCGCCAAGTGGCGTCCGTCCTCGCTGGCAATGCCCGCCACGCTGTACGAAGAGCCGTTGGGGTTGCCGGGATAGGTGTCGTAGGAGTACTTCAGCACCACGTTGTAGTCGTCCTCAGGGTAGGAAAGGGAGAATTTCCCCTCGCCGTGCGCCACCCAGATGCCCAGCTTGTCGCCCGACAGACTGCCGAACATCACGCTGCGGTTGGTGGGGACGGTGACACCGAGGAAGGCACTCTCAAACTTGTGTGAGTCGTTGTGCAGCATGCTCGCCCGTCTCTTGTGAGCGGGGTTGATGAGGTTGAGCTCCACCATCAGTTGGCAACCGTTGCACACGCCGAGCGACAGCGTGTCCTCGCGTGCGTAGAAGCGGTCGAGTGCCTCCTTCGCCTTGGGGTTGTACAGGAAAGCGCCTGCCCAGCCTTTCGCTGAACCCAGTACGTCGGAGTTGGAGAACCCGCCGCAGAAAACTATCATATTGACCTCGTCAAGCGTCTCGCGCCCGCTGATGAGGTCGGTCATCATCACGTCTTTTACGTCAAAGCCCGCAAGGTAGAGCGCGTACGCCATCTCGCGTTCGCCGTTGGTGCCTTTCTCGCGTATGATGGCGGCACGCACGCCCGACGGTTTGCGGCGCGAGGGGTCGATGCCAAGGCTGGCGAATTTGCCGTCAAAGCCGGGGTGGAAGTGGAACTCGAGCGGCTGCTCCTTGTAGTTTTCGTACCGCTCATTAGCTTTCCCGTTGAGGCTCTGCTTCGTGTCAAGCAGGTGGGAAGTCTGGTACCACACGTCGCGCAGGTAGTCGATGCCGAACTGGTACGTCGCGCCGTCTTTCTCGCAGAGAATATGCCGTTCGTCGGAGGGCTTGCCTAGCTTGACGTACGACACCCCCGCCTTGTCGAGCGTCTCCTTGAACGCTTTCTTGTGTTTGTCGGCCACCTGCACCACCACGCCGGGGTTTTCGGCGAAGAGTGCTTTCACGAGGTCGGCGTGCTTGAAGTGGTCGAGCGAAATCTCCATGCCGCCTTCTGTGTTGGCGAAACACATTTCAAGGAGGCAAGTGATGAGTCCGCCCGCCGATATGTCGTGGCCGGCAAGTATGAGTCCCCCGTCCACAAGGCTCTGCACTGCGTTGAAAGCAGCGCGGAAATATTCGGAGTTTTTCACCGTCGGTACGTCGCTGCCCACATGCCCGAGGCTCTGCGCAAGTGCTGAACCGCCGAGGCGCAGGTTGTCAAAGGAAAAGTCGATGTGGTAGAATGCGCTCTTTTCCTTGTTGGCCATGACGGGCGAAACTGCTTTGCGCACATCGGACACTTCGCCGCCCGCGCTCACGATGACCGTGCCCGGTGAGATAATCTTCTCGCCGCCGGGGTATTGCTGAGAGAGCGAGAGCGAGTCCTTGCCCGTGGGTACGTTGATTTGCAGCGAGCAGCAAAAGTCGCTCAGTGCCTGTACGCCCTTGTATAGGCGTGCGTCCTCGCCTTTCTGCGAGCGGCAGGGCCACATCCAGTTTGCCGAGAGCGAAACGCTGTCAAGACCCTCTGAGAGCGGTGCCCAGACAATGTTGGTGAGTGCCTCAGCCACGGAGAGCACCGAGCCGGCGGCGGGGTCGGCCAGTCCCGCCTGTGGCGCGTGGCCTATGGCGGTGGCTATGCCCTTGCGCCCCTTGTAGTCGAGTGCCACCACGCCGCAGTCGGCGAGGGGCAGCTGCAGCTCGCCCTGTGTCTGCTGGTGAGCCACTTTTCCCGTCACCGAGCGGTCCACTTTGTTGGTGAGCCAGTCCTTGCAGGCCACGGCTTCGAGGCGTAGCACGCGGGTGAGGTACTCCTCGGCGTGCGTGGGGTCGTACTCCGCGTCCTTGTACTTGCGCTCCACCGTCTCGTCGGTCATCACCGTCTTGGGTGAGTGACCGAACATCTGCGCCACGTCAAGGTCGAATGGGCGCGTGCCGTCCGCCTGCTCGAAGGCGAAATGGGCGTCGCCTGTGGTTTCGCCCACCACGTACATCGGGGCGCGCTCACGCTCGGCAATGCGTCGCACGTGGTCAATGTGCTCCTCCTGTATCAGCAGACCCATTCGCTCCTGGCTCTCGTTGGCGATAATCTCTTTTGCCGAGAGCGTGGTGTCGCCTATGGGCAGCTTGTCCATGTGTATCAGTCCGCCGCACTCCCCCACTAGCTCGGAGAGACAGTTGACGTGTCCGGCCGAGCCGTGGTCGTGTATGCTCACCACGGGGTTTACCTCCTCCTCGCAGAGGGCACGTACGAGGTTATTGGCACGCTTCTGCATCTCGGGGTTGGCGCGCTGCACGGCGTTGAGCTCGATGCCCGACGAGTAGCGGCCTGTGTCGACGGAGCTCACCGAGCCGCCGCCCAGGCCGATGCGGTAGTTGTCGCCGCCTACCACCACCACCTTGTTGCCTTTGGCGGGCGTGCCTTTCAGACAGTCGCGCTTTGTGCCATAGCCCACGCCGCCGGCCAGCATCACCACCTTGTCGTAGCCGTATTTCTCGCCATTTTCCTGGTGCTCGAAAGTGAGCACCGATCCGGCGATGAGCGGCTGGCCAAACTTGTTGCCGAAGTCCGACGCGCCGTTGGAGGCCTTGATGAGAATCTGCTCGGGTGTTTGGTATAGCCACTTGCGCACGGGCAGCACGTTCTCCCATTCACGACCGCCGTCAAGGCGGGGGTAGGCCGTCATGTACACCGCCGTGCCCGCGATGGGCCACGAGCCCACGCCGCCGCCCATGCGGTCGCGTATCTCGCCGCCGGTGCCCGTGGAGGCACCGTTGAAGGGCTCCACGGTGGTGGGGAAGTTGTGCGTCTCGGCCTTTATGGAGATGACGCTCTCAATGTCCTTCACGCCGAACCAGTCGCTCGTCGAGTGGTCCGCCGGGGCAAACTGCTCCACCATGGGACCCTCGGCAAAAGCCACGTTGTCCTTGTATGCCGATATGATGTGGTGCGGATTTTCCTTCGTGGTCTTCTTGATGAGGGCGAAGAGCGACGAGGGCATCTCCTTGCCGTCGATGACAAACGTGCCGCCGAATATCTTGTGGCGGCAGTGTTCGGAATTGATTTGCGCGAAACCGAAAACTTCGCTGTCTGTAAGCTTGCGCCCCAGCTGGCTCTCCACGCCGTGCAGATAGTCAATTTCGGCGGGTGAGAGTGCGAGACCCTCTTGCTCGTTGTAGCTCTCAAGGTCGTCTACGCACACGATGGGGGCGGGTTTGATGTCGATGGCGAAGATGTCCTGCCCCAGCCCGTTGTACATGCGCTGCAGCATGGGGGCGTGCGCGGCGTTGGAGCCTGCGACAGGGAAATACTCCTCTATACGCGAAATGCCGCGGAGCCCCATATTCTGGGTAATCTCCACGGCATTTGTGCTCCATGGGGTCACCATTTCGCGGCGCGGACCCACGTGCCAGCCTTCCAGCCGGTCGCCGTCAAGTGCCTGTGCCTCGCCGTAGAGCCAGCAAAGCTCTTTCAGTTCGTCCTGCGTGAGGGCGTGGTCGGTCTGGGTGGCTATCACGCTCTTTTGCGGGGTACGGAAAAAAAGTATCATATCGGGAATGGTTTTTTGTGTGATGGGTGGTGCTTCCTGTCAAGTGCAAAAGTACAATTTGCCGCGCAAACCGCCAATTTGCCGCGCCCGTGATGTGCCGCGTGTATTTCCCGCAACGTGGTTCCCGGGACGGAGTGAAAGGACACTTTCGCTTAACGTACTTTTGTCCTCAATTGCCCCGCCGCCCGTTTTTCCGTGCCTCGGGCGGTGCGTTAAACTTCCATTAACGCGAAACGGAAAACCAAGGAAACCGAAAGAAAGCGGAATGAATACAAAGCCCTAAAAATTAGGCGTTTTGTTCTTCGTTTCGATTTCGTTTCATTTCTTTTGTTCTACTTTTGTCGTTTGAAAACACGATTTATAAACGACCAAAGTAAATGACAACCATCAAGGCGATTTTAAGCACGGGCAAGGAGTTCGGCAAGGTGCGTTTCCGCTTGCTTGACGGGCGCGGGAAGCAACTCTACTACAAGAGCGGCATAATTGTAAGGGCGAGCATTTGGGACGCGAAAGGCGGGCGGGTAAGCCCGCGCAAGGTGTGCGACCAGAACGAGCGGCGGCGCGTTAACGTGGCTGTGGCGGGCATCACGGAGCGGCTTTTGTCGGTGTACGAAAGCAACAAGGCGCGTATTAGCACAAGTGCAGACCTTGCGCGTTTCATGGACGGCGGGGAAACACCCACGGGCAACACCTTAGAGGAACTTTGGCGGCGTTTCCTCGCATCGAAAGAGGGACGCGCAAGCGAAACACGCAGGTGGTACAACCATGTGATGGGAGTGTTCCTGCGTTTCACGGAGTGCGAGGAAAGGGAGCGCGGCAAGGGCGCGTCAAGCCTGCACGTGGAAACATTCTCGGCAGATGATTTCGCGCGTTTCGCGAGTTACGCCGCTGACGAGTGGGGGACGCTGCACAAGCACCCCGATTTGGCAACAGGCGCGGGGCGCGTGAAGCGGTGCGGGCGCGGGGCGAATTCCGTGTCGCAGTTGGTTTTGGGCGTAAAGACTTTCTTCCACTGGTGCAACCGGGCGGGAGTGACGGGCAACGCGCCGCAAAGGAGCTATTCCCCGCAAAGGCAGGTGTTCGCCGAACCTTTCTATCTGACGAGGGCGGAACGGGACGCTTTGGCGGCGTGCGACCTTTCCGCGCCGCTTTCGCAAATGCGCGATGTGTTCATTTTCCAGTGCTATGTAGGTTGCAGGGCGGGTGACTTGCTGAGGCTTACCCGTGACAACGTGCGCGGCGGTTTCCTTGAATACGTGCCGCAAAAGACGAAGCGCGCGGGCATCGTGGCAAAGTCCGTGCGCGTGCCGCTGCACCCCGTGGCGGCGGGCATACTTGAAAGGTACGGCGGGCTTTTGCCGTTCCCCCGCACGCGTAACGCGTACAACACGGCAATACGCAAGGCGTTAAAGGCTGCGGGGATAACGCGCAAGGTGCAGGTGATAGACAGGGCAACGCACGAACTGGCGCAGAAGCCCCTTTGCGATGTGGCGAGCAGCCACACGGCGAGAAAGACATTTGTGGGTATTCTTTACGAACAAGTGAAAGACCCCAACCTGATATGCGCGTTAAGCGGGCACGTGCAGGGGAGCAGGGCGTTTTTGCGGTACAGGACGATTAACGACAAGACGAACGAGGACACTATAAAGCTACTGTAAGGGCGCGGGCAGGCCCTGCAAGCAAGTGAGTTAACCGCCAGGAAAAAACCAACAAAACCCCAAAAGAGCGGCAGCCCGAACGACTGCCGCCTTTTTGTGCGGTTTCCAGAGTGCAAACCGCGCGGGCAACTGTTTCCAAAACGGAAACAACCGCCCCGCCCTTATGGAGTGTTATTCCGCATGTCCGCAAAGGTGGATATATAAGGAACGCGCGCGCGTGTCCTATATATAGGGAACTATTCCCGCCCGGATAGCAGCACCTTTATAAGCCTTTCTTTCTCCTCCACGAGCCTTTCCTTTTCGGCAAGCTGTTTGTCCTTTTCGGCAAGCAGCTTGTCCTTTTCAGAGAGCAGCCTGTCCCTTTCGGCAAGCAGCTCGTCCTTTTGCGCGAGTTGCTTGTCCTTTTCCTCAATGAGTTTTTGGAGGGCGGTGATGCGCGCTTGCAGAGTGGCGGAACTGTTCCCCGATATGGTCACGTTGTTGTTCCCGCTGGCGTTGTCCCCGTAAGTGTTCCCGCTTGCCACCACGGAGGGCGTGGAAAGCATATCCCCCTCGCCGGTGAGAAGATACAATTTGGAAAGCCCGTATTTTTTGGAGAGAATATCAGCCTTGCTTTTTCCGATAGGCTTTTTCCCGTTCAACATTTGGCTAACATATGACTGCCCGACACCCAAAAGCCGGGCAACCTCTTGCTGCCCTACATTATTACCTTTTAGAAATTCGTTAAGAGCTTCGTAAACTTGCATAGCTGAAAATCAATGAGTTATAAATTATTTATCACCAAAGGGTAATTTTTCTGCATTTTCTTTTGGTAATATCACCTAATGGTAATATCTTTGCATCAGATAAAAACAAAGAATTAAGCAAAAATAAATAATTAACCGATAAACAAAGAGCTAAAATGAAAACGATTTACGCAAAGGACATCAAGGAGATGCGGAAAATGTTCGGGCTTACGGAGAGCGAGCTTCGGTTTGTGAGAGCCTTTTCTGACTGCGTGAACGCCCAAAGGTTCTCCCCTTGCCAGTCTTACTTTGGCTGGGCGCTGTCGCGCCTTGGCAATTTGAATGCCAGTGCGGACGCTGCTGTGAAAGCGACACTTATCTGCATAGGCGCGAAAATCAATAAAGAGAATGACGGGCGGTATGGGGACACAATAAAGGAGATAGCACGCAAGCTGAAATGCAGCCCCACCCAAATAGGGATGTGGATAGATAGCATAGACTGCGACCACCGCTTCGGCAAGCACGTTCACTGCGGGACGCAGGACGGGCGGAACGTTTTGGAGATAGCATAACAAAGGCAAAGGGCGGCACGCCGCCCGCCGATTTTTAACCAAGTAACACACAAACACACATGGCACTCATCATCAAATCCAACCTTGACACGGGCACGACAGACCCCAAGAACGGCACGGACTTCACGTTTGAAGAACTGCAAACGGCGGTCGGCGGTTTCATCCAGATAATAACACTGCCCAAGAGCGACCTCATCCTTGTCATTGACGAGGAGGGGAAATGCAAAAACCTCCCCGTCAACTATTTCGCGACCAAGATAGCACGCTGGGCGGGCGCGATAATGGAGAGGGACTGCATCTGCGGGGACGCGCTGCTTTGCAAAGACCGGGAAGTGAAATGACAACAGCGGGGCGGCACACGACCGCCGCCCCCCTTAAACACACACAACGATGACAGAACAGGAATTTTTTGAAAGGACGGGAGTACGGCCCGATTTTTCGGAGTTTGACACGATACACAGGATATACGTCATGTCCGATTACGACAAGGACGACTTCTGCAAGTGGTTCATGCAGGGCTGCAAGGGGTACATCGAAAGCCGCAAGCAACGCGCAAGGCTGAAGCCCGACCTCCTCGCAATATCAAGGAAGCTGTACAAGGCACTGTCGGAAACGGACGACAACCCGAACTGCGACACCATACTGACCGCGGACGAGTTGGCCACCCTTGACCGCGCGGGCATTGAGTACAAGCACAAAAGCATTGGGTACGAGTGGCACGACAACGCGACCCTCCTGCTGTTGAAGATTAACCAGATAAGATAAAGACCGCACGGCGCACGCAGCGGCGCGCGCCGCCCCGCGCGGCACACGACCTTTTGTTTAGTTCACATAGTACCAAAGCCCGCGCGGGGGGCGGAGGGGTACGCGGCACGGCGCGGCGGCGGGGTTCAAGCCCCCGCACCCCACAAAATACAGACAATAAAAAACCAAGTGAAATGAAACGTTTTGAGATTTATTTGAAACGCCCGGAGGCAACGCGCAAGGCTTTGGCCAGGCTTATCGCGGAGGACGTGGCGGCGGACGTTGCCGACCCCGGTTTTGAGTTTGACACGACCCGGAGAAGAACGGCGGAGTTCGTTTTCCTCCCCGGTGATGTGCTTTACATTGAGTTTGAGTACGACCTCAGGAACGGCCGTGTGGACGATGATGACGAAACGGGACACACATACACCTCGGACAAGGTGGAGCTGAGTTTCGTTGACTACCGGGTACACTACGAGGACGGGGAGATAGAGAAGCCGGACGGGAGCTATATGGACAAGGCGGAAACCGCCGCCTGCCTTGCGCCGCTTACCCCGACCCTTGATGATATTTGGGAGTTTCTTGACAAGATGGCAGAACAATAAAAACAGGCAATATGAAAAAGCGCAGGTACACAATAGCGGAGATGAAAGCGGAGATGAAGTTCACGGTGCTTTTCACGCTGGCTTTCGTGGTGGTGCTGGGCATCATCGGCAATTACGACAGGCGGGACGAGGCGTGGGAGGAGATGCGGAGCGGCGCGGCGTACACGATACTGAAAGCCGAGCATCCGCTTTACACGGACGAGCAACTTACGGACACCTACATTGAGGAGCGCGAACGGGCGGCGCAGGACGGCCCCGAATTGTGAAAGATTATGGAAACGATAACGACAGACGATTTTTTAACCGCTTTCCAAAAACGCAGGGAGATAAGGAACGCGAGGCTGGTGGCAATGTACGCGCGGCTGCGGAAGATATACCCCGACATTTCGGAAACCAGAATGTACAAGGTGATGGAGGAACACGGCGCGGGCGCGTCAGTGACGACCATCAGCAAAGTGATGCAGGCGAACGGGCTGACGAAGAAATGGCCGGGGAGAGGGAGGCCCAAAGGGACACACAAGGAAACAACCAAGTAAAACAAAACCGATATGGACGAGAAAGAAAAGAGCGCGATGGACTTCACGCGCAAGTTTGTGGAGGTGCAGAGCCGCCTCCGCGCCCCGAAAGGGCAGTACAACAGCTTCGGGGATTACAAGTACCGCAGCGCGGAGGACATACTGAACGCGGTTAAGCCTTTGCTTCACGAATACGGGCTTTTGCTCACGATGAGTGACTGCGTACGGGCAGTGGGAAACCGCTTTTACGTTGAGGCCACGGCCACGATAACTGACGGCGAAGGGCATTCGGCATCCGCAACCGCCCTTGCGAGGGAGGACGACACGAGGAAAGGCATGGACGGCTCGCAGATAACAGGCACGGCAAGCAGTTACGCGCGTAAGTACGCCTTGAACGGGCTGTTCTGCATTGACGACACCAAGGACGCTGACGCGATGGACAACCGCGCCGCCACGCCGGAGAACCGCAACGGGCTGCAGGCCGCCATTGCGGAAGCCGCCGCCGCCAAGAGCCGTGACGAGCTGGGCAAGGTGTGGAACGCGCACAAGGACTTGCAGAAAGTCCCCGAGTTCGTGCAGGCCGTGACCGGAAAGGGACAGGAGTACAAGAAAGCGTAAGACGATGGAAATGACACTGAACCCCTCGGGCGTTGTATTTGACAGCGTGGCGCACACCTACACCCTTGACGGCAAGGAGCTGCGCGGAGTGACGAAAACGATACGCGGGAAGCTGTTTCCCGATGAGTATGACGGCGTGCCGCAGGCCGTCCTTGACAGGGCGGCGGAGCGCGGGAAGCGCGTGCATACCGCTTTGGAGCTGTACGACACGGCGGGCATCGGCACGGAGGACTGCCCTGAACTGGCGTCCTACCTTTCGGAGGAAACGAGAAAGGGCAGGGAGTTCCTCGGGCGGCACGTTGCCAGCGAGTACATCGTGACGGACGGAAAGGAATACGCCAGCGGCATTGACAAGGTGTATGCGGCGGAGGGCGGCGGCGTGATACTTGCCGATGTCAAGACAACCGCCAAACTTGACAAGGAGTATGTTTCGTGGCAGCTTTCGGTGTACGCCTACCTTTTCGGTTTGCAGAACCCCGGCGTTGAGGTAAAGGGCCTCTGGGCTGTTTGGCTGCGCGGGGACAAAGTAAGGGTGGAGGAAGTTGCGCGGAAAACCGCGGACGAGGTGAAGACCCTGCTCTACACGGACGGCACGCCGGAGGGCAACGACCCGTTCGCCGCCATGGAGCGGAAGCTGTACGAGGCCAAGAAAGCGGCGGACGCTGCGGCGGCGGTTTACGATGACGCCAAGTCGGAGTGGCTGGACGCGATGCGGGAGGCCAAGCGCGACACCTACAAGGGCGCGTGGCTTTCTGTTACGACCAAGGCCGACACCGAGCGGAAGACCTTCGACAGCAAAGCCTTCAAGGAGGACAACCCCGAGGTGTACGCGCGTTATGTCAAGACCACGCTGAGCAAGGGCGGGCTTCTTGTTCGGGAGTGCGGGAAATAATTAGTGCAAAACAAGCAAAAAAATCAAGTATGGAAACGAAAGAAGCGTTTGCCATCATGTCCCTTTCGGACTTGCGGGCAATCATGCGCGAGTGCATAGCGGAGGCGAGGGCGGGGCAAGAACCCGCCGCCGGACTTGTGACGGGCAAGGAGGTGCAAGGCATCCTCAGCGTTTCCCCCTCCACCCTTTGGAAATGGGGCAGGCACGGTTACTTGAACCCCGTCAAGATAGGCGGGAAAACGTACTACAACCGCGCGGACATTGAGAAGCTGCAGGCGTGCGGGAAGTGAAACCGCGCCGCAAGGCGCACAACGAAGTGACGAGATGAGCGAGGAAAAAGAGAAGTGCTTCCTGTTCTACGAGAGGTGGGAGACGCAGATGCAGCGTCTGCCGGACGATGAACGGCTGGCAGTCTACGATGCGGTTTTCGCATACGCTTTCCGGCACGAGGTGTCAGATTTGGCCTACTACCTTGAGAGCATCCTTGACAACATCCGCCAGACCATTGACGGGAATGCGGAGAAGCAGGCGGCGTATGTAGAACAACGCCGGAACGCAATCAAGTCAAGATGGGCGAAGCAAAGGGAAACGGACGGAAGCGAACGCGATACGAACAACGAAGTCCGTAATACGGAAGATACGAGCGAATACGAGCGAATACATAATAAAAATAAAAACAAAGAACAAAGAACAAAGAATAAAAACAAAGAACAAAGAACAAAGAATAAAAACAAAGAACAAGAAAAAAAAGAAGCTATAGAGGAGTCTTCTTCAGAGAAGAAGCCTCTGTCAATTAAGGCAAGCTTAATTGACTCGTCTCTTCCCGCGCGCGAGGAGGAAATTTCCGAGGGGGAGAGAAAGTTGATGGAGGAGCGGCGGGAGACGCTTGCGAAAGTCAAGGCGGCCTACAACCTCGCGGTGGCGCGGACGAACCTGCCGATGCTCAAAAAGATGACGGAGGCGAGGGAGGGCGCGGCGTTGGCACGCGTGAAGGACTACGGGCTGGACGCTGTGCTGGAAGTGATGCAAAAGGCGGCGGGGAGCAATTTCCTCAACGGGGACAACGACCGGGGCTTCACGGCAAGTTTTGACTGGATAATGCGCCCGAACAACTTCCCGAAAGTGATGGAGGGGAATTACGACAACAGGAAACCAACGATAACAAACAACACGCAAAATGGAACTTATCCACAACGGCAAGTCCACAACGGCGGACGGGACGCTTACGGAAAAATTATTGGCGCACGCGAACAGCGGGACAGGGACTTTGCAGTGTACGCAAGCGCAAAACTTGCCAGCAGCGACCCGGACAAGATTGAAGAGCTACCTGTCTAAGTACGGGACGGCGGAAGATTTCCTCACGAGGTTCGCGCCCGACAAGCAAGCCGCCTGCGCAAAGTTCCCCGAGGCGTGCGTGCTGAGGGACTGCCCGACACTTGTTGACGTGCGGAACATGTACGGGCTGGACGTGGCGGAGCTGTGGCTCGCGATAGAGCTGCGGAACGCGAGTGAGTTTGCCCGGACGGAAAGGAAGCCCGAACCGTTTGAGATTGACGAGTGCGCGAGGACGCTTTACACGCAGCTCTACCACCTCAAAATATCCGAGCTGTTGCTGTTCTTCGCGAAATTCAAGTGCGGCGCGTACGGAAAGTTCTACGGGGAGGTAGACTTGCAGACGATTGGTGAAGCGATGCAGAAATTCCTCAAAAGCCGGAGGGAGCTCATAAGCCGCGCCGAGGAAAAGGAGCGGGCGGAGAGAGCCATTGAGGAGTACAGGAAGCGCGGCGGTTGCTGCACTCGGGAGGAGTACAACGGGATGGAGCAGGTGGAAATCCCGGTGCGCGTGATAGTCGACACGCCGGAGCTGCAAAAGGCACTCCACCCCCGGCGGCACGGCGTGAACGACAACGCCACGGTAACGGTAACGAAAGACCGCCTTGCGGATGTATGGAAGTTCGTGGAGAACGGGCAAATATCCGTACTGCGGTGAAACAAGCTGAATTTGGCGGTTTTCAGCGCGAATTTCGCACTCAAACGCCAAAGACGATAAACGCCAAGGCAAGGGCAAAAAGAACGCGCCAAGCGCAAAATATCAAAAGAGAACCAAAACCAAGTAACAACAACCAACCAAACCAAAAGTAACATGAACCAAGCAACATTCATCGGAAACCTCACGGCGAACGCAGTGCAGAGGGCGACAAAGGACGGCGCGAACACTTACGCAACATTCTCGGTGGCGGTGAACCGCAAGCGCAAGGACGGAGCGAAAGAGACAACCTACGTGGACTGCGTGATGAGCGGAAAGACGGCGGGCGTTGTCCCGTACCTCACCAAGGGAAAGAAAGTGGCGGTCACCGGGCGCGTATCGTGCCACGCGTGGCTGAACAGGGACGGACAACCGCAGGCGGGTCTTGACCTCAACGTGTACGAGCTTGAACTTGTGGGCGGCGAACAGCAAAGCCAACAGACAGCGGAAAGCAACGGCGGTTTCGCGCCCCCCGCGCCGCAACAGCCCGCGCAACAGGGAGGACACCAGCCCGCGCCGCAACAGGCGCAGCTGTTCCCCGGCAACCCGCAGCCGGACGAACTGCCGTTCTAAGACAACGAAAACAACAATACCATGAAGTACGACCTCGGCAACCCCCTGCACCGTGAACAGCTGAAAGCCCGTGTGGAACGCGCAGTACAGCGCGGCGCGGGGGTGTGCGAGTTCGTAGAACACAAGCCCGCGCGGACGCTGAAGCAAAACGCGTACCTGCACCTAATCATCTCGCTGCTCGCCACGGAACTGGGGGAGACGGCGGAGTGGTGCAAGGAGCGGTATTTCAAGGCGGCGGCGAACGCGGAGCTTTTCACCGAGGAGAAAAACGACAAGTTCCTCGGGAATGTGAAGACACTGCGCAGCACGGCCTCACTGACCACGGACGAGATGACGCTGGCGATAGAGCGTTTCCGGGACTGGGCATCACAGGTGGCGGGAGTTTACCTGCCGTCCGCTGACGAGAAGCGGCTGCTGGAACTCGCCGAGGTGGACGTGGAACGCGCCGCGCGGTGGATATAATAACCGGGAGCAATGGAAAAGACAACGAAAGGATGCCCGCCGAATTTGTGGCGGGACATAAGCCGGAGGCTGTTCCTCTGGCGCATGGATATTCGGGAGCGGCGCAAGGCACGCGCAAGGCGCGAGGCGGAACATGACGCGGCGCGGCGCATACAGATACAGGAACGCTGGGGAAACCTTTACATCTGCGTGGACGGGCACCCGCTGATGGGTGCGGCGCACAACGGGGAGCTGCTGGGGCTGCTTGCGGAAGCGCGTGAAATCTGGGCGCGGGACGCGGCGGAACGGAACGGGTACAACCAAAAAGACGAAAGGATATGAAACGGAAACTTTGGGAAATCGCGCTGCCGCTGGCGGCGTGCATAGCGGTGGCGTGCTGCATACGCGCGGCACGGAAAAGGAAAGGAGGCACGGCATGGCGGTCGGAGTGGTATTGATGGTTTTGGCGGCGGCGGTGTGGCTGTTCTGCTGCCACGCCCTCGGGAGATTCATCGCACGCAACGAGGAGGAGCGGGACGATGAGGGCGAGGGGCGAGATTGACATGTGCTCGGGGGACGGGTGTCCCCTTGCGCGCGGATGCCTGAGGGCCGTTGTGTGGCGTTTGGAGCGGTTGGCGGGGCGCGAACCCTGGTCGTATTACCCGCTCCCTTACGACAGGGGACGGCGCGAGTGCGCGAAAAAACTGCAAATAACGGTCTAAAGTAGACGGAAATAGACGAAACCGACAGCGGCGGGCGGGGGAATAGGTTGGAGAGTGCTGCCCGTTTGTGTGTTTGCGGACAGTGTGCCGCCCGCCGCTTTTTCAAAAGACAGATGGCAGAGGACAGCAAGGAGGGGGCGAAAGCCTTTGTGGAAAGCACGCCGCGCGGCTACATCGTGCTGGCGAAAGAGTGGGACGCGGACGCGCCGACACACTTCGTGGAGTTGGCGAACTTCGGGCACAGGCTCGGCGAGGCCCTTGACTTCCGTGACAGCATACGCCACGGGGAGATAGGGGCGCGGAAACTGCGCAAGCTGGCGAAGAACCTGCACGGCTACACAAGCCCGAAATACCGGTACACGGAGGTGGACGGAGTGAAGCGGCTCATGACGACCTGCCAGCGGGTGACATACGAGAACGGCGTGGCGGTTAAAACGGAATACGATGACTGAGAAGATAACGATACACGGCGTGGAATGCACGTTCACGGAACAGACCACGCATATCACAGCGTCATGGAGGGTGGCGCAGCCTTACGGCATAAAGGTGATGGTGGCGGCTTTCCGCAGCCGTTCCCCGGAGTGGGGGACGATGCGCGGGCGCACGGAGCGGTCGCTGCGCAACGAGTGGGCGGCGCACAACTTCCTCTACCAGCTCGGGTATGAGACGGCGCGGACGGCGGACGTTGACTTTGAGAGGGACACGGGACACTTCAAGGCGGCGGCGTACGCGCTGCTCGCCATTGCGTACAACTGCCTTTGGCGGCGGTTGATAAACAGGAACAAGTAAACGACAGAAGATGAGATTTCAATTCACGACAAAGAAAGAGGACTCCCGAGAGGGGGAAACGGAGAGCAAGATTGAGAGCAAGGGCAAGACGCTATGGCCCGGGGACTGCGTGTATATAGAGCAACAGGACGCGCTCTATGTGCGGAACGGGAACGAGGTCTGCACCAACGTTTACCCGCAACCGCCGCACGGCGTGCGCTATGTGCGTTACACGAGGACGCGCAGCCTTTGGCACGAGGCGGACGAGGCGGGCGAGTGGGCGGAGCGGAAGCCGCTGCTTTTGCGCATCATATTCGGAGGGAAAAGGAGAAGCTGCTACACGGTCGGGAGTTATGAAACTGGGCGCGGTTTCTACTGCAACAAGCTGGACAGGATGCGGGCGCACTTTCCCGACTGCTATGTGGAGAGTTTCGCGGTTTGTTACGAATTGGTGTAAAAGGCAAAAAAATGAACAAGAAGCAATTTATGGGTATTGCCGGCAAATACCGGGACGCGGACGAATACCAGAGTGACGCGTGCGGTTTCGCCACGGAGAACGCCAAGACCCCCGCCTACCTTGTGGCGGGACTCGCGGAGGAGGCCGGGGAGCTTTGCGGCAAGTTCGCCAAGGCGGTGCGCAACGGCACGCTGAACGCGGACTTCACGCTGACGGGCAAGACCACGGCGGGAACGACAGAGGGCATGGTGAAAGAACTGGGCGATGTGCTTTGGTTTTGCGCGAACCTTGCGGAGTGGCTGGGCGTGCCGCTTTCCGAGGTCATGGCGGCGAACACAGTGAAACTCACCGACCGCGCGGAACGCGGGGTGATTGTAGGGGAGGGGGACGAGAGATAACCACGGCGGGCAACCGCTGAGACACAGCCCTGCGGGGCGGGCGCTCTTTGACATATTGGAATACCGCTTTTAACGGGAAAGTGCAAACCCGCGCATAATAACACACTTTAACGGGCAACATCTTGTCATTGCAGAAAAGAGTCCTTACCTTTGCAAAAAACAAAGAACGCATAAGGAATATGACGGCTCGTGTGGTGAAAGCGAAAGAAGACGTGGAGTCATTCCTCCGCCATTTCTTTCCCAAGATGGAAGTGTTCGGCGTGATTGTCCTTGACAGGGAAAAGAACGAAAAGGCGTTGAAAATGCTCGGGATTACACCTTCCGTAAGAAAGGAATATATAAAGGAACTTACTTCGGAGGATTACATTGAGACCATTATGGACGGAATGTCCTATGGCGATATGTGGGTGTTCGGGAGGGATTGCGATGGCGTTGAGGTGTATGTGAAAATTTCTTTGGGCGCACCGAACTCAAACACGATTTGCATATCATTCCACGCTGCGGAGCATCCCTTGCGTTACGCTTTCAAATAAAAAGTGGTCGTTATGGAAAAGAAAGAAGCCTACTGGATGAAAAGCCCAATCACGGGCGGGGCTGTGTACCTTTGCGAGGGCATGGAGACGCAGACTTTCCGCAACGAGAAATTCCAAGTCTATGTCCGTTACTACGAGTGTGCGGACACGGGCGGGCATTTCACGACAGAGGACCAGGACGAACAGGCATTCAACGAGCTGTACAACCAATACCGGGTTCGCCACGGAATACCCTTTCCCGATGAGATAAAACGGATAAGGGAACGTTACGGGCTTACGCTCTCGCAGATTACGGAGATAGTCGGTTTCGGGCAGAACCAGTGGAGGCAGTATGAGAACGGCTGTGTGCCGTCAGAATCCAACGGGAAAAGCATCGCAGCCATCAAAGACCGTAACGGAATGTTGTCAATGCTTTCAGCGTGCAAGGAGCAGCTTGGGGATAAGAAATATGAGAAGATACGGAACAAGGTGCTGTGCGCGCCGGACTTTGCAAATGACGACCCGCTTTCGGTTTATTTCTACGGGAACACGAAAAGGGGCATATACAACGGCTTCTCGGAAATGAACCCCGACAAGCTGCAAAGTATGGTGCAATTTATCGTCAGCAAGGAGAAGAACGGCGTTTCCAAGACGAAATTGAACAAGGAGATGTTTTACGCGGACTTTTGCTGCTACAGAAAATACGGGCGTTCCATAAGCGGGCTGTCGTACAGGGCTATCCAGTACGGTCCCGTCCCAGAACACTATGAGACGGTCTACGACCATGTGCAAGGGCTGACGAAGCGGAACGTGTCGGACAATTCCGATTTTGACTACGACCTTTTTTTCTGTCAAGAGCCTAACACCTCGCATCTCGGAAAGGAGGACGCGGATATAATAAACGATGTTATGTCCGTGCTCGCGGGAATGAGCAGGGCGGAGGTCGTGGAGATGAGCCACAAAGAAAGCGCGTGGGAGAACAACGGGGAGCGTCATTCGCTTATACCTTACAGCGAGGCGTACAAACTGGCGGCTTTCCCTTGCCAATAGCTGCAAACAACATAGACGGGGCTTCCCGAAAACCTTTCAAGCGGTATTCCGATATTCGGAGTGCCGCTTTTTTATGCACCAAAACAAACAAAGATGAACGCAACGAAAAAGGACAAGGCCGCATTAAAGGCGGCAATCAAGAAAGAGCTGGCGGCAAGCACGTTTCCCGAGGAACTAAGGCTGCTCGTCACGATGGTGGCGGCGGTGGACTTGCTGCGCGGGGACATTGACAGCCGTATGCGGGCGGTGTACTGCAAGCACGGGCTGGCGGACTCGGAGAGCCGCTACATGGGGGCGGGGATGCTTTCGGGCATGAACGAGTATTGCAGGGTGACGCAACGCGCGGAAAGGCTCTGCGAGGAATTTATAGAGCCGTACCAGAACCAAGTCTTTGAGGACGGCGGGGCGCAGGCTTACGACAGTATGCGCGGGGACTCTGCGGAGGCGGTGCGCATGATGATGCTCTACACCGACCGGGCGCGGGACACGGCAAGCTACGAGAAGCTGATGGAGTTCATCTGCTCGCTGCCGTCAAGCGGCGTGTTTGAGGAAAAGGACATACTGCGTTTCAGAGTGAGATGAAGAAGCACAGGCAAGGTTGCGCGGAGTGCGTGTGGACGATGAACTGGAACTGCCCCGCGCTTTACTTCACCGGGCTGGAGTGCGCGGCGTTCCGGCCACGGAAAGGGGTGGAGCGCGCGCCGAAGCTGAAAGGGGCGGGTGGCTGGTTCAGAAAGGGCGGGAATGGATGACGGACTTGACGCGCTCCGCGCCATGGCGGCGAAGCGGTGGGCGGCGCGGAAACGCCCCGCGCACGAGGAGAGCCGTCTGCAGCGTGTGTGCAAGGCGTGGTTTGATTTTGCGCACCCGAAGCTCGCGCCGCTGCTTTTCGCCGTGCCGAACGGCGGGCGGCGGAACGCCCGCGAGGCGGCGATAATGAAAGGCGAGGGCGTGGTGGCGGGAGTGGCTGACCTGCTGCTGCTTGTGCCGCGCGGTGGCTGCGGCGCGTTGTGCGTGGAGATGAAGACGGGCAAGGGGCGGCAGAGCGCGGCGCAGCGTGAGTGGCAACGCGCGGCGGAGACGGCGGGTAACAGGTATGTCGTGTGCAGGTCGCTTGACGGCTTCCGCGCGGCGGTGGAGGAGTACCTCGGCGGTGTCCGGTTTGGCGGCGCGGCGGGGAATGAGTAACTTTACGGGAACAGGACAAACAAAACACAGAAGAATGGAAACGACATTAATCGGGGAGATATGCGCCTTTCTTTTCGGGCGCAAGTATTACGCGAACATCATCGCCACGAAAGGGACTGCGAGGATGGAGATTTGCTCGCGCATATTCCGCACAAAGGCGGAGGCGGAGCAACATAAAGCGGAAATAGCGGGGACTATGTCATTTTTGCACGTTGAAACGATTTCCTTCCGCTCGCGGCGCGAGTACTGAGCGCGGGGCGTGGGGAGAAAATACGCGAAGGTGTGAGAAAAGAGACTGCATTTCTGGGGCAGGCAGCGAACGCCACCGACCGCAACAGCGCGGACGGCGAGCTTTCCGTGTGCCTCAACGCCGTGCCTGAGGACGGCGGGCTGCGCCCCGTGCTGCGGGGGTGTATCGTGATGGAGATGAAAGCGGGCGAGCGCGTGCTGTGCGTGCATGAGACCGCCACATACAAGCACTACATCATATACGAGTCCGGCGACACGCTCTCGTGGGTGGACGCGGGCGACAAGGAGGAGACGCGGCACGAGTTCGGCGCGGTGGGGTCGCTCCCGCGCGTGACGGTGTTGGGCAACACGCTTGTGTTTGTTGACGACGGCGGCATAAGCTATTTTCTTTGGAGTGACGGGAAGTACAAGGACTTGGGCGGGCATCTGCCCGAGATAGGCGTTTCTTTCGGTTTGGTTGGCGAGATTTCGTCGCACACTGACAATTGCACGTACACATACAAAGTGGACGGTGACGCGCAAACCGGACACTATTACTGCGAGGACGAAGAGGCGGGGAAGACCTACGTGGCGGGGCAGGCTAACAAGTTCATAGCGGACTACGCCACGAACAAGGGGAGGTTCATGTTCCCGTTCTTCGTGCGTTTCGCGTACAGGCTCTTTGACGGGTCGCTGACGATGCACTCCGCCCCCGTGCTGATGATACCCAACGCGGGGTTTGTGCCGATGGTGAAAGTGGCAAAAGAACGGAAAGAAGACGGCAGCAAGCGATGGTTGGATATTGAAACATCCGCAGTGACCGCCAAGCTGGACATGTGCGTGCTTTCGGGGCTGAAGAAGCTGGAGGAGTGGAGCGACGTGGTGTCAGGCGTGGACATCTTCATCACGGAGGGGATAAGGTACTACAACCAGGGCGGGACTTTCTCGCCCTGTTTCTACCGCCTTGAAGACAGCACCCTCGCGAAATGGGCTGACCAGTCATTGCACTACGGGGTGTACAAGCAGCCGTCCCTCGTGGAATGGGTTGAGGACGGAGAAACGTATGACGAAAAGAAGAGCATATACGGGCGGCACATCTCCCATGAGTTGACCGGCGCGCTTTATTCCCCGCTGCCGCAAAAGACTGACGATGTCGTGGAAAATGACATCAAGACGGCTTCCAGTTTCTTCCTCCTCAAAAGCATAGACCTTGCGGACTTGGTGGAGACCGGGGAGAACACGCGCAAGGAGGTTGAGGTGGCGGACGACTACCTCCAGTCTTTGCTGAACCGCGAGGTGATGACGGACGACTACGACAGCCACGACACGCTCACGCCGACCGGGGCGGTGGCGTACAACAGCCGCGTGAACATGTACGGGATAGAGAAGAGCATATACAAGGGCGCGGCGGCGCAGTGCCTTTTCCCCTACACGGACGCATGCCCGCACTACAACGGCGGGCCTGAAACGCCGCTGAACGGGCCCGAGAACTACAACGACCCCTGCCGCGTGACGGTGTATGTGTGGATAAAGCCGGACGGAGGCGAGGAGAAAGTGGTGAAGTACGCGCAGTGGACGCAGGCGGGGTGGTACACGCCGCTTGTGTGGTTTTACCACCCGAGTTCGTACGCCAAAAAGGTGATGATACTTGAGGAAATGCTTGACAAGAACGGGACGGTGCAGTGTTTCCGCAGCCGCACGGAGAACCTTAAGCGGCACAGTTTCCTCAACGGGTCGTATTTCTTTGACGGGCTGCACGGGCGGTTGGACGGCTGGGCGGACGAAAGCCGCAACCGGCGTGACTCAAGGACGCCGGAGGAAGAGGGGAAGACGATAGCCAATTCCGTGGAAGTCTCGCTGCCTAACAAGCTGTACACCTCGGAGGTCAACAACCCGTGGTTTTTCCCCGTGACGAACATCAACACGCTTGGGACGGGGCGCATCACGACCGTGGTGTCGGCCGCCAAGGCATTGTCGCAGGGGCAGTTCGGCCAGTTCCCCTTATACGCGCTTTGCTCGGACGGCGTGTGGGCTTTGGAGACATCGTCAACGGGCGGTTTCTCGGCGAAGCAGCCTTTCGCGCGTGACGTGTGCAGCGGTGCTGACGCGGTGCTGCAGCTTGACAGCAGCGTGCTGTTCGCGACGGACAGGGGGCTGATGCACGTCAGCGGCTCGGGGACGGAGTGCGTGAGCGACGCGGTGAACAACAGGGACTGGATATATGTCAGTGACTACCCCGGAGCCGCGGGCGTGCTTCCCTCCAAGAAAGACCTTTGGATAGCGCCTTTCCGCGACTACCTTGCCGGGTGCAACATGGTGTACGACTACGCGCACCAGCGCGTGACGCTGTACAACACGAAGTACGCGTACGCCTATGTGCTCTCGCTGGGCACGCGCCTTTGGGGGATGTGCGAGAACATCTACACATGGGACGTGAACTCGTACCCCAACGCGCTTGTGCAGACCACTGACAACATGTTGTATGACATCTCCGTGGACGATGACATAAACGACAGCGCGTCGGTGTTCCTGTTGACGCGCCCTCTGAAATACGGGAACGCGGACTCGCACAAGACCGTGACGGAGGTCGCGCTGCGCGGAGACTACAACGTGGGGATATATGACAGTGACCCCTACACGGGGATGGCACTTTACGGGAGCAACGACATGCAGCATTGGCGGCTTGTGTGGTCGGGGCAGGGGCGTTTCCTGCGCGGACTGCGCGGCAGCCCGTACAAGTACTTCCGCCTTTTAGTGCGTGCCGAGGTGACGGCCCGCGAGACGCTGACGGGCTTCTCGTCCGAGGTTGAGGAGCGTCTGACGAACAGGATGCGCTGAGAAACCGCGCGGGATGTGTGGCGTTTTATTGCGGAAACGCTATATTTGCAGCGTTAAACCATAGGTCAGCGATGAAGACGAGGCAGTTTCAGGCGGAGTTGCGTGCGGCGGGGTGTTACATTCTGCGTCACGGCGGCAACCACGACATTTGGTTCAGCCCGAAGACGGGAAAGAAGTGGGCTGTCAGCCGCCACGGCAGTCAGGAGCTTCCGTCCGGCACGGAGCGGAAAGCCCGTGAGATACTCGGTCTGTGATTTTCGCGCCGAAACAAAATCTTGTGTGTTATGGAAAAGGTCACGGTAATAGTGGAGAAAGCGTCTGACGGGAGTTTCAGCTGTTACGCGGAGCGCGATTTCGGAGGGTTCGGCCTTTCGGGCTACGGGCGCACTGCGGACGAGGCGAAGGCCGACATGCTTCAGTGCCTTGAGGAGATGCGGGAGATGGAGGCGGCGGAGGGTCGCGCCGTGCCGCCCGTGGAGTTTGTCTACAAGTACGACATCCAGTCGTTTTTCAACAGCTTCCCTTTCCTCAACGTGTCAAAGGTGGCGGAGCGCGCTGGCATAAGCCCGTCCCTCATGCGCCAGTACTCCTGCGGCACAGCCCGCGCGGGGCAGAAGCAGTACGACAAGCTGCGGCGTGCGGTGCGGAGCATCGGCAGCGAGCTGTCGGCGGCGGTTCTCTGAGCGGCGGGGACAGGAAAGAGCAAAGGCTTGCGGGGTTTTGAAGTCCCTGCAAGCCTTTGTCCGTTTTTTGTGCGTGCGTGTTCAGAAAGGTTTCATCTTCCGGCGGAACGCTTTCACGCGCGAGACGAGCGCGGTGCGCAACCTTTCCGTTGTGTCTGCGGCCTTTGCCGCCCAGACCTCCGCGTTGTCGGGACTTGTGACCGACAGCCAGTCGTGCAGCACACGGCAGACGAGGTACTCGTGCGCGAGTTCCTTTATGAGCCGCAGCGTGGTGGCGGAGAACGATGCGGGCAGCGAGAGCGTGAGCGTGTACTCGCCCGCCCCGGTCAGCTTGTCGTCGTCCTCCGTCCCGTCGGTGACGGACTCCTTGGTGTAGGGGTAGAGCATCTCGGAGAGTTCGGCGAAAGCGAGGTTTAGGACGCGCGTGGCGCGGTCAACGTTCCCGTCCTCCGCGATGTCGGCGATGAGGTGGCTCGGGTGTCCCCCGTCCCCGTCCGCTGTGTCGGCTGTTACATACGCGCTGTTCGCGATGTCGTAGAGCAGCTCGGAGCGCAGGAATTTCAGTGTGGCGGCGCGGCGTGCGGTGTCCTCCTTGGCTCCGCACCCGCAACCGCAGGTATAGTTTTGTCCCATAGGTTTAAGAGTATTGCGGGCGCGAGGGTCGCACGCGCTTGTAGAGGGCGCGTTTGCAGGTCTCCGCGCTCGCGGCGGCGTGGTCAACGTAGTCCTGCGCGTCCCCCTTGTTGGTGATTGTGAACCACTCCGCGAGGGCGGTGTCAACGAGGAAAGCGTGTATGCCGTCCGCGAGGCTGTCCGCCGCCGCGCTGTTGTAGTTTGACGGCAGCTTGAAAGCGAGCGTCAGCTGTCCGTCGTTGTCAACGGCCTCCGCTATCTTGTTGTCGGCGGACGTGTGCTTCTCGTCAAGGTACTCTCCGAGCGTCGTCTTGAGCGCGGAGTACGCGTTGGCCACGGAGCGGCGCAGCTGGTAGCTGTTCTCCCCGTCCTCACTCGCCTGCATGTACGAGGCGGACTCGTAGCCCGTGCCGCCCGCCTCACGAGCCTGTCCCGTGAGGTACGCCTTGTTCATCACGTCGTACATCACCTCTTTCACCTCAATGGTGACGGTGAGCTGTTGCTTGTTCTCTTCCATTCCTTTATCCTTTTGTCATTGTCAGTATTTCGGGCGTGAGGGCTTGCGCTTGCACAGCAGCTTGCTGTGGACCTCCTCAATGGAAGCCTGCGCCGCTTCGCCGTACCCCCCGGACTCCTCCTTGTTTGCGATGGCGAACCACTTTCCCGTGATGTTGAGGACGAAGTACGAGAAGAAGTCGCGCTCTATGCCCTTGTCCTGCGCCGTGTCGTGGTTGGCGGGCGGGGCGAGCGTGAGTTTGAAAGTGTCCGCGTCCGTCTCTTCCGAGAGGACGAGCCTCCGCAGTGTGCCTGCCGCGTCGGCGCATGTCTCGTCCCAGAAGCGGGCGAGCATTTCCGCGTCCGCGTCCGTCGTGAATACGCGTGCGTACGCGCTGTCGTCCCCCGGTGTCTTCGCCCCGGTGTATGCTGTGGTTTTCGCTACCTCGGCGAAGACCTCAGCCTTGCTCACTTTCAGTGTCATCTTCATCTGTGCAGTCGTTGTCCCCCGAAGTGTCCTCCCCCGCGAGCGCGGCGAGCATCTCCTCGGTTGTTGTGTCACGCGCCGTGTTGTCCGCGCCCGCAGTGTCGCGCGGCATGACGAGGCGCACGAACTCCGCTGTGACGCGCATGCGGTCGCGCGGGTCAAGGCTGAGGAAGTCCTCCATGAGCAGCACGCCGCCCTCTTTTCCCGTGAGGGTGGCGTGTGCCGTGAGCCACTGGTCAATGATACCCTTGGCCTTGGCGGTGAGTTTGTTGGGCGTGCCTTTCTTCCGCCCCCCCGTCTTGTGTCCTAATGCCATCGCCGCGCGTGCGTCAAAACATAAAAGCCGCATGCAAAAGTAAATGCGGACATTCGCCCGCAAGTCTTATGTTATAACAACGGAACACCATGGGAATAATAGGAAGCGCCCTCTCGGCTGTTGGCAGCATCGCGGGCGGCATAATGGGCGCGCGGAGCGCGGCGAAGCAGAAGAAGATGATTAAGGAGGCGCAGCAGAAGAACACCGACTGGTACAACCAGCGGTACAACGAGGACGCGACGCAGCGTGCCGACGCGCAGGCTCTCCTTACGCAGACAAAGGACATCCTCAGCAGGCAGGGCAGGCAGGCGGCGGGCAGCGCGGCGGTGTCCGGCGGCTCGGAGGAGAGCGTGGCGGCGGCGAAAGCGGCGGCCAACAAGACCGTGAGCGACACGATGGCGCAGATAAACCAGCAGGCCGACAGCCGCAAGGACCAGATAGAAAACACCTACCTCGCGCAAGACCGGAGCTATGACAACCAGTTGCTGCAGAACGAGCAGAACAAGCAGCAGCAGATACAGGGCGCGACCAAGGGGGTGTCGGAGGCAATGAACAATATGCCCTTTTAACACGCACGGACATGGCAGGAAGAGCGAGAGACCTCATACTCGGCGGCGTGGAGGAAACGCCCGCCGCAGCGGAGCAGCCCGCAGTGCAGACGGGGCAGCAGGAAACGGAGACGCAGACCGGGGCGCAAGCCGTGCCGCAGCCCGCCGCGCAGCCGCAGAGCACTGCGGTCGCCGCAGCGGACGCAACGGACAGCGGGCAAGCCGTGCCGCAGCCCGCTGTGTCAGCCGGCAGGGCGGCGCGGGGCATCAAGGAAACGGCAGGGGAGACCGCGCAGCCGCAGGCCACCGCGCTGGGGGCGGCGCAGGACAGCACGCAACCCGCGCCCGCCGCCACGGAGGACAGCGACGTGAAAGCCATAGACAACCCCCTGCCGCAAGGCGCGGAGGACGCTGTGGCAAAGGGACGCGCGGCGCACGGCGTGGAGGAAACGCCCGCCGCCACGGAGGACAGCGCGGAGAACGCCGCAGCGGGAAACGGAGCGGAGGACGGGAAACCGAAGCGCAAGACATTCAAGGAGATGTGGCGCGAGATGTGGAACGACGGAAAGGACGACGACGAGTTGCTCACCCCTGAGGAGAAGAAGAAGCGCAAGCGCGAGCGCATAATCTCGGCGATAGGCGACGGCATCAGCGCGTTCTCCAACCTCTATTTCACGGGCAAGGGCGCGCTGGACTCCCACGCCACGAAGACCGCTTCCGAGGCGACCGGCGACAGGTGGGACAAGATAGCCAAGGAGCGCGAGTCGAAGCGCAAGGAATACTACAACGGGCTTATGAAAGCGCAGCAGCTTGACGACGAGCGCGATTACACCGACTGGAGCAAGAAGCGCGCCGAGGACAAGGACAAGCAAGCCGCGGAGTGGAAGAAAACGGAGCAGAAGCACAAGGACAAAATAGCGGACGCGCAGGCGAAACGCTACGAGGCTCTTGCGGCGAAAGACGAGGCGGGCGCGAAATACTGGGAGGCCTACGCTGCCGCGAAAGAGAGCGGCGCGAGCGAAGCGTCGGCACTCGCGGCAGCGAAAACGGAGTGGTACTACGCCAAAGCGGAATACGAACGACGCAGAACCGCCACCGGCGGGAAAGGTAACGGGAAAGGTAACGGGGGAAAATATTCTTTGTTCAACCCCGAAACGGGCGAGACCGAGATATTACCAAACAAGACTGTGTGGGAACAAAGGGCGGGGGAACTCGGCTATGACGTGACCCCGGGCGAAAGTCAAACCACCTCCGGCTATGACAGTGACTTCAACAAGACGTCAGCCACGAAAAGAGGGACTGGTGTTGCCGGGAAAATCGGCCAGCAGGTGGCGAAGGAAAAAGCGGAGTGGAAAGCGAGGAGAGCCGGGAAAGGGAACTCCGGGCAAGGGAACTCCGGGCAAGGGAACTCCGGGCAAGGGAAGTACGCAAGTTTTAAATTGTAAACAGACTGACAATGGGAGGAATAAAGCGCAGCCAAATGCGGAAAGTGTACGACGCGCTGAAAGGCGGCGGGTACACGCAGACATACGATGAGTTTGAGAGAGGGTTCACG
>CAVGTC010000003.1:0-45362 GCA_963632255.1 Lachnospiraceae bacterium | reverse complement strand
CGGTACTCCGTGGGCCAAGTGCAGGCATTTTGACTCGTAAGTGGCTGAAAATCAATACAGGCAAAAATAAAGGGACATTCCTCGCGGCATGTCCCTATCTTGTAGTACAAAGATAATACATTTTTCCGCCGAAAGCAAGAAATGTTAAAACGCCCGCCGGAGCAAAAAGTCAGATTTTCGTGCCGTTTGCTTACATTTTGGAAACGGGGATAATCCCCCAACCGCGCCTTTATACCGCCAATGTCCGCCAAGGACACCCCTTCCCATCATCCGCAGGCACGCCGCACGGCAAAGCATAGCCGTCATACCGGGAATAACGGCGAACGCCGTTAACAGTCCATTTGGGGGGATAGTGCAAGCCGGTGTGACACCCACGTCGCACCGCTAATGAACCTCGGCTGCTACCATAAGTGCAGGCAGCAACCTGACAGGACACCTGCACGCCCGTCAAAACGTGCGGAACACGTAGCCCTGCGAGAGAAGCCACTCTATGGCGCGGGGAAGCGCGTAAAGCAGCTTGTCCTGGCTTTTGAGAGAGTCGTGGAAAGTGATGATGCTGCCAGGGCGGGCGAAGCGGCGCACGTTGAGCAGCACGTCACGCCCGTTGAGCCGCGTGGAGTAGTCGCGCGTCACAAGGTCCCACATCACCACGCGGTAACGCTGCTTCACCATGACATACTGCCCCCACTTCATCCAGCCGTGGGGCGGACGGAAGAGGTCGGTGCGGATGTAGGCGTTTGCCTTGTCGACATTGCGCACATACGAGCGTATGCCGTGGCGGAAGCCTCCGATATGGTTGAAAGTGTGGTTGCCGAGGCGGTGCCCGCGGGCTTTCACCATCTCAAACTCGGCAGGGTGCTTGCGCACGTTGTCGCCCACCATGAAGAAAGTGGCTTTCACGCCGTAGCGGTCGAGCACGTCAAGCACCCACGGCGTGACCTCGGGGATGGGACCGTCGTCAAAGGTGAGGTACACGGCACGCTCGTCCGTCTTCACGCGCCAAAGGGCGTGAGGATAGAGCCAACGTAGGAAACAGGCAGGTTGTTCGATTATCACTTCTTGCGGACTGCGGTTTCCGCCCGGGCCGCCCCGGACGCTTTACGCAGGGATAACAAGGAAAGTGGCCAAAACTTGCACGCGGTGATAAATCTTTTTCACAGAAACAAGGGGGAGCGTTCACTCCGTAACCCGCACACTCCCCTCCTCCACGTGCCACACGCGGCGGCCGGGGATGGCAAACGAGCGGGCGTCCTCATGGCTGACCACGACAACGGCGCAGTGGGCGTGGAGGGCTGAAAGCCGCGCGTGCAGCTCCTCCCGCGCCGGCGCGTCAAGGTGGGTCTCGGGCTCGTCAAGCAACAGCAGCCCGGGCTGCGAGACAACGGCGCGGGCAAGCAGCACGCGCTGCCACTGCCCGCCGCTCAGCTCGGCGATGGGACGGCGCTCAAGTCCCGTGAGGCGGAACGCCTCCATCGTCTCGGCGGCGCGGCGGCGGTGGGCTGCGGTGAACGGCCGCCAGACTGGCTTTGTGCCGGAAAGTCCGGAAAGCACCACCTCGCCCACCGTGGTGGGGAACTGGCGGTCGATGCTGCGGTACTGGGGCAGATAGCCCACACGCAACCCGGCGCGGCGGTGTATGCTGCCCGCCACGGGGGGCAGCAGTCCGGCCATAAGCCTCAGCAGCGTGGTCTTTCCCCCGCCGTTGGGACCGGAAAGCACAATGAAGTCGCGCTCCGCCACCTCGCCCCTCACATGACACAGCACATGGCGGCGACCGTAACTGAGACAGATGTCCTCTATGCTAAGCAACACGTTGTCAGTCATCCTGCAAGGCTTGAGCTATTCTTTCCATTTCGGCGGGTATATCGTAGGCGAGCGGATTTATCTCCACCACTTTCGCCCCCAGCCTTTTCGCAAGCTGCCGGGCGGCGCGGCCGTTGTGTTCCCTTGACACCAGCACGCGGCGCACGCCCGCCGCGCGGCACTCCGCCTCAAGCTGGCGCAGGCGTGAGGCGGAGGGCTCGCGCCCGTCCTGCTCGACTGCGCACTGGCGCAGACCGTAACAGCGGGCGAAATGCCCCAAAGCGGGGTGGTGGATGAGGAAGACACGGTGGCGCAGGGGTTTAAGCCGCGCGGCAAGCACGCTGTCTTCGTGTTCCATCCTCCGCCCGAACGCCGTGAGGCGTGCGCGGTACTCGCCGGCGTGCGTGCTGTCGGCGCGGCAAAGGGCGTCGCACACGTTGGCGGCCATGGCGGCGAGGTTGCGGGGCGACATCCAGATGTGCGGGTCGTCACCCTCCCCCACCCCGCCGGCGGCGGGAAGCGGCTCGACACCGCGCGACAGCGCGACGGTCTCCACCTCGGGCGAAGCCTCGGCCATCTCTTTCAGGCGCGTGCGTTCAAAGCCCAGCGTGCCGCAGACAAAGAGCAGCCGCCCGCTGCCCAGCTCCACCATCTGGCGGGGCGTGGGCTCGTAAGTCTCAGGACTCGCCCCGCCGGGCATAAGGGTATGCACCGTGTAGCGGTCGCCCGCCACAGCCTCTACCACATAGCGCAGCGGCTCTACGCTGACGGTGAGCGCGGGTTTCTCCTCCACCCGCCGCTTGCCGCAGGAGACGAGGAGGAAAGGGAGAAGCAAGAGTATCAGTAGTTTTGGCCGCATAAAACGTTTTCGCTGAGAGAATGGGTATTGGTTTGCCTCCGCTAAGCCGAAAGGCAGGCCTGGAGCAGCAGCCAGTAGCGCACGTATTTTCCCACCGCCACCATAAACATGGCGTAGATGAGCTTCACGCGCATAAAGCCCATCGCCACCGTTATCACGCTGCCGATGACGGGTAGCCACGCCAGCAGTCCTGCCCACGCGCCGTAACGTCTCACCCACCGCTTGCCGCGCTCCAGCTTCTCGGGCTTCACCTTTGTCCAGCGTTCTATCCACTCCTGCCGGCCAAGCGACCCGACACCATAGTTGAACAAGCTGCCAAGGGTGTTGCCCGCCGTGCCCCACACAAGGAGTTCGGCGGGCGGCGTGCCGGCGGCGAGGAGTGCCAGCATAACGGCTTCGGAACTGAAAGGAATGAAACTGCCGGCGAGGAAAGCGGCGAAAAACATGCCTATCCCGCCGTGCGCCGCAAGCTGCGCCATGATTGCGTCCATCTGTGTCTGTGCGTCTTTTCTCCTGAATGTATGCTCTCCTGTTTCGCCCGGGATTTTACCACAGCGTGACACCTGCCAGTGGCGTCACCGTGCCGAGGGCGGACAACGGCCCGTACTGCACGAGGTAGTTGAACACGGCCAAGGCAGCGAAGAGGGCGGCGCTTACCGCGAACCACACGCCGAAGCCGCGGCCGCGCCCCAAAGTGAAATAGTGCGCGATGAGCGGCGCGCTGTTGAATTGCAACAGGGCGAGCCAGCTGTCATAGCTGCGCGGCAACAACAACATGCCCGCCACGAGGAAGAGTTCCACTGCGGCGAAAAGGTGAAAGAACATGCGCGTGCGTATCTTGTCGTTGTAGGCCGTACTGTAAAAGTGCGCCGCCGCCGTCACCGCGTACACCAGCACAACGCCGGCAGTGGCAAGCTGCGGAAGCGTAAGGGCGGAGAAGTCGGGCACGCCGGGCTCGACCCACGCGGCAAGGTACCGGAAAGCGGTGTCAAGGCTGTTGTGCCACACGGCGTAAGCGGCGTAGAGCCAATAGGGCAGCAACAGCCCGAGCAGCACGGCAAAGAGACAACGCCACGACAGGCAGCGCAGCCTCACCTGCATGCTGAACAGCAGCGGCGGCACAACAAGCAGCAGCGGCGGAAACGCCATACTGCCCACACCGATGAAAAGGAAAGCGTGGAATGCGTAGCCCTCGGCACGTGACAGCTGATAGGCGGGGAAAAGCAGCGTGTAACATGCCGCGAGGCACAGCGCGGGCACTGCCACGGCAGGGACAAATGTGTGCAGGGCAGGCGCGACGAGCGCCAGCACGAGGTAGGAGGCGCTCACAAGGCGCGAGCGGACGCGCAGCAGCGAGAAGCGGCTGTTAAGCTCCGTCAGCGCGAAGGCCGAGAGCAACGCCGCGCCCGCACCCGCCCAGAGACGCCAACTGCCCGGCGAGGGCAGAAGCCAGCAAAGCAGCGTCACCAAAGCCACAAGGGGCAGGGTGAAGTCGCTTCCTACGATGCGATCACGCGTGGAATGTCTGCGTCCCATTCGCTGTACTCCTTATTATATATAGTCTCGTAATATGGCAAAGCCAATTTATAGAACCCACCTACAATGCGTGTGCCCCCCCGCCAAGGGAAAAGCCTCAGAAGAGGTCTTTGCCAATGTCGCGACGGAAGTATTTGCCCTCCCACGACACCTGCTCCGCACCTGCCATCGACTTGGCAAGCGCCTCGGCGTGGGTGTCACCGTAGGAGCTGACGGCGATGACGCGCCCGCCGTTGGTGACGAGCTTTCCGCCCTTCACGGCCGTCCCGGCGTGGAAGACGACACTGCCCTCTATGTCTGCACCCGTTATTTCGTAACCCTTTTCGTAATGCCCGGGATACCCGCCCGACACGCACATCACGCACACGGCGGCACGGGGGTCAAACTCCACCTTCCGTTTGTCAAGGTCGCCCTGCGCCACGCCCTCAAAGAGGTCGACGATGTCACTGCGCAGGCGCAGCATCACGGTCTCGGTCTCAGGGTCGCCCATGCGGCAGTTGTACTCTATCACCTTCGGCTGCCCGCCGCAGTTGATGAGCCCGAAGAAGATGAAGCCCTTGTAGTCTATCCCCTCGGCGGCGAGCCCCTCCACGGTGGGGCGTATTATCTCCGCCTCCACCTTGTCCATCCACGCCTTGTCGGCGAAAGGCACGGGGGAGACGGAGCCCATCCCGCCCGTGTTGAGTCCGGTGTCGCCCTCGCCTATGCGCTTGTAGTCCTTCGCCTCGGGCAAAACCTTGTAGTGCCGCCCGTCAGTGAGAACAAAGACCGAGCACTCCACGCCGGAGAGGAACTCCTCTATGACCACGCGCGAGGACGCGTTGCCGAACATTCCGCCAAGCATTTCGCGCAATTCGCGCTTCGTCTCCTCAAGCGTGGGGAGTATCAGCACGCCCTTTCCGGCGCAAAGTCCGTCGGCTTTGAGCACATAAGGCGCGGACAGCGTCTCAAGGAAGCGGCAGCCCTCCTCCACCTGCGTGCCGTCAAAGGTGGCGTACGCGGCGGTGGGGATGGCGTGGCGTTTCATAAAGCCCTTGGCAAAGTCCTTCGACCCCTCCAGCACGGCGCCCGCCTTTGACGGACCTATCACCGGCACGCCGCTGAGACGGGAGTCGGCCTTGAAGTAGTCGTAAATGCCTTTCACGAGCGGGTCCTCCGGGCCCACCACCACCATGTCCACGCCGTTTGCAAGCACAAAGTCGGCCACGGCAGGGAAATCGTCCGCCTTGAGGGGCACGTTGGCGCCCACCTTTGCCGTGCCGGCGTTGCCGGGGGCGATGAAAAGTTGTGATACGCGCGGGCTTTGGGCTATTTTCCAAGCCAAGGCGTGCTCGCGGCCGCCACTGCCTAAGAGTAAGAGTTTCATCCGGAATAAAGGGGTTGTCAAGCCCGCACGGCGAAAATCGGTACATCCGCCTATGAAAGCCGTGCGAAACTGCCACAAAGTTAGGCTTTTGCACGAAAATACCGCCCCAAAGCGCACCGCTATTCCGCGCAAGGGGCGAAAAGCGTCAGCCAACGGGGAAAGATTGGCAGGCGGCGCGGACAATTCTTCCGGGAAAAAGGATAGCAGCCAAGGCTGAGTCGCCTCATCCGCCCGACCAACGGCAAAAGGAAACGTGCGAAGCCCCCAAAAAGCACGCGAAGCCAAAGAAAGCCGCCCGGCAGCTCTTAGACTGCCGGGCGGCTTGTGTTGCGGCGTCCCCCCGTCAGGCGGGAAGCGCGTCAGCGGTGGTGCGAGGTTATCACTTCACAAGCACCTTCTTGCCGTTGATGATGTTGACACCCTTTGCGGGCTGCTGCAGTTTGCGGCCATCGAGCGAGTAAACCACCTTTACGGTGTTTGCGCCGTCGGCTGCCACACCGTTGATGCCCGAGGTCTTGTCAAGCGTCACGATGAGGTAGTTGATGTTGGTGCCGTTGGTGGCGGTGAAAGTCACGCTCTTCGTGGCGTCACCCGTCCAGCTGCCGCCGTCAAGCGTACCGGTATCAGCAGTGAGGTTAATCTTGGAGGTGTTGAACTCAACAGCGGTGATATTTGCGTCGTCCGTCGTGGAGAGTGTAAGGGTTGCGCCCGTGTAGACGCGCAGCTGCAGACCGTTGTTGGAGTCGTTCCACATACGGGTGGATGTGCTACTACCGTTCGTGAAGGCGAGGCTCACGTTGCCCTCGGTGATGGGCGAGGTGAGAGCGAGGCTCTCGCTGGAGCTGGACACGGGAAGATTCCACTTGTTGCCAGTGAAGTAGAAGAGCACCTGGTTGTCGGCCACCGCGGGCGCGGTCTTGATGGTGTAGGCGGCGCTGGTCTCCTCGCTCACCGTACCGTTTGCGTTTACTGCGATGGCGCGCACTTTGGCGGAAGCGGTCAGCTCAAAGGGTGCGGTGTAAAGCGTGCCGTTTTCAGTTGTGGGCTCGCTGCCGTCAGTGGTGTAATAGATGGAAGTTCCTTCCTCTGCGCTGATGGTGACGGTCACCTTGTCGTTGTAGGTGCCGGCGGCGGGGGTGATGGCGGGCGAGGCTACAATCTCGGGGGCTTCGTCGGTGATGCCCTTCACAAGCACGTTTTTAATATCCCACGTGCCTGCAGTCGTCGCGGTGGAAGTATAGACGAAGGCAAACTGAATCTTCTTTCCGTCGTACTCGGAAAGGTCGGCGGTTGCGGTGACAAAGTTGTATGCCGTGCCAGTAGCGGTGTTGGAGTAGTCGAGCGTAACCCACTCGCCGCCCTCTGCGCGCACTTTCATCCCCGTGGCGGAAGCGAATGTCTCGCCGAAAAAGTTGCCGGCGTTGTCAAAAGAGAGGGTGCAGTCCGTTGCCTTGGTGAGATCAATCACCGGGGAGATAAGCCAACTCTCAGCTTTGTAACGCGTGCCGCCCACATAACCGGTGCCAAGGGCGCAGCTGTATTTGGAGGAGTGGCTCCAGATGTCAAAAGTCAAGCCGTCAGTCTTGCACTCCTGCGTGAAGTCGCCGAGGTCGGAGGTGAACTTCTCGCTGAAGAGGGTGGCCGCGTCGCCGGTCGGTTCGGGGGTAACCTCGCCGCTACCGCCGGCCTCGCCGGTTACCGTGATGTTGTCAAAGTCGAATTGACCACCCTTGGTTTCGCCGTCAGTGCCCAACGTCGCTTTCTCACCCACGGTAAGCACCACCTCACTGGCCGAACCCGTCCAGGTCACAGTCCAAGTGGTGGAGTCGGCGACAGCCTCGCCCGTGTTGACCGTGATGTCGGTCAAGCGAGACTTTCCTTGCTTGGACACCGCGAACACCAGCTTCTTAATTGTGTTAGAGGTGGAGCTGACCGTCACAGTGCCTTTCGCATAAACGCGTGCATCATTGGCGGTGGCATTAATGGAGGGCTTGGTGGTGCCCGCGCCCTTGTCAAGCTTCACGGTGTAGCCGTCTTGCGTGTAGGTGTAGGCGCTGTTGCCGACCGCTGTCCAGTCGGAGGCCGATGTCCAGGCCACCTTCACGTCGTCGGCAAATGCGGAAAATACGGCAAGGAACGCCGTAAAGAGAAGTAAAAGTTTCTTCATCTTCCTGATTGGGTTTTACAAGTTGTTTGGTATAAAGTTGATTATGAGTGTCTGTTTTTATTCGGATGGCAAAGGCAACGCGCCCCTTTCCGTGCCGTGTCCTTTGGCTTAGCGGCATTTCTCACGCAGAAAGTAACCCGCCCCCGGCAAGAAAGACGGCCTGCACCGCGCTACATCCATGCTCTTTCGCCCAAAAACGCAAACATTACACGCCTGCGGGCGTATTATTTCACTTGCAAAAATACGCCTTTCGCCGCTGTCTTTGGGAAAGTTAGAGATGAAATTTCGGTGAAAGTGCCTTGGGAATGGGAAACGCGGGGAGTCAGCCGGAAAGATGGCAGGCCAACCGCGGCACACGCCACGCAGAGAGTCACTTATGCCACAACGCCCCGCGCGGAAGCCCGCACGCACAACACAAAAAGAAAGAGTCCCGCGCCTGAATTTTAGGGGAATGCGCGGGACTCGGGGGAAGGGGGTGTTGTTCCACTCCGACTCGAACGGGGACTGAGAGTACCAAAAACTCTAGTGCTAACCATTACACCATGGAACAAGCCAACAAAAAAATCAAGTGTCATGAACCGATTTGCGGCTAAGACACCGCAAAGGTAGCCAACTTTACCTTACGGACAAAGCCCGCACGCACTCTTTTGCGAAACCGCGCGGACGGACGGTGCTGCGGCAAGCCGCCAAGGCACAAGGGGAGGGGCGGCGCAACCGCATATAGTGCGGGACATAAGCGGCAAAACAAGAAAGTGGGCATCCCGCAACGGCTGCGGAATGTCCACCTCTGTATTTTTCTTCACTCCTGTAAAGAACCCTGGCTGCTTAGGCGAGCTTGTTGATGTGAATCATCAGGCTGCTCTTGATATTGGAAGCCTTGTTCTTGTGGATGATGTTGTTCTTTGCCAGCTTGTCCAGCATCTTCTGGACTTTCGGCAGCAGCTCCACAGCTGCGGCTTTCTCGTTGGTGGCGCGGAGCTTGCGCACAGCGTTACGCATCGTCTTGGCGTAATATCTGTTGTGCAGTCTGCGCGTTGCCGATTGACGGATTCTCTTTACAGATGATTTGTGGTTTGCCATTTTTCCTTTTTTCTTTGTTAAGTAGTCCCTAGGAGAGTCGAACTCCTCTTTAGAGAATGAAAATCTCTCGTCCTAACCGATAGACGAAGGGACCTCACCGCTAAGACTTCGCACGGCGGCAAACGCGTTGCCGCAATTGCGACTGCAAAATTACCACTAAAAATCTTTCCCGCAAAAGGGGACGCTCTTATTTTTCCGTGAAAGGCGTATTTTTGCAAGAGTGCGGCGGCCGCTGACGGCACGCAAAGGGCGGCGGTAGCACGCCGCAGGCCGCTTCGCGCCGTCCCCGCACACCCCAAGACACGACATGACACGCTCAAGAGCCATTGTGCTGCACATACAGAGATACAACGACGAGGCGATGATAGCCGACGTGCTGACGGAGGAGTGCGGGTGCGTGGGTATGATGGTGCGCGTGTCGCGCTCGCGCCGCGCGGCGGTGAGGCACACGCTCTTCCGCCCGCTTGCCGTGCTGGAGATAGTGTGGGACCACCGCCCGCACGCCAGTCTGCAGCGGCCGCGTGCGGCGCAGACGGCTCTGCCGCTGTCATCCGTACCTTACCACCCCCTCAAGTCGGCCGTGGCGCTTTTCCTCTCCGAGTTTCTCCACCACGCGGTGCGCACGGAGCGCGACTGCCGCGAGGTTTTCGACTATGTGGCGCGGTCGGTGGAATGGCTTGACACGTGCGAGGAGGGCTTCGCCAACTTCCACCTCGTCTTTCTCCTACGCCTCACGCGCTTTCTGGGCATTGAGCCCAACACGGAGGGCGCGGCGGAGGGCAGCTACTTCGACCTGCGCTCGTCCTGCTTCGTCCCCGCGCAGCCGCTGCACGCCGATTTTCTGCGCCCCGAGGACGCCCGGCTTGTGCCGCTGCTGCTGCGCATGAGCTACGGCAATATGCGCGTCTTCCGCTTCAGCGGGACGGAGCGCAGCCGCCTCCTGTCCTGCCTCAACACCTACTACCGTCTCCACCTCCCGGGTTTCCCCGAACTGCGCTCGCTCGCAGTGCTGCGGGAGATGTTTGAGAGCTGACCGCCGTACAAGGAAATCCCGCACGCCAAGGGGAAACCGCCGCGTGCGAACACTGCATTATTGAGAGAAAAACAAAGGAGAACTCCCAAAGACCGGCATACCCGGCTTTGGGAGTTCTCCTTATTATATAATGTGTACCCGGCTGCGGACAGCCGCCGCACGCATTATTCCTCCGCCTGCGCGGCGTCGGCGGGAACGCCCTGCCCAGCCATCTGCTGCTGGTAGACACGGAAGCCCACGCGGAATGCGTCGGTGTTGTAGAGCGCCTCAAACTGCTTGTAGTAGGATGCGGCCTGCGCGTCCTTTGCCAGCTCGAGCGTCCTGACAGACTCCATGCAGCTTATCACGAGGAAATAGCAGGTGCGCCCGTAACCTTCCACCTTGTCCGCCCCGAGCGAGTTGAGGTAGCGCAGGTAGTCGCGGTCGTACTCGAAGACAGCCTTCGCCACGCGCGCCGCCTCCTTCTTGTCGCCGGCCTGCAGCCACGCCGAGGCAAGCTGCGAGTCGTCGTCGGTGTAGGGAATGTTGGCCGCCGGCACCACGCTCTCGCACTTGCGCAGTGCCTTGAGAGCCTCAGCCTTGCGGTCGGCAGCCATCAGGCGGTTGGCAAGCATGACGAACATACGGCGGTGTGTCTGGCACATGCGTCCCATCGTCTCGTCGATGTATATGCCCTTGTGCGCGATGTTGCCGTACTTGAAGCGCGACATCATGTTTTTGTACATAAGGTCGGGGTCAATCACGCCCATCTGTCCGTAGTTGAACGGTGTGATGCGGTAAGCCAGGCCCTCAAGCACGAGATAGTTTTCCAGCCCCGCCATGTTGGACGTGCCGAGCGTGACGGTCATGTACATGGGGCGCTTCCAGTTGGAGTGCGCCAGCATCTCGTAAATCATGAGGTCGGCGCGGTAGAGCCCGCCCTGCTTCTCGTAGGCGTTTTTGAGGGAGATGACCATATGGTCGGGGATGCTGTCCTTGCCGTAGGGCAGGAACATGCCCGAGCGCCGCACGGCCTCCTTGTCCACTTTAATCACGAGGGAGTCGGTGGGGATGTAGCCTCCCTGCTCTTTCTTCGCGTAATGGTCTATGACGTACGACACCTCATAGGGATCCACCGAGGGGTTCTGCCGCTTGATTGCGTCAAGTTCCGCCTTGCCCTCCGGACGGATGGGGTAGAAAGTGTGCTTCCCGTTGTCGACGTAGTACAGGCGCTTCCACGTGATGGGGAGCCCCGGCGAATCGTTGGCCGGGCGGCGCATCTGGTCGGTGTACCAGTCGGTCTGCAAGTAAGACAGGTTGCACACGCGTGCGTCGGTGCGCAACCCCTCCGTCTCCTGGTTGTACCAAAGCGGGAAGGTGTCGTTGTCTCCGTTGGAGAAGATGATGGGGTTGCCCTCGTCGGGCAGCGTGTTGAGGTAGTTCAGTCCGAAATCACGGCAGGCGTAGCGCGAGGAGCGGTCGTGATCGTCCCACGTCTGGCTCACCATCTGCAGGGGCACCAGCACGCCGATGACGGCGGCAAGCGCCGAGGCAAGGGCGGGCTTCTTCTTCAGGAGCTCCTGCGCCCACTGCGCCAGAGCCGCCACGCCGAGGCCAATCCATATGGCGAAAGCGTAGAACGAGCCGGCGTAGGCGTAGTCGCGCTCGCGCGGCTGGCTCGGTGTTTGGTTGAGGTAGAGCACGATAGCGAGTCCTGTCATGAAGAAGAGGAAGAACACCACCCAGAACTGCCTTACGCCCTTCTCGCCCCGGTAGGCCTGCCAGAAGAGTCCGATGAGACCCAGCAGCAGCGGGAGGCAGTAGAAGACGTTGTGCCCCTTGTTCTCTTTCAGTGCCTTTGGCAGCAGACTCTGGTCGCCGTAAAGCATGTTGTCTATGAACGGGATGCCTGTTATCCAGTTGCCGTGCTCGGCCTCGCCCTGGCTCGCCATGTCGTTTTGCCGTCCGGCGAAGTTCCACATGAAGTAGCGCCAGTACATAAAGTTGACCTGGTAGGAGAGGAAGAAGCGCAGGTTTTCCCACTGTGTGGGCATTTCGCCTTCCACCTCAAAGCCATCGCGGTCGCGGAAGGTGACGGGGTGCATGTCGATGCTGCCGCCCAGCCACTGCTCGTACTGCGCAGAGTGCGCCGCGCTCCATATGCGGGGGAAGAGCATCTGCAGGCCGGATGGGTATTTCACGCCCGTCGTCTCCTCGATGTCCTCATAGCTGTCTTTCTCGCCGACGCTTGCCTTTTCTTTCCGCTGCGTGCGCGTGTTGTGCTTGTACTCAAGCGCCTGTGCGGCATAGCCCTGCTGCTGCGAGCAGTAGGCCTCGCCGCGGAAGAGGGGGTACGAGCCGTACTGCTCGCGGCTCATGTAGGTGCCGAGGGTAAAGACATCCTCCGGCGAGTTCTGGTCCATCGGCGGGTTCTGCGTGGAGCGAATCACGATGACCGCGTAGGACGAATAGCCAATCATCAGCACCAGCATGCAAAGCAGCGAGGTGTTGAGGAAACGCTTGCGCAGGAGGTAGTTGCCGTCCTTGCCTTTCAGGCGCAGCAACACGACGAGCGCGGCCACCAGCACGATGCCAAGCGCCACGCAGCCCCAGCCGTGCCCTATGAAGGGGATGCCGAGCAGCGCGACGGACAGCACGTAAAGCGTGGCGGCGAGCTTGCGGCGGCTGGTGGTGGTGCTCCAGATGGCGGCAAGCACCACTGCGACAAGCGCGAGAAGGTACACCGCCATACCGGTGTTGAACGGCAGACCGAGCCAGTTGACGAAGAACAGCTCAAACCACCCGCCCACTTTCACGATGCCGGGCACCACGCCGTAAAGCACGGCGGCCACAAGCAGCATGGAGATGGCGAGCGCCACGAGCGAGCCTTTCAGCCCTGCCCCGGGCTTACGCTTGTAGTAGTACACAAGTGCTATGGCGGGGATGCACAGAAGGTTGAGCAGGTGTACGCCGATAGACAGTCCCGTGAGGTAGAATATCAGCACGAGGTAGCGGTCGGAGTGCGGCTCGTCGGCGTGGTCCTCCCACTTGAGTATCAGCCAGAACACCAGTGCGGTGAACATGGACGAGAAAGCGTAGACCTCACCCTCGACGGCGGAGAACCAGAACGTGTCACTCCATGTGTATGCCAGCGCGCCGGTAAGTCCGCAGCCCATGACCGTGACAAGCTGCGCGGTGGTGTTTACCACGCCGTCCTTGCATACCAGCATGCGCGCGAGGTGGGTGATGGTCCAGAAAAGAAAGAGTATGCACGCCGCCGATAACAGGGCTGACATGGTGTTCACGCAAAGGGCGACCTTTGCGGGGTCGTCGGTGAACTGGGTGAAGAGGTTGGCCGTGAGCATGAAGAAGGGCGCGCCGGGCGGGTGTCCCACCTCCAGCTTGTAGGCGGTGGTGATGAACTCCGGGCAATCCCAAAAGCTCGCCGTGGGCTCTACCGTCGAGCAGTAGGTGAACGCCGCGATGACGAAGACGACCCATCCGAGGATGTCGTTCGTCAGCTTGTACTGTTTCATTTGAGACTTACGCTGTGTGTGATATTTTGTATGTTTGCTTTCGTCCTTTTGCGCGGGAAGTCAGTTCCCTTTCCAGGCAAAGTGCAAGTCAGGGGGCTTCCTTTGTCCGCCAGTCTTATAAACGGGAACGCTTGTTAAGCATATAACAACTTGCAAAAGTAGCAATATATTTTTTGCGCCGCCGCAAACGGAGCGGCAACAACGCGGGCGGGACGGGAATGCGGCAGGCGGCATGCACGGGCGGCGAGGATGTACGACGGCACGCTCGCGCCCTCAGTCAGCCGCTTGACGCGCAAAAATACCGTCTGTCACGTTTTGGGGCTAAAACGAAGCAAATCGTCAAAAGCGGGGTGTGCGGAGATGCCTATAAAGTTTCGATTATTTAACGGGGCCGGCGGGTTTGCCCGCACAAAGTCGGGGCTTTTTCGCGCAAGTCGCCGACTTGTCGCGCCGAAGCCTAGGCATTTTGAAGACCAAGCCGCACTTCAGTGACCAAACACCAAGGTGTTTCGTTGGCGAAGTGTGCACCTTCCGGCACATAAATGGCTGAAAATCAACACAGGCAAAAAGATAGGGACATTTCCTCGCGGCATGTCCCTATCTTGTAGTACAAGGATAATACATTTTCCGGCGAATTGCAAATGCGCCAAATGACGGCGCGGAAATCGAGATGTCAGTTTTCCCGCCGTTTTGCTTGCATTTTGTCAAGACGGAATTGCCGTCATATGATCTGCAAACGCCGCACCGCACACTGAAAAGCGGAGGACTGGCAGAGCTGGGCGGATGCCGCAACCATCCGTCCGCACTGCGAAGGCGGTAAAAATTACAGGGCGAGTGAGCCATCCGCCCACCCGCCCCGTTGCTGGTTATCTTTCCTGAGGACAAAGGATCACCGCACCTCTATCTCGTCCACGAAGAGGAAACCGGGCTTGCCGTTGGTGCCGTGCCACAGGGGCATGGAGTGTTCGGAAAGCATCTTCACGCGGATGTAGCGTGCCGTGGTGGGCTGGAACGAGAGACTGTAGGTCTTTATCTCGCGCGGGTCGTCCTTCTTCATCGGCTCATACGTCTCGGAGGCAAGCGGGGCGAAGTCCTTTCCGTCCGCGGAGGCGTACACCTCAAAGCCGCGCGGGGCGAAAATCCAGTCACTGGAGTCGACATATGCCCGCACCGTCACAGAGGAGAACTCCGTGGGCTTGCCAAAGTCCACCACCGCGTCGAGGTCACTGTCGTTGAAGCCCATCCAGCGCCCCGTGCGCGAGTTCATGTCACCGTAAAGCCCGTCCACAAGGAGGGAGGGACCTGTGTAAGTGTAGCTGCTGTTGGTGGGCTGGAGAAGCGTGACGGGGCAGCAAGCCGCCTTGTGGAACTTGAAATCCTGCGACACCTCTGGCGTGCGGCCAGAGGGGCGGAAGGCGGCGGCACGCAGCCGGCAGTCGCCCGTGATGACGACAGGCCCGGTGTAGCGCGGGGAAGAGGCTGTGGGCTCGGAGCCGTCGAGCGTGTAGTGTATGGCGGCGCTGCCGAAAGTGGTGAGCTTGGCAAGCGTGGCGTGGCACGCGGTGTCCTGGCTGTACGCCGGCACCACATTGTATATCACGCGGCAGTAGTTGTACCCCTTGTTGTCATACACAGGCGTGAGCCGCTGCAGGCGCTGCATAAACTGCTGGAAGTCCTTCTGCCCCGCCGCGCACCACTGCGTCTCGCTGAGCGCGGCCATGCGGGGCAGCTCCATGTACTCCACCTGCCGGTAGGTGGGCATGTACTCCGTCCAACAGTTGGCCTGCACGCCTATGATGTACTTTTGCTCGGCGGCGGAGAGGCTCTCGGGCATAGGCTCGTAGCTGTAAACCCGTTCTATGGGAAGGTAGCCGCCGATGGCGTCGGGCTCGTGCGCCGTGTCGTCCGTCTGGTAGTAGTCAAAGTAGAGGTAGGTGTTGGGCGACATAATCACGTCATGCTTCTGGCGTGCCGCTTCGACACCGCCGCTCTCGCCGCGCCACGACATCACCGTGGCTCCCGGCGCGAGACCGCCCTCAAGCGTCTCGTCCCAGCCAATCATTTGCCGACCCAGCTTGGAGAGTGTGCCCTCGGCGTGGCGTATGACATAACTCTGCAGCCGCTCCTCGGCGGTGTGCCGCCCGTCCGCGCCAAGCCCCTCGGCCTTGATGCGCGCCTGGCACTTGGGGCATTTCGCCCACTGCGTCTTGGGGCACTCGTCCCCGCCCACGTGGATGTACCGCGAGGGGAAGAGCTTCGCCACCTCGGAAAGCACGTCGTCTATGAAAGTGAGCACCTTGTCGTTGCCCGCGCAAAGCACGTTGTCCGACACGCCCCACTGCTGCCACACCTCGTACGGGCCGCCGGTGCAGCCAAGCTCGGGGTAGGCGGCGAGGGCGGCCTGCATGTGTCCGGGAAGGTCAATCTCGGGTATTATGGTGATGTGCCGCTCGGCGGCGTACTTCACAATCTCCTTTATCTCCTTCTGCGTGTAGTAGCCGCCGTAGGGTATGCCGTCATACTTTCCCGAGTTGTGCCCTATCACAGTCTGGGCGCGGCGCGAGCCTATCTTCGTGAGCAGCGGGTATTTCTTTATCTCTATGCGCCATCCCTGGTCGTCGGTAAGGTGCCAGTGCATGCGGTTGATGTTGTGCAGCGCCAGCATGTCTATGAAGCGGCGCACGGAGTCGGCGGCGATGAAGTGGCGGGACACGTCAAGGTGCGCCCCGCGGTAGGCGAAGCGCGGCCAGTCGGTGATGTCGGTGCCGGGCAGGGTGATGCCCTTTATGTCGCCCTTCACCACGGGCAGTGCCTTGCGCAGCGTCTGCACGCCGTAGTACGCGCCCGCCGCGCTCGCGCCGTCAATCAGCACAAGTCCGTCGTTGACACGCAGCGTGTAGGCCTCAGCGTTTTCGTGCTGCAGGCGGCGACTCAGCACGATGGCGTTGGAGGGCGGTGCCTGGGTGAGCAGGGTGAGCTTCAGTCCGGTGCTTTCCTTGATGTACTCGGCAAGCAGCTCGGCGTTGCGCTTCATCTGCGCGTCGCCCTTGGGGTAAGCTATCGCCGTATAGGGGTTCAGCACGAAGTTGCCGTTTTTAGCGGCTTTCACCTCCTTGGGCAACGGCACGACATGGAAATCGGCACTCTGCGCCACCGCCTGCGTGGCGCACAGGGCGAGCGCGGCTGCGAGGACGGCGGCGACTTTCTTCTTGAAATGCATAGTTGTGAGGGGTGTGTTGGTTTTGATTTAAGGTGTTCTGTCTGCAAATATAGCGCAAATCCCCCTCACCGCCTTTGCGCCGGCCACGCAAAAGCCCGCCCTCGCGGCGGGGGCGGACTTTTTGGCGGCGGCGGTATCGTTCCATACCACCTCAATGTGCGCCGCGCGCTACCGCCGGCACACTACCTGCGCGGAAGGGGTGCGACGAGCCGTCACTGTCCCTTCATCTTCAATGTGCCGTAGTCGTATGAAATGACGGGCACCATATTCCATTTGTGCTTGTCGTCCAAGCCCAGCGGCAACTCAACGCGCATGGACACGGGCAGGTAAACGGCGACCTCACGGAAATGCGACAAGGCACACGCCGCCCCGCGCGGGAAACGCAAAGATAACGTCAACCAACGACATTGATACCAACGCCTTGCATTATCTTTGCACAAGCGAACGTTTCCGATAAGCCAAACGGGCAAAGGATAGCCACCGGCTTGCACTTTGCCGTGGCGAGGAAACGCACCGCGCAAGCCAACAACAACTACACCTATATATAATATGCGCAAAACAACGCTGACCCTGCTTGCCGCCGGACTGCTCTGCGCCCCGGCCGTGGCGCAGAACACCCCGCTCGGAGGGTACTACTACGGACAAATGTCCGCCCCGACGGGATGGGAGTGGCAAAGCCCCGACTCCGTCGCCTACAACAAGCTGCAGCCCCACGCGTGGTTCTTCTCTTTCGCCGGGACGGACGAGGCACGCAAGGTGCTGCCCGAAAACAGCTCGCTCTGGCGGTCGCTTGACGGGAAATGGAAGTTTCACTGGGCGAAGAACCCGTCTGAACGCCCGGCGGACTTCTACAAGACGGACTTTGACACCTCGGGCTGGGATGACATAGACGTGCCGATGAGCTGGAACCTGGCCGGGCGGCAGAAGGACGGCAGCTTCAAGTACGGCGAGCCGCTCTACTCCAACCAGCGCGTCATCTTCCAACACCAAGTAAGGGAGGGCGACTGGAAGAACGGCGTGATGCGCACGCCGCCAAGAGACTGGATGACCTTCAAGAACCGCAACGAGGTGGGCTCGTACCGCCGCACCTTCACCGTTCCCAAGGAGTGGGACGGCAAGGAGGTGTACGTCAACTTTGACGGCGTGGACTCCTTCTTCTACCTCTACGTAAACGGGCGCTACGTGGGTTTCTCCAAAAACTCGCGCAACCTCGCCGCCTTTGACATCACGCCCTACCTTGACAAGAAAGGCGGGGACAACGTGCTGGCGGTGGAGGTGTACCGCCAGTCGGACGGCTCTTTTCTCGAAAGCCAGGACATGTTCCGCCTGCCGGGCATCTTCCGCAGCGTGTCACTCACAGCGAAGCCCAAGGTGCAGGTGGCGGACATCAAGGCAATACCCGACTATGACGACACTTACACGAAAGCTAGCCTGAGCGTGAGCACCGTGGTGGGCAACCTCACTGCGAAAGCCGCGAAAGGCTACACACTGCGCTACTCGCTCTACGAGAACAAGCTCTACGGCGACGACAACACGCCCGTGCCCGGTGTCACCGCCACTGCGGAGGTGGCGGAGGTGGCTCCCGGCGGGCAGCTGACGTCCACGGCGACCCTCACGCCGGGCGACAAGGTGAAGCCTTGGAACGCCGAGGCTCCCTATCGCTACACGCTTGTGGGCGAGCTGCTCGACAAGAAGGGAAAGACGGTTGAGACTTTCTCCACCACCGTGGGCTTCCGCAAGATAGAGATTAAGGACACGCCGGCGGAGAAGGACGAATTCGGGCTGGCGGGACGCTACTACTACCTCAACGGGCAGCCCATCAAGATGAAGGGCGTCAACCGCCACGAAAACAACCCCGAGACGGGGCACTACGTAAGCCGCGAGCAGATGGAGCACGAGGTATTCCTGATGAAGCGCGGCAACATCAACCACGTGCGCAACTCGCACTACCCCGACGCGCCCTACTGGTATTACCTGTGCGACAAGTACGGCATCTACCTTGAGGACGAGGCCAACGTGGAGAGCCACGAGTACTACTACGGCAAGGAGAGCCTCTCACACGTGCCCGAATTCAGGAACGCGCATGTGGCACGCAACATGGAAATGGTGCACAGCACGGTAAACCACCCCTCCGTCGTGATATGGAGCCTTGGCAACGAGGCCGGCCCGGGTGACAACTTCAAGGACTGCTACGCCGCCATCAAGGCGTACGACACCAGCCGCCCCGTGCAGTACGAACGCAACAACGACATCGTGGACATGGGCTCAAACCAGTATCCCTCCATCGCATGGGTGCAGGGTGCGGTGAAAGGCAACTACGGACTGAAATACCCGTACCACATCTCCGAGTACGCGCACTCTATGGGCAACGCCGTAGGCAACCTCATCGACTACTGGAACGCCATAGAGAGCACCAACTTCTTCATGGGCGGCGCCATCTGGGACTGGGTTGACCAGGCGCTCATCGGCGTGGACAAAAAGACGGGCAAGACCTTCTGGGGCTACGGCGGCGACTTCGGCGCGGACAACAAGCCCAACGACGGAATGTTCTGCATGAACGGCGTGATGCGACCCGACCTAACCCCCAAGGCGCAGTACTACGAGGTGAAGAAAGTTTACCAGAACGTGGGCGTGAAGGCGGTTGACCTGAAAGAGGGGCGCATTGAGATTTTCAACAAGAACTACTTCGAGCCGCTACGTGGCTACCAGACCGTGTGGTCGCTGTGGAAAGACGGTGAGTGCGTGCTGAAAGACCAGCCGCTGCAAGGGGCGAAAAACATTCTCGGTCCGCGCGAGAGGCAGGAGTACACGCTGCCGTACAACTACGCAGAGCTTGACCCGGCGGCGGAGTACTTCGTCAAGGTGCAGTTCAAGCAAGGCAAGGAAATGCCCTGGGCTGAAAAAGGCTATGTGCAGATGGAGGAGCAGCTGCGCGTGAAGGGTGCGGACAAAGCCGCCGCGCCCGTGAAAGAGACAGCGGCGGGCGGCGGTTCCGTCAAGAAGACGGAGAGCGCGGACGGCAAACTGACGCTGACGGGCAAGGACTTCGCCGTGACTTTTGACAAGTCCACCGGTGCCATCCACTCACTGCGCTACGCCGGAAAGGATGTCATCAAAGACGGTGACGGTCCCAAGCTGGACGCTTTCCGCGCCCCGACGGACAACGACGCGGGCATAGGCTTCCACAGCGCGTGGTTCAAGGACGGACTGTACAACCTGGTCCAGCGCGTCACGGGACAGCCCACCTGTACGCAGCTGAAAGACGGATCGTGGCAGCTTAGCTTCATGGTGGAGAGCCAGGGGAAGTACGGTTGCCAGCAGGTATACACCGACCGAGACCGCAGCCCCGAGACCGTCTACACCTTCGAGCGCGGCAAGAAGGAGACCGACGCCAGCACGCTTAAGTTCACCGCCAACCAGGTTTACACCGTATACCCCGACGGCTCGGTGGAGCTGCAGAGTGCCATCTCGTCCAGCCGCGCTAACGTGGTGCTGCCGCGCATCGGCTACGCCATGAGGCTGCCGGCAGGCTACAAGAGCTTTGAATACTACGGCCGCGGGCCGGTCAACAACTACGCCGACCGCAAGACAGGTCAGTTTGTCGAAAGGCACAAGGGTACGGTGGGCGAGCAGGACATCATGCTGCCCAAGCCTCAGTCGATGGGCAACCGTGAGGAAGTGCGCTGGTGCGCGCTGCGCGACGGGCAGAACGCGGGCGCGGTCTTCGTGGCCGACAGCGTGATGTCAGTCTCCGCGCTGCCGTGGAGCCAGACGCAGCTTGCCGTGGCCGCGCACCCCTACCAGCTGCCCGAGCCAGACGGCACCTACCTGCACCTTGACGCCAAGGTGACGGGGCTGGGCGGCGCAAGCTGCGGACAGGGCGGTCCGTTTGCCGAGGACCAGGCGCAGAGCGGCAACTATAACTTTGGCTTCATCATCCGTCCGCTCACCGCCACCGACGACGCAGGCGCGAAAGCCAAGGTTTCCGCCTCGGGCGAGCAACCCATCAGCATAGCGCACGACCGCACAGGCAAGGTGACGCTCAGCACTCCCGCGAAGGGACGCTCCATTGTCTACTCCCTCAACGGCGCGAAGAAAGCCCTCGCCTACTCCGCCCCCGTCAACATGCGTGCCGGCGGCACCATCACGGCGTGGTACAAGGACAACCCGGGGATGAAAACCTCCACGACCTTTGAGAAGATTGAGAGCGTGCCCCTGCAGGTGGTGTTCGCCTCCTCGCAGGAGCCCGGCAGCGGCGACGCAGAGAACCTTGTGGACGGCGATCCCTCCACCATTTGGCACACCATGTACTCCATCACGCAGGCGAAGTACCCGCACTGGATAGACTTTGACGCGGGCGAGGCGAAACTGATGAAAGGCTTCTCCATACTGCCGCGCCAGACGGGCGTGAACGGTTGGGTGAAAGACTACGAGATATATGTGAGCCAGGACGGGAAGAACTGGGGCAGCGCGGTGCAGAAAGGCACACTGGCGGCCAACGCCGAACTTAAGAAAGTGCTTTTCGCCAAGCCCGTGCGTGCCCGCTACATACGCTTCCGCGCGCTCAGTGAGCAGAACGGGCAGGACTATGCCTCCGGGGCTGAGTTCTCGCTTATAGCGGAGTGACACACGGCCGCCCCACGGGGAGGCACGCACAGACTGACACGGCAAACGCCGGGACAGCGCACACAGCGCCGCCCCGGCGTTTCCGGTTTTACCCCCCACTCCGCCACTCTCTCCCGCCACTTCCCCACCCCGCACGCCGCACGGCGCGGAGAAAAGGGCGGCGCGGCACGCCGCACGATTTCGCAATGGGGTATATTTGCACAACCGACACATCCGACAGCACACCACATTATGCTTACAAATTCCTCCACCCCCGCCACACGTCCCGCCGCCACGACAAACCACATACTGCCGTACTCCCCCAGCCCGTCCGCTCTGGCGGCTGTGTTGCTGCGTGTCCTCCTATTCTTTCTCCTCCTCCCCCTCACCGCCCGCGCCCAACAGCCCAGCGGCATGGAGAGCGACAAGCGACAGGCGGAAAAGCTCTTCGCACGCTTCAAGGCGGCGGCGGGTTTCGACCACCGCTACCCGAGGGAGAAAGTTTACCTCCATTTTGACAACTCGTCCTACCTTGAAGGTGACACGCTGTGGTACAAGGCCTACGTGGTGCGGGCCTCGACACTGAAGCCCACCGACCTCAGCCGCGTGCTGTACGTGGAACTTCTCAACGCTGACGGCCAGCAAATGGAGCAGCAGCTACTCCCCATCGACTCGCTGGGACAGGCGGACGGGTGCTTCATACTGAAACTGCCGCTGCGGGCGGGGTACTACGAGGTACGCGCCTTCACGCGTGAAATGACCAACTGGGGCGAGGAGGCCTGCTTTTCAAGGGTGCTGCCGGTCTTCGGCGTGCGTGCGGAGGAGAAAGGGAACAAAGGGGACAGGACTGCGGAGGACCTGTACCTGCCGCTGCCGGCAAAAAACAAGAAAGTGACGCTCGGCTGCCCGCGACCTTACACCATGGACGAAAGGCGGGCGTACGCCTTGTCCTTTTACCCGGAAGGCGGAAGCCTCGCGCGGGGACTTGAGCAACGGGTGGCGTACAAGCTGACCGACGGGCGTGGCACGCCGCTTGCAGAAACACTGCAGATTGCCGACGGCTTGGGCAACATCGTCGGCGAGACGACTCCCGAACACGAGGGAATGGGTACTTTCACCTTGCCCGAAGGACACGCCGGGGACTATTCGCTGCACATGAAAGACGGCAATGCGGCATTTCCCCTGCCCACGCCCTCCGCAGCTTACACCATGACGGCGGATATGTCCACGGACGCTGACGAGCCGGGACTGTATGTGCGGGTGGCGGGGACGGATTCGGCAACGGCCAACCCGCAGCTGCTGGCGCTTGCGCTGCTGTCGCGCGAGCGCGCCACGTACTTTGACACGCTCACCGTCGGCCGCGAGGGGGTAGAGCTGCTCATCCCGCAAAAAGCTCTGCACGCGGGGGTAAACCGCCTTGAGCTTTTCGACCGAATGGGGCGAAACCTCTGCACGCGCCTTGTGTGGGAGATGCCGCAGACAGCGCGGGACGCGAGGGCGGCGGATGTTTCGCTCAAACAAAACAAAAGCGTGTACGGGGCGTTTGAACCCGCAGTGCTGGACATACGTCTCACGGACGGGGCGGGGCTGCCGCTGCAGAGTGTCTTCTCGCTCGCCGTGCATGACAAGGCGGGGGGCATCACGGCGGACGGGGACGGCGGCATAGGGGCGGATATGCTGCTCTCCTCGGAGCTAAGAGGGTACATCCACCGCCCTGACCTGTACTTCGCGCGCGACGACGCGGCGCACCGCCGTATGCTGGACCTGCTGATGATGGTGCAGGGCTGGACGGCAAACCGCTTTGACGTGATGTGCGGGACGGACTCTTTCCTGCTGCGCCAGCCCATAGAGGACAAACTCATCCTGCGGGGCTATGTGTACAAGGACAACGACAAGCGGCAGCCCATGCCGGACACGCAGATTAACCTCGCCATGTACGCCAAGGACGGGCAGCGGGCCACGGGCACGGTGAGTACTGACAGCACCGGCTATTTCGCCTTCACCTCCAACATCAACTACAAGGGGCAGCTCATCGCGCAGTTCACCATGCGGGAAAACGGGAAGAAACGCTGGAGCCGCCTCGCCCTCGACCGCTGGTTTGCCCCGCAGCCACGCCCGCTGCTCGCCACCGACCTCACGCTCAACTTCCCCACCGACGCGGAGTGGCAGGCGACGGACGAGCCGGAAACTTTTGAGTGGCGCGACACCATCCCCCGCACGCTGCCCAGCGTGCTTGGGGAGGCGGAGGTCACGGCTCGCACAAAGTACAGGGGCTTCACGGGCACACGCTACACATGGAACGGCGGCGAGAAGAAAGGGATGCGCGAGGCGACGAAGTTTTACAACATACAGCAGGAGGTGGAGCATTACAAGGACCTTGGCTACCAGCCGGGCACGATATGGGACTTCCTCTCCGTGCTTGACGGCTCGGTGAACTTTGACCAGGAGCATGACGCAACCCTTGACTACCACGACTCTGACGTGGGGCGGCAGGTGGGGATGACAAGCGGCGGCACGGAGAGCGGAAGCGAAAGCGAGGAAACGGGGAATACCGGCATATATCTCGGGAAAAACAGCCAGGAGCTGCGCATAGTTTACAACAATCGCGTGCTGAGCGGCGACACGCCGGCCGGCACGCCTGCGCCGCTGAACGATTTCTCGGACTTCATCACCAACAGCCCGGCGGAGGAGATAAGCAGCGTGGCACTTGTGGACGACGGACTGGCGGAGGATGCCGTGACGGGCAAGACGGTAAACAACAGCCGCGCCCGTTACTCGCTTTACATTTACGAGATACCCGACGACTATCGCTACCGCAGCCAGAAAGGCATCGAACGGCGGCGCGTGCAGGGCTTCACCTCACACATGGCATTTTACAGCCCCAACTACCGCAGCTTTGACCTGCCCACCGCCGCCGACCGCCGCCGCACTCTCCTGTGGGCTCCCTCCGTCAAGACGGACAAGGAGGGACACGCCTCGGTGATATTCTTCACCAACTCGCACGAAAGCCAGCGTTTGGGCATCACCGCGCGTGGCATCTCACCCAATGGCCTCGCCATTGACTACACAAGATAGGGCGGAGCACATCGGAGTCTTGCAAATTTGCCGGTAAATCCGAAGAAAAAGCACGGCGGCACACCCTTTATGCAAACATAGGGAAGCACGCACTACTGGATTGGGCATATGTACCGTTATCCCCTCGGTTGCAAAGAAGCGGACGGCACGGAGAGTCCACTTGGAAACGCAATTCCAACCGATTTCAACAGGACTTTATGCGCCTGCATACAATCTACCGACTACTCTAACCCTCCTTTCTTCGAGCAACGTGAGCGTGTTGGGAAACAAATGAGAACGCGAAAAACCTAAACGCTTCACCGTAGCTGAAAGACAAGACGGGGAAGCATTACACACCGGACTTCCAAACGGCACAACGGGCAGCAATACTGTGACACGCTTAACAGATATTCAGACTCGCCGTTTTTTGCCCATTTGGAAAACAGCTGAAAGTTTCGTATCTTTGTACTACAAGATAGGGACATGCCGCAAGGCGTGTCCCTCTATTTTTGGCCTATACTGATTATCAAGTGCTTACGAGTCAAAACACCTGCACTTGGGACACGGAATACCGCGGTGTTTGGTCACTGAAGCCCGGCTTGGCCTTCAAAATGCCTCGGCATCGGCGCGACAAGTCCCGGACTTGTCAGAATTTGCCCCGACCTTGTCTTTTCAGCAGCCGCAGACGCGGTTAATGTACGTTAAAGTCAATCCACCGAAGTGTAAACGTATGTGAAAGTTTTTGCGACCGGCTGCGCTGCTATGACAAGGAGCAGAGAGCTATCCACCAACCAAAACTCAAGGCGAAATCATTGTCTGAAACACCACGCCTCGGAATACTGAGAGGGTGAAATACTCCGGCAGAAAAGTTCTGTGCAGGTGCGCACCACAGTTCCGCCACACGGACTACTCCACCGGTACTTTAATCCATTCAGCAGGAACAATTGACGATGAGTCCGCGCCGGCATACCACTTGTCGGGGACGATAACCGTTTTGTCCGTATGCGCGTTGAGCCAAGCTCCCCACCAGGAGAAAGTGCTGTTGCAAATAACATTGTGACGGCAACGGCTCATCAGCAGCATATCCTGCCACGAGTCGTCACCGGTGTTCCAGTCCACCACGCGCGTGCCTTCGGGCAGAGGAAGATTGTCGCGCACCCAAGCCGGGTCGTCACTGAAAACATAGAAACACGCCGCCGGGAACAGCTCCGCCGCCCGCGCAAGGGCGTTGCGGTAATATGCCATTCCGCAGACACAGCCGGACGTGGCGAAGTTTTTCGGAAAGAGGTAGTCGCCTCGCCGCACATGCAACGAAACGGCGCATTGCTCACGCCGCAAGCGAACCAACGCCGAACGTGTGCGGTCGTTGCAAAGCGACTCGTCAAAAGTGAAAGCGCGGCGCACCTCATCGGCGCAGTCGGAGAAGTATCTCTCGTTCTGGTAAAACCCTTTGTAGTACACCAGCGGCCACCACTGCTTTCCGAAATAGGGTCGCAAAGAGCCTTTCTGCTTCCGCTCAAGCACTGTTTTGAAGAAAAGGAACTCAACGACTTTCTTGAAAGTCTGGTTAAGCGTCAGCTCCGTCTCCGGCAGTCCGAAGACCCGCCGCATCTCGTAGCCGTGGTGGACATGGTAGTGTACCATGTCGGAAAGGTCGATGCGCGTGTCGGCGTACCGCTTCCTCATCGCTATGTAAAGGGCATAGATAAACATCTGGTTACCCAGCCCGCCGGTCATCTTTATCAGTCTCATATCAACATTCCTTTTCCCACCTTACCCTTACCAGTTAATTGTGAGTCTTTACAGCTTAAAAGACAAACTCACTAACAGCCAGCCATCTTCCTTTGCACACCCTCACTGATTCGCTCCATCATTATATCCTGGTCCAAACTGTCCGGAAAGGTAAAGCGCAGGCTGAATTTGCCAAAGACGGGATTGCCGGTCACGTCATAGTATATCATGACCACATTGCCGGGGCACTGCTGTATATGAAACATGGTAGTTCCGCCGTAATTTGAGACACCTACCCTTATGTAAGTACGTGTTTCCACAACAATCCGACAATCTTCGTGGCTCTGCAATATATGAAAGAGGAGCCTGGAATACTTCACGCTCATTCCGCCGCAAGCCTGAGCGCTTCCAATAGACTCACCCGTATGTCTTCCGAACCTGTAAATCAGTAATGCGGCAACTAATACCAAAATAATAATCCACATAATGAAAGCCGATTAGATGCTCCCCGCAGTGCATTCCAGCCCGAGAGAAACGTTCACTTGCGCGGTGCGTTTCCTCGCCACGGCAAAATGAAAGCCAGGGGCTTTCCCTTTGCTCGTTTAGCTTGACTGAAACGTTGTTATCCCTCAACAATCCCCCTCCCCTACTCCAAGAGTAAAAGCCGTCCGCCACTACAAAAAGGAGACACCACAGCACTTCCAAAGAGAAAGGCAGTGTACAGAAGTGTCCGTACACTGCCTTTATTGTGTTCACCTACATTGAGCCAAGCATATATCAAATGAAATACTTAGTCCGACGCAGGTCGTTTTGATTTGCTTTACCGCGTTGCGGCTATTCTGTGAAGAATGCGCTCGTTGGCCCGTTGTAAATAATCGTTGTGGCAGGCGAAGCGCTCACCGTGGACTTTTTGAGCAATGCCCAGACATCCTCCTTTGAAGTGTTCTTCGTGTAAGAGTGCACCTCAATGGTGACACCGTCACCGTAAGTCTTCTTCAAGTACTCAATATAGCTGGTATCCGTGCAAGCGACATCAATCACCATCTTGTCAGCCTCGTGCTTAACCGTGACCTTGATGGGGTGGTTGGTGTTGAGGTGGGGCAGAGAGGTGAAGAAGGTGTACTCGCGGATGGCGAAGTCGTCAGCCTCGGCCATATAGTCGCGTCCGATGGGTATCTCGACAGTCACCTTGTCAACGAGGTCGCGGATGTGGATGGAGGTCTTTATCTCGTCCCACTCGCTGTGCTTCTGCTGGTGGATGTCAACCTCCACGTTCTTGCCCTCCTCGGGAGTAACGGGGGTAGGAGTCACGTCAGGCACGGTGGTTTCGTCCAGGTTTTCGTCCTTGGTGATGCCCGGTATCTCAACGATGTTCTTGGTATGGACACCAGTCAGCACACCGTCAACATGCCATATGCCTTCCTCTTTCTTGACGATATACCACATCACTTTCAGTGTGTCAGTGTCAATCGCGCTAAGGTCAGCCCACGTGTAGTTCATGTTGGCGTTAAGCAAGTCGCTAAGCACTGGCTCCTCCACAATTGCATTCTGGGTGGCTTTTCCCTCCGTGTCATAGACATAGCCGGAATAGCCATACTCAGCACCGCTTTTGTACGGATAGTTGAGGTCGATAAGCCCCACGTTGCCGTTGGCAAAGATAGACTTGCCCCAGGCGGTCTGCGGGAAATACTTACCCGGCGGCATAGAGCCACACTCAGGGATGCGGGAGTCAACACGTATATAGAAATATGCTTTCTCCGTAGCCGTGGGTGTCACGTTCTCGGCAAGGACACTGATGTTCTGCCCCTGCACATAGACCTGAGTACTCGGCTCGTCAACGATTTCCTGTTTCGCCTCCTGAGCCACGCCGTCCTTCACAAGCTCGCTGTCATCGCCGCAAGAGGCGACGAAGAGGGAAGCGAACAAAAAGAAAAACAACTTTTTCATAACAGATTAATTAAATTAAAAGTCGAAAAAGCGAACGGGGACAAGACCAAACGGCACTTGCGCCGAACCTTGCCATGTAGCCCCTGCTACTGCCCTTCCAATGGAATAATGTTTTCTCTCTCTTGTAGTTTGTAGTTGTAGTTTTTTCTCTTTGTCTGCGCCGCCCGGCTGCGAACCCGTCCAGGGATGTCACTCCCTCCAGGGATACTTGGAGTGCGTGCGGCTGTCCTTTGAGTCTGACTCGTCGACGAAGTAGCCTTTTGAGGCACTTGCTCCGTCAACCAAGTCCTTTATACCCCCCTCCTTGTCTTTCTTCTCCTGGTAAATCTCCTCGTAGTCGGGGTCGTGATCCGAGGGCGGAACGACATTCACGTCAAAGACGAGCGTCGCCATACCCCTGGGTAGCGCATTGCCGAATATGCGTATACAATGACGCACATAGCCTACATTCTTACTGCTGTCGAAAGTGAAAGCGAGGTTGATGGAGTCGTTGGGCGGAATGATCTTCGCATTCGCGTTGCCCTCAATGCAGCCGCAGGACGGCTGTATGTCCTCAATGAGGAACGGATCCTTGCCTCTGTTGTACACCACATAACTGATGTCCAGCTTCTCTCCCGCGACTATCGGATAGTAATGCCGAATAGAGTCCGCCACTTGCAGGGCTACAGGCTCTACCCGTTTCTTACATCCCGAGAAAATCAGCGGGCTTGCGGCAACAAGTAGTGTGCAAAAGTACAGTAAATTTTTAACACCAAAACTTTTTCTGTCATTTTCTGAAGATTTTTCTCCAGATTTTCCCATTCGTCCCATATCGTTTACTGCCTGAACGCTTCTATTTCGTCGCACGCCAAGGTGACGCGCCCTTTCCTTTCTGCCTGTAAAACTTTTATTTCCAACGGTACCCCCACACGCAGTGACGAGCCGGTCACGCTTTTCTCTACACGTGTCATAGGCTGTGCCGAATTATCAGAGAACGCGGCCTTGCCCACACACTTTCCATCCTGCCACAGCTCTACCGCAGAGGGGGCGAAGATGTGCCAAACCGGGGCGACGAGGAAAGAAAGCGAGAAGCGCATAGTGGAGGACACGACTTCCGTCCCGCCGACCTGCAGACTGAGCGTGGAAGGCGTGACAACCCACTCTGTGTGGTAGTCGGTCGTGAAGCCCTGCTTCCCGTTTGTCAGTGTGGCGACATCGTTGGTTTCGTCACCGACGGACGAGAGTGCTGTGAGTTTCTTACCTTTCAGCACATTGCCCTCCACGGATTTCCACGGGAAAGAGGTTTCCCACTGCTTGGCGTACTCGTCCAAATCACCGTTTGCCTCACGGTAGTCGGTAAGGTTTTTGAAAGCCGAACGACCCGCAAGCAACTGGAGACGCTGCCGCACCACACCCTGCGATACGGGAGTGGATTGCAGACGCAGCAATTCAAGGCGCGTGAAGTTGAGTGCGGTGAGCAGTTTGTTCAGCCGGCGGCGTTCGTCGACATCCGTCCGTTTCGACACATTGTCCAGCTTTTTCCAGAAAGTCTCAAAGGACTCCCCGTCAATCCCGGCCGAAACCATGCCGCCAATGCCGGAGTATGTGGGCAGGGTTTTCCCGTCCGCATTTTCCTCCAACGCATTATAATAAGGAATGAGGACTTCCGAGGTGAGCGGGTAAAACTTGTTGAAATACGCTGAGACGCACCCGTCCACATCCGCATCGGGGGATACAAGCAACCTTGCAAGCACGTACGTCTGCATGTCGTCAAAGCTGGCATAGTCGTAGCCGCTGCCGTTGTAGAAGACGCCCGCCACGCCCAAATCGCGGAAGAAGCGCAGCCTTTCCTGTAGATGGTGCAGGCAAGGGTACGGCGTGAGGTAGTCGTCAAAGTTGCGCATATAGTCCCACACATAGATGCGCTTCGAGACCTTTTGCCACTCTTCTATCGTCTTCTCAAGCACTTTCCCCGCGTCGCCGTCCAAAGCCTTCGTGGAAAGTGGAAGCGACATGGCACTCACAAGCACACCGACATTGTTGGGGAAAGCGTGCGCGGGCGGCGTAGTGGTGGTGGAATACGACGAGGTGAAAAACTGATGACGCGGGAACCGCTTCGCCAGACGCTCTACGAGTTTTGAAACCGCCGGAGTTGCCGAACTTTCCGTATTACCGGCCGCGCGGCAGGCTTTACATTGGCACACCTCGCCATTGTCGTTGGGCATAACAGCGAAACGCACGGTTTCATCAGCGTTACCCTCCCCGTAATTGTCCATCACAAAGTCGGTGTACGCCTTATACAAAGCCTCGGACGAGAAGCAGAACTGCTCGTCACTGCGACTGCCGTCAACAAGAGCTTTTGCGTCGGTGGGAATGCCGTCTGTAAAGACCTTGCGGAGGTTGTGTCCCCAAAGCCCCCAGTCAAAGTCAACATTGTGGGTGCCGAGTATTGGCATAAGGTCTGCGTCCCCGTTGGCGGGGGAATATATTCCGCGGTACTCGAATGCAAATGTGCCGGCGGTGTCAATCTTGCAGCTGAACGCTGCGGGGGGCAGGTCGGTGGAGACAAAACGCGCATCCTCCGCCGAGGCGGCGGACATAAACTGGTAGAGCACATAAAGCATAGACTCCACGCTGCGGGCAGTAAGGCAAATTTCGTCTTTTCGCGTTTTCACCGCAAAATCTTCGTCAAGCAACGGGTCAAAATCCACCAATATCTGCAGCTGGCTCTCGTCAGCGGCCTTTCCCGTATAGACACAATCCTTGTCTACCGAACGTTTCTGCCAATGCCTTTTGAGATAATCCGCCCATTTCACGTCCTTTGCGTCCTTTTTGTCCGCCGGGAGTATGGTATACTCACTATATGCGGAAAAAGTACGCACACCACTCTCCGCACTGCACGCAGCAGTGGTCATCCCCAACGGACTGCCCAAAAGCAGCCCTATCATCGGGACAAAGAGCTTAGAACGAGATAAGCACCTGTGCATCAATGTTGAAAAGGTTTTTGTACTTGGTCGTAATGTAATCGGTGTAATTGGCCAGCGAACCGGTACGTGCATTGGTCTGTGTATAATAGGTATACCAAGTGCCAAGCAAGCCGAGCGTGATGTGACGCTGCACCCTCCACTGTCCGCCCAAGCCCACGTTGGTATTGAGGTGGTTGAAGGTGTTGGGCATCGCGTTATCTATCATTGTGGTCTCCGGAGCCGAACCTAGGCCCGCCATCGCGAGGATGCAGGTTTTGCCGTCGCCAAGGAGGTAGTACTTCGCCGTCGCGTTGAAATTGAAGTAGAACTTGGACGACAGCAGGTAGCCGTTAAGTTTTCCCCCGATGGAGAAGTCACCGATACCCTTTGTAGCACCCGCGCCGAAGCTGATGAGGTTGTTGTAGCTCTTCTTCCAAGTGTCGAAAGTCCAGAAGCCCATTTCACCGCGTGATTCGTCATACGTTTCAGGCGCGTACTTGAACGACTTTTCGTATGAGTTAAGGCGGCGGTAACCCGCGTGTACTTCAAACTCCCAGTCATTCTTGGTGGTGTATTGCACCTGTGCGTTGGCCGCTATCTGCGGGAAGTACTTGTTGGCCCACGCCGCGTCTATCTTAAATGACCACTTGTCGTTTATCTCGTGCTCCCACTCGCCTTGCAGCTGCACGCCGGTACCGCCGGCCACCTGCTCGGTGGTGGTGCTGCCCGCCACGGCACCCTCACGCCCGGCGTAGTTCACCCGTGCTGCAATGGCGTTTTTCTTATTGAGTTTGCGCGTATATTCGAGCGTGGCGACGGCGGTCAGTGCGTCCTCCTCGCCGAAACGTCCCTGAAGGTACTCAAAGTTCAACCCGTTTTTATAATCGTGCGCTTTCAACGCGTCAAGATGGCGATTGAAACTGCGCATTTCGGAGATACTCGGTATGTAGTACCTCTGGTACACATAAGCCGAGTCATATTCGTGCAACGCCTCATAAGCGAGACCTTTCACGTAAAGCAGGTTGCGGTTGTTTTGGTCGTAAACCAGCGCACTGTCTACCACCGCAAGCGCGGAGTCTGCCTTGTGCGCCTTTATCAGCGACGAAGCCCAGTCGGCACTCCCCGCCGTGTATGCCTTCACGAGGAGCGTATCCCCGGTGAATTCGTCAAGTTGCGGGCGTATCAGCCCGACAGCGGAAGAGTACTCACCCTTGCGGTAGTATACCGAAGCCTGCTTCACAATATAGAAGCGGTCATCAGGGTAAAGACTGAGTCCCTGCGCCACATACCTGTCATGCTCTTCCCAACGCTGAAGCTGGGCGGAGGCGTTGACTGCATAGTGCAGTCCCATCTCCGAAGAGGGGAGCAACTCCAATAGTTTCTGCGTCACGTTGTACGCACGGGTCACTGCCCCCGAACCCATCAGGTTTTTGATGTACGGAACGGCTATTTCCTCGTAAGAACTTACGTACATAAAGCGGTCGAAACCATCGGTCGTTTCGTTTATTTCTTTTTCAAGAAATGCCAACGCCTGCTCGGTATGTCCGCGCTTTTCAAGGAGGTCGGCCCGCTTCTCCACATAGCCCGAACGCTCAGGGTACTGCTCGTGGAGCGTTTCAAGTGCCGTCTCCGCAGCGTCGTAGCGGCGCATCTCTATATTGCAAGTGACGATGCGGCTGTACGCCGACTCCCTCATATCGCTCTCCGTGGTATGCTCCGCCACGAAATTAAGCAAGTTGAGCGCCTCGGAATATGCCCCGTCGTTCATCAGTGTCGTGGACTGCTCAAGGCGCACACGGCAAAGTTCGTCAGATATGTCCTTGTCCTGCGGATTGCGCTCGTAGAGGCGCGCCAGCATTCCATTTGCGGCGCGGGTGTTTCCCATGCGCTTGTTGACAATATATGCCTTGTAGAGAAGCGCGGGCGTGTCGCCCTGACGCTTGCGTGCTTCGGCGATGTAAAGGAGAGCATCCTCGTAATAACCGCGGGAAATGGAGGTGGAAAGGAGGTAGTCGAGCGCCTCCTGACTCTTGGATGATTCGTAAACCTGCCCGTAAAGCACATAGGGGTCGCGACGTGCCTCAGCACGCGCGGCATCAGCTCGCAGCGAGGTGTAGAACGAGGAGAGCTGACCGCTGTGGTTCTGCTTCATACAAAGTTCCACAAAGCTCATTGCCTCGGAATAGCGGTTCTCCTCGGCAAGGATACCGGCTTTCTTCATAATAAGTGCGGTGCTACCGGGGATATACGACACACCTCTATCAGCTACCTCGATTGCCTCGCTGCGGTTGCCTTGCTGGAGGAGGAGGTTGCAGAGAGTGAGATAGTACTCCTCGTTCTGTGGCTCGTGGTTAACAAGCTCACGCAAGGAAGCGATGGTTTTCTCCTTGTCACCGTTCTTTTTCTGCTCGCGGAAATTCTGTTCGAGGCGGTAGGTGTAGTCTTTCTGCAACTGCTCGTCATTGGGATAGATTTTGCAGATACGATGCAGCAGGCGATCGGCTTCCTCGTCATTGCCCTGCTTGCGGAAGAGGGAGATTTTGCGTCTCCACAGCCCTTTCCAGTAAGGATTCACCTCAAGCAGTTCGTTGACATAACAGATTGCGCTGGAATAGTTCTTGGTTTCCTCCTCCACATTCACCAACAACTGCTTTGCCTGCACGTTGCCGTTGTTATCGCGCACGGACTTCACAAGGTGAAAGCGCGCGTCGTCATACGACTTGTGATGGTAGAAGTACCGACCTGCCAACTCGTTAAGTCCGGACACATCAGGATAGTGCTTCAAGCCCTCGTCAAGGAGGTGCTTGCCACCCTCCCAGTCCTGTCGCTTGAAAGCCTGTCGCACGGTGTGCTCGTAGTAGTCCGGCGTATGTATTGACCCGTCGCCCCTCCCCGAGCCTTTCTTGTCCGTCGCAAAGAGTCCTCCCGCAAAAAGCGAGACAGCAATGAGCGAGGCGGCAAGCAAGCTCAACATTATTTTCCTCGATATACGCATAGATTACTATGTTTTTATCTTTTCATCGTCAGTTATTCCTCAATCTCAGTAAGATCTTCCCATGGCGCGGCGCGTCAGATGGCTGCAGTCGTCACCTTGTTCACCGTACCCGTGCCAGAGCCGCCCGTAACGGCGTTTCCGGCGGAGGCGGTCTGCTGGTTGAAGCCCTTACGTTTCATCTCACCCCAAACGATTCGCTGCTTCATGATGAACCGCAGATACCCTCTAAGCGAGAAGATGAGCACCAGCGGGTGATATATGAACGGCTCCAGCAAGGCAGCCACTACAAGACGAATGTATGACAACACCTTGTGGTCTTTGTTCTGCATATAGTCGTAGTAAACCACGACAAACGACAGTTGGACGCAGAATACGTACATCACAGCGAAGATGATGTATGCCGTGTCCCAGTTGACACCACCGGTGAAAGCGAGGTAAGCGAACGTAAAGAATCCGACGAACTCGATAACCGGCGCGAAGAACTCGAAGATGAGCAGGTAGGGCAGCGTTATGAGCCCAAGCTGGCGGTACTTCTTCTTGAATATCATTCGGTAGTACTTACCGAAAGTCTGTATCAGCCCGTGACCCCAACGCGTGCGCTGACGATAGAGCTGCTGGAGGTTGCCAGGTCCCTCGGTGTAGCAGCATGTGTCTGGTATCTGCACCACTCGGTACTTGCGGTTGAAGTCGCAGCAATACCCAATCATTCGGGTAAGCATATCCATATCCTCGGCGAGGGAGTCGGAAGAGTAACCGCCGGCCGCGATGGCCACCTCGGTGTCAAACATACCGTAACCGCCTGACACGTTAGGCATGGCGTTAATGGCACTCCATCCCATCTTACCCACCATGAACGAGCGCATGTACTCAAGCGTTTGGAAAAGCGGGATGAGACTCCAAGGGATGCGGTATTCCTTAAACACACCATTCTCCACCTTGCAAGCGTTGGAGATGTACATCACACCCGACACGGCTATCACATCGTTCAATTCAATCATCGGTCGCACACACTTCAAGATGGCGTCCTTTGAAAGGATGCAGTCCACGTCGGTGTTGATGAAGTAAGGGTACTGTGCCACGTTAAGCCCGGCGTTCACAGGGTCGGCTTTCGTACCACCGTTCTCCTTGTCTACTACGCGCAAGCGCGAAAACTCAGGATTCTTCGAGATGAACATCCGCTTGAACGGCTTGGCGAGGATTCGCTGCCGGTAGCGGTAAGGCACCTCAATGAGCTGGAAGTTCTCAATCATCTTTCCCAGCGTGCTGTCTTTCGAACCATCGTTTACAATGATGACCTCAAACTTGGGGTAGTCCTGCAAAAGCAGCGAGCGCACGTTGTCCACGATGGTGTTTTCCTCGTTGTAAGCAGGCGCGATGATGGACACACCCGGCGTGTACGGCGAGTGTTCGAATATCTTCTTCACATACGTGTCACTCATCGAGGCACGGTTCCTGCGCTGCTCTACGTAGCTAAGCCAGACGAGAATCACATACGACAGCATCAGAGCCATCGAGTAGAAAAACACCAGGTAGCCGTAGGCGTATAGTATAAACTCTTTCATCCGTCGGCGAGTTTTTCCTTACCTTATACGATTTTCTTGTTGTTGTCAACGGCGAACGCACGCACTTGTTTGAAGATTATCTCGTCCTTTGCGTCCGCTTTCTGCTCAAGCCTCTCAAACTCATGCTTACCCTGCGAGCTGTAGTTCATCAGGCAGCGCAATATGTTGAACTTCGTCTGTTGCACTTCGCTACCCTCGTAGCATTTCACGAAGAACGGCACGGCCTTGCCCGACCCTATGCGGGTCACCGCGTCGCAGGTGGCGACACGCAGATTCTCTGGCTGCATAGGATACACCTCCTGCAGCTGCTCCTCGGCCTCACGGCAGCGGGCGATACCCATGCACTGTATGGCGGCGAGGCGGAATGTCGAGCTTGGGTTGGTGAGATAACGCTCCATGCTCTGCACCTCCTCGTCCGACCCCCAGTAAGCCACCTCGCGTATGAGGCACGCTTTCATCTGCTCATTGGGACACTCGTTCACTACAGGCACAAGGGAGGGAACCTCCTTGCCTGCGCGGCGGCGGGCTCTCAGCAAGTGGTGCACCTCAAGCGAGTCCCACGGGCGATACTCGTAGTCCACCTTTTCATCGTTAAAGAAGCGGAACGGCGAGTAGTCGCTCAGCCAGAGATAGTACATACGCACCTCCTTACGCATGGTGTGGTTGCGGGAGTCAAGCATACGCACGAGGATGGACTCCGGTAGGTCGAGCATAAGAAACTGCGAGCAGCGCAATGCCTTGATACGGTTCTTGCCGCTGCCGAAGGTCATCGTATTCTCAAGGAAAGTCTGCAAACCGAACACCCTCGCGGCGGCCTTGACATTTTCCTGTTTATACTCATCGTACTTGGCGGCTTTCGCGTCAACAAAGATGTCGCCGATGACGAACATACGCCAGCCTTTCCATTTCTTCATATCCTTGTCGGTGAGTCCGGCACGCTCTCTTATGGCGAGGTCTTCCATCGTATCTTTCTCGGAGAAGACAGAGCAAAGCACATCATAGTACTTGTCCTGCATCTTCTTGCGGTAGCGGCGAAGACGGCGGTCAACAAACTTGTCCACCACCAGCATTACGGTAAGAAAAAGCACCGAACACATACACGCCAATAAGATGAGCACGGAAACTCGCACCACCCAGGGATACTCAAAGAAGCCGTTGGCCCATATCTTCAAGTAGTATTCTATATATTGGAACCCGGAGAACTCATACCCATCCATACGACCGGCAATGCTGTCGGCCGATGCGGGCAGCGCGGCAAAAGCCACTAAAGCCACGAGCGGTATGTTCAACGGATTCCTCATCATTCCTTCCTTACGAGCATAGTTCGCCCTTTTTCCTCCCATCTTTTCCTCGCTTTCTTTAGCCAACCCCGTCTGTCGCAGACGCGCAATACAGGCTTTGGGGACAGGCTCGCAAATAGTCGCCCGGCGGTTTGCTTTCCGCCGTTCTCCACATTTAGTTTAGTTTCGTGTCTGCAGCTGTCGGACATTTCCGTCCACCCGCCGCCCAGGCTCCCAAGGCTCTATCCTTGTTTTCATAATCCTCCACACATTTTTCTGGCGGCACCTTTTATCTTAAGCCACCCTTGGAATGTGTCTTTCCGTCACGCAGTCTGGGGATTTTTTCTCTCTAATTCTTTGCAAAATTACGGCGGAATTAAAATCCCGCACCCCGCTCTTGGTATTAATTTATCCCCCCCCTAAAAATAAACCTTTTCACCGAAAACTTTTGAGAACCTTTTTCCCAAGTAAAAACAGCCTTTTTGCTCGCTATCAAGGCCGAATGAGAAGTGCCAAAGCCCCACTCCGTATTTTTTAGGACATTCCCGCGCCTTTATTCCAGTGATTATATTTTTACTCCGCGAACGCCTTGAAATAAATTACGCGAGGCTCTGAATGAACGAAAATACAAGAAATCAGAAATGGGCAAGAATTTATTTCACGGGGAATTATCCCAAATTTCTTCTCCCTATTATTTTATTCCTAATTACCTCACCTCGGAATAAGGAATATGAAAAACTTGCTTTTCAACCCACCGGGCGAAATGGAAATTCTTAGTAGAAGACATCTTCTAACTTTGGGGGAGTTTTTGGAAAAACAACGCCCACAAGACAACAAGGGGCAAATTCACCACTGTCCTGCAGGTAGCATGCTTTCAAAGCCACAGAAAAGGGGCAGGCCACGAACCTATTTCGTCTCACAAGAGTGCCGCTTTCACTGCACTTTTCCTTTCCATCGTAAAAGCCGACACACACGCTATACATCCCCGATACACTTCAGAAAGGCAACGCACCACGACAAAAGAACTAAGAGGCGTGGAAAAGATAAAGGGAAGCGGTCTTCCTTTCAGTGAAAGAAGCCGGCTTCCCTTCTTATCCTTCACTTGTCCCGCCGGACAAGCTCTGTGTGTTGAACCGCTGAGCCGCCGTGGCATCCTTGCGCCGTCGTCGGATTGTCGAGGTTCGGGGTTGTTTTAAGATTGCAAACTGTTTTGCCAAAGTCGCCCCGCGTTTCGGGGCGGAATATGTCGGTTTTCCTTTTATCCTTATATAGTCGTCACTTTCCTATAAGATTTCCGAGAGATGTGTCCGAGATGTTTCCCGTGATGGATACGGCGCAAAATCCGTTGTCATCCCTACTCAGCAGCACCACCTCCACCGTAGTGTTTTTACGCTTGCGCGTGTACACCTTCTGACTGTCCTCGTCCACCATCGCCTTGTACCGTGCAGAGTTCGCCTTGGCGAGTTCGACTGCCTTTTGGTAGAAGTCTGCCGCCTCGTGCGTGCTTGCGCCACACTCCACAACCTGTATAGTTTTCAGCTCCTGCATCAGTTTCAGGTTTTCCCCGTCCTCTTTGGCTTCGGGCAGCTGGAGAATCTTCCCCATCATCTCCGGCCCTACCGTAATGCTGGTGAGCGCAGAAGATGTGCCGTACATACCCATAAAACGGGTAACGAAATCTTGTTGCTTCTGAGCCTGCCCCTCGAGAGAAAGCAGGAAAGCAAAGAGCGATGTCAACAGCAGTCTCATAGCTAATCCTCCGTTGAAACGGCAGGTGCTGCGGTTTTACTCGTCGCAGTGTCCGCCGCCGCCGTTTTAGGGCCTCTCTTGAACATGTCAAGCACTTTCATACCGGTTTCATAAGCCTTTTCAGGGTCTTTGTACGAGTCCTTGTAGGCGGAGGTGTTGTAGTCCCATCCCCCTTCGGACACGTCACCCGACGTGTCGAACGAATGTTGCGCCGCCACGCCAAGCAGCGTGACAATCGCCACCGCCGCCGCCGCGCGGAAAAGCGGACGCAGGCGAGATGCAAGCGTGATGCGGTGCGCCCTCACCACTGGGGCATTGTCCTCAACAGCGGAACCTCCCGCCGCGGCGGCCAGCACGCGACGGTCAAAATCCGCGTCCAAGCCAATGGCTTCCTGCGCTTTCTCATACACAAACAACGTGCGGTAGCGTTCCAGCGCGGCGGGGATTTCCCTCTGGCTGAAAAAATCGCGCAGGATGTGCTCTTCCTCTAGGGAGGTCTCGCAGTCCCAATAGCGCTGAAGCAGCTGTTCGATATATTTGTAGTCCATTGTGGTCAGTCTTTTAAGAGTGCGTCCTTAACGGCCTTCCTTGCGCGGTGCAGCGTCACCTTGTAGTCCGCCTCACTCACACCCATCACTTTCGCCGCCTCACGGTACGCCATCCCCTCGATGTCACGCAGTTGTATGGCAGTACGCATTTTTTCGGGGAGAGCGTTCACGGTTTCGTGGAGCCGCGCCAACCTTTCGTCGCTTTCCATCCGCTCCTGTGCGGAGGGCGCGTTGTCCGGTGCTTCCGTCTCGCCTGGCTCAAGGCTCAGCGTGTCACGCTCCTTCCGCGCAACGAGGTCAAGGGAGAGATTGCGACAGACGGTTATGCAGTAGGCTTCGGGGTTCTCCACCCCTTGCAACTCCTCCCGTTTCGCCCAAACCCGCAGCAGGGTGTCCTGCGTCAAATCCTCCGCCTCCTGCCTATTCAGCGTAATGCGGAGGGCAACTCTGAAGATTTTGTCTTTCAGAGGGAGCAGGTCGCGTCGGAAGTCTGTCTCTTTCATCTTTTGCTCTCTATAAAGCAGACGGGCAGGGTGTGGAAAAGTTACAAGTTATCCGCACTTTTTTCTGAAAAAACTTGCAGTACGGGTAACTATTCTCCGCAAAATATGCGGAGAATAACGCCCTTAATCTCCGCACGGGCGCGGCGCGGCGCACTTTTCGCAGCGGATGAGTGCGTGCCGCCCGTCGCGCAGGGTGGTGGCAAAGAGGTAGACACCGCCGCCGTCACGCAGTCTGAGCTTTTTGCGCAAGGCTTCCGCGCCGAGGGGGAAGTTGCGCGTGGCGATGTTGGCCTGCGGCGTGTCACTGCGCAGGGCATTGAGGTCTTTCTTCGCGAAACCATACACACCGGTCACGGCAAAGACACGTCCAGGAAAGCCGCCAACGGCGCGGGCAGCGGTGTAAAGGTGCGAGTTGGGGTGCAGCTTCTCCAGTCCGTAACGCGTGGCAGCGAGCTTGAACGCCCCGGCTTTCATCACCGCCGTGCACGGTTCGTAGAGGTAAGCCCCCACCCCGTCAGCAAGGGGAGCGACAGCAGCGGCCTCCTCCCCAGCGGTGAAACGGAAAACCCTCCCGTCCTCAGTCGCAAAGAGGACGGGCTGGCTACCTGCGTCCTTTTTCAGCACAAGCAACAAGTCCTTGCACTCCCCGCCGGAAGCCACCACGTGCGCCTCCGCCACACAGCCAAGCTCCCGGATCGCCTCAGTGATGTCAAGCATCGGCGAAAGCTTCACCATCACCGCCACACGCGCCTTCGCAAACAACAGGTCGCGCAGGGCAAGGATGTCTGGTTCGCAATCGGATATGCGCACGGTCTTTCGCCCGGCGGTATCGCGACGGGCGGGGTCAATATATATAATGTGTGCCGGGGGCATTTCCGCAAGGTGCTTCACTGCGTCTGCGCACACCACTTCGGCGTGCCCCAACCCGAGGAGAGGGAAGTTGTGGCGTGCTGTGCGGCAAAGTTCCTCCTGCCGCTCCACATACACTGTGCGGGCAAAATGGCAGGCGACGAAAGAGAAGTCCACGCCCATCCCGCCGGTGAGGTCGGTCAGCGCGGCTTCCGTCTCTCCAGCCAGCAGCCTCTGCGCCACGCCAGCCTTGTAACGCGCCGCCTCCTCACCCGAGCATTGCTCAAGCGCGAGGCGCGGGGGATAAAGCAGACCGTCAGCCGCCGCCCACGAGGGCACTTTCCCCCGCAGCCGCTGCCAACCCTCCGCCTGGCGCAGCAAGAAGCTGGCATCCGCCTCGCCGCGCGCTGACAGCAGGAGGGCGAGCTGGGGGACGGGCATTGAGCGCAGCTTGAGGTATTCGGCTTTGTCCATTTCTTCCGGAGTTTGGGGTGTCTGTGTTTCGGCGGAGAATTTTTTTTGTGTGTGGGAGGGGGGCGAAAGGACATTGTCGCGTCCGCCCGTGCCGCACAGCATGCTTTTCCGTATGTGTAAAAAGGAAAGCAGCCCCGCCCTGTGGCTTGACTGCTTCCTGATGTGTTGTGTGGACCAGCTAGGGCTTGAACCTAGGACCTCCAGATTATGAGTCTGTTGCTCTAACCAACTGAGCTACAAGTCCGTCACGCGCGAATTTCCCCGCTTGCGGCTGCAAAGTTGCGAATAATCGGCTTAACGGACAAGTTTTTCCGCGCTTTTTTGAGACACTGGCGCGGACGGGCGCAACGCGCAGATACAATGTTTGCGTCCCGCACACCGCCGCTTTTGGCGGAAAGCCCTAAGTTTGCAAAATATTTCCGCCGCGCGTGCGGCGCGGTGGACTTTTTGGCGCGTACCAACAGACTTTACAGACACTCTTACAACATACACTCATGAGAAAAAGACTTTTGGCGGCGGCACTGGCCATACTGGCTGCGGTCGGCGCGGTCTCGGCGCAGGAAAGCCGGCTTATGTTCAGCTGCGACACGGGACGCGGCAACACGGGCAACTTCGGCGGCGTGGGCACTCCCCTCAAACAAGACTACGACGTGGCGGTGAAGGTGGACGGCACGCTCTTCAAGGGACTCACCATCGAAGCCATACGCGTGCCGATGGGCGAGATGGAAAACCTCTCCAACCTGAAAGTGTGGCTCACCAAGGAGCTTGCGCTCAAGACCGTCGACGGCAAGAAGCAGAACGTGGCCGACATCACCACGGAGGATGCCGCCGACGCTTACGAGACGGGCGGATGGGTGGAAGTGGAGCTTGAGAACCCCTACACCCTCACGGGCGAGGACGTATACGCAGGCTACTCCTTTGACATGGACGAGCTTGACGACACCAACCAACGCCCCGTGAAGATAACCACCGAGCTGCACGACGGCGGACTCTACGTACACACCTCGCGCAGCTACCGCAACTGGACAGACGTGTCGTCGATGTGCAGCTCGGTGATGCAGGTGGTTTTCAGCGGCGCGCCCGACAACGCCGCCTCCGTCTCTGCCGAGGGAGCCTACTTCGGCGCAACGGGGAAAAACACCACCGTCACCTTCCTGCTTGAAAACCACGGCGCGGCGGGCATAAGCAGCGTGGACTATACCTACGAGTACGCTGGGCAGACGCACACGGGACACACCGCCCTCTCGCCGTCCGTCGCCTCCGTGTACAACGCCGCATCCTACTTCTCTTTCGCAGTTCCCGCCGTGGAGGACAAGGGCTACTACCCCATTTCCCTTACCATAACCAAGGTGAACGGCGAGGACAACACCGATACGGAAAACAGCGTGACGCATGACGTGAGCATCTTCGACGCCGTGCCCAAGCGCCGCTCCGTGCTTGAGGAGTACACCGGCACATGGTGCGGCTACTGCCCGCGCGGATATGTGGGGCTGGAGGTGATGAACCGCCTCTTCCCGGACGACTTCATCGCCCTCTCCTACCATAACGACGACCCGATGGAGGTGATGGGTGACGACAGCTACCCGCAGACGGTATCGAGCTTCCCCGCCGCGTACCTCGACCGCCGGCTGAATGTCGACGCGTACGGCGGCTATGACCTGAGCGCATCGTCTTTCGGCATCGACAAGGCCTGGCTTGAGGCCTGCGAAGAGGTGTCGGAGGCAAGCGTAAGCACGCGTGCCTGGCTCTCCGACGACAAGTCGTCCGTGGTGGCGAAAGCGGAGACACTGTTCCCCCTGGCCGTCGACAAGGCGAAATATGCCATAGAGCTGGTGCTTGTGGCGGACAGCCTGACCGGCACGACGGCGAAGTGGATGCAGGAGAACTACTACGCTAAAGGCGCAGAGGGCACGTTTCCCGAGCCCGAGTTCGCAAAATTCACCGGTGGTGACAAATACGTGTCGGGACTGAAATTCAACGATATCGTCGTGGCCACCTCGCGCCTGCTTGACGGGTTGTACAACCTGCCCGAAAGCATCGAGGCCGACAAGACCTACGAGACGGAGACGGAGATTCCGTTCAGCCGGGTGGTAACCACCAACCTCGACCCCATCGTGCAGAACAAGAAGAACCTGCGCGTCGTGGCACTGCTTATCAACACCTCCACGGGCTATGTGGTGAACGCAGCGAAGACGAAGGTGTACGAGGACGAGGCGGCGGGCATCGGCACGGTGGAGCAGCGCAAGGCAGATACCGGCGCGGTGACCATATACGACATCTCGGGCCGCCGCACGGACACGCTGTGCCCGGGTGTCAACATCGTACGCGCGGCGGACGGCAGCACGCGGAAGATACTTGTTAAATAAGAGGCGCAAGATCTTAACTCCCTGAGAGAGAAAACCTTTAAAATACTTAGCTTATGAGAACCATTACCCTTGCCATAGCTATGGCAATCACAATGGGCACGACCTCCGCGCAGACCGCGCCCGCGAAGCCGGAAGCCGTCGCGTGGGGGACGCTCGCAGCGCCCGCCGCCACTACCGCCGTGTCCAACACAGGCAGCCACAAGGCGGCAGTGTCCTCCATGCTGATAACAGAGCAGCCGGAGGGCACGCTCTACAAGGACATGTACACCTACGCCAACGGTTTCGAGTCGATGTGGGGCATGATATACGAGGCGAAGAAAGACGGCTGTACAAAGGATGTGGTGGTGGCCGACGATGGCTCGTTCTACATCAAAAACCCCATCAGCTTCATGACCACCGACTCGTGGATAAAAGGACACCGCACCAAAGGCGACACCATCGCCGTGGAGCTGCCGCAGCTTGTCTACCTGCTTGACAACGGCGGCGACAGCAAGGTGAAGTACTACGCCACGCGCATGGTTTACGAGCTTGTGGACGGCAACAACCAGTACGTGAAGGACGAGACATCGCAAACCATAAAGTACGTATGGCGCAACGACTCGCTGATAAAGCTGGAGAAGGACATACTGCTTGGCATGACGAGTGAAAACGGCAGCTGGAACGGCCTTGGCGACCTTGAGAGCGAAATCACGGTGAACAAGTTCACCAACGCCGCGCCGCAGGACCCGTCGAAGGCTGTGAAGTATGTGATGACCTACTACCCATCCGAGCAGTCAGCGCACCAAAAGATGGTGGACGTGGTGATTGAGGGTACGGACATCTACATCAACGGGGTGGACTCCGACCTCCCCGCCGCATGGGCCAAGGGCACCATCAAGGGCAGCCTCGCCACCTTCAGCGGGATGCAGTTTCTGGGACTCAACGAGGACAAGGGGGCGTACAAATTCTTCACCCCTGCCTCGGTGAAGTATAACGAGAGCACCTACACCACCGACTACAAGCTGCTTGACAAGTTCAGCTTCACCTACAATTCGAAAAAGAAGACGCTCGCCTGCAACAGCGACGGCTTCATCTCCAACTACGGCTATCGCCAGATAGCCATGGAGATGCAGGTCTTCATGAAACCCTCGCTACAGCCGTGGGACGGCGTGGTAGACAAACCGCAAAACCCTGTCATAGTGATGTACGAGCCGGCGGGCTCGAGCTCGGGCTACCTCATCTTCTCCCTCAGCAACTACAACGTACAGGAGAGCTTCATGGATGCCGCCAACCTGTACTACAACATTTACTTTGACGACGAGAAAGTGACTTTCTACCCCGATCAGTACAAGGCGCTTGACGAGGAAATGACCGACGTGCCGATTAACTTCAACGAGAGCATGATGTACGACTTCCAGACGTACGGCGCGCAGCACCGCATCGTGATTTACGATCAGGGCATGAAGCGCGTGGGCGTGCAGGCTTTCTACCTTGACGGGGACAAGAAGCTGTGCTCTGACATCGTGTACGACAAGGAGGCGTCCGGCATCGCGGATGTCAGCGCGGGCGGCGCGAAAGTGGTTTCCACCGAATACCACGACCTCGCGGGACGCAGGGTTTCCCCCCTTGACGGCAAGGGCGTGTACATAAAGACGGTGAGAAAGGCTGACGGCAGCGTGTCTTCCTTCAAAATGACGGCAAGGTAAAACTGCGCGGCGCGCCTATGCGGCACGCGCTGTCATAATGCGGAGCGGCCTCCCACGGCAAAACGGCAGGGAGGCCGCCTCTTTTTGCGCCGCCGTAAATGCGGGAGATCCGGCTCACGCCCCTGTTTTCGTGATGGGCGGTGAGCCGTTTGCCGCGCACTGTGCCAATTTTACAACGTGTCGCTTTTTGTAAGCAAAAGCGAGCAAAGTGTCAAAACGAGGGAGACTTGCGGGAACCCGATATTTAACAAACTTTAACCGCATGTGGCGGCTTTGTCCGTCCCCGGACAGGCTTCGTGACGGCAAGTCCAGGACTTGTCGCGCCGAAGTGTACACTTTTTGAAGTCCAAGCCGCACTTCAGTGACAAAACACCGCGGTATCTCGTGAATCAAGTGTACGCCTCCCGGCGCGTAAGTGACTGATAATCAATATAAGCAAAATAAAGGGACATTCCTCGCGGCATGTCCCTATCTTGTAGTACAAAGATAA
>CAVGTC010000002.1:0-47945 GCA_963632255.1 Lachnospiraceae bacterium | reverse complement strand
CCAAGTGCAGGCGTTTTGACTCATAAGTGGCTGAAAATCAATACAGGCAAAAATATAGGGACATTCCTCGCGGGATGTCCCTATCTTGCAGTGCAAAGATAATGCATTTCCGGGCGGATTCCAAATGTGTTAAAACGGGGGCGAAAAATCAAAGTGTCAGTTTTTGCTGCGTTTCGCTTTCATTTTGCAAAAAATGCATTTACGGGAACAATGGACAAAAACGGAACGGGGAGCGTGCTTCACCATGAGACACGCCCCCCGTCTGCGTACCGCCACGGAGGCGGACTTGTTTAGAGTGGTTCTATAAATTACCTCCGCAAAAAATGAGTTTCCGGTTTAATTGCGTTTTGGCATCTTTCGGACTCAATTCGGCCGGAAAACAGAACCGTAATCCGTCAAAGCTAATTTATAGAACCACCCTTTACGAGAACTTTAACCGCTCTTCCGCCCACGCGCACCACGTACACGCCCGGCTCCACGCCGAACGTTTCCGTCTGCTTGGCGGAGATCACATTGTAAAGTACCGCCCCGCGGAGGTCGGACACCAAGACACCGGTGCCCGCCGCACCCTGCACATGGATATGTCCTGCCGACACTCCCACACGCGCCAAGGCGGCAGAAGCTGCGACCGGTGAAATGCCCGTCTTGGTGAAAGTCACCGCGTCGGAGGCGGCGGACTCTTTTCCGCCGTACACCGCCTTCACAGTGTACGAGTGCCCCTGCTCCTCCATGTCTATGTCCTCGGAGAAAGTTGTGGCGGTAAGCAAATCCGCATTGACACGCTCGCCGTCGCGGTACACGTTATATCCGTCGGGCTCCACGCCGGCGGCGCAGTAGCCGGTGAACGTCACATCGTCCACCATAAGTCCGCTTTGCTGCACTCCCACATACTGTATGGCGAAGTGGCGCGTCCCCTGCGGCAGTCCGTAGCGGTACAGTGTCCAGTCCGTACCCGCCTTTACGGGTGTCGTCCCGTTGACGGTGTGGAAACTCGTGGCGGCTGTGTCGGTGAGCGAATACAGCACGTTGAAGCGCTCGGCAGTTTCCTGGCTATCTATACCACGGGCGTAAAAAGATACGAGTTGCTCGTCGCCAGAGAGAAGCGGGGAAATGAGCCAGTCGTCGTTGGACTTGCGCGGCGCGCCGAAGCTCACCATGCTCTGCTCACCGGCGTGCGGACTTACAAGTCCGTCAAGCACCGTCTTGCCAGGGTTGAAGACAATGTAAGCCTGAAGCTGGTCGTTGTTTTCCCACACGATGGGGTCGCCGTTAGTGTCGGTGAACGTGAACGGGAGGGTCTGGTCGCCATCGTGCATTCCCCACAGCCCCACGCCCGTGACGGCGAAAGCGGGGTACTGCTCAAAACCGTCGGTGGTGCGCTGCACCGTCTCCGTGGCGGTGGGCTGCTGCCACGATATGGTCACGCCGGTGTTGGTGCGGCTGCCGAAAAGCGCGGTGACATAAGGGGTAACCCTCGACTCCACGCGCACCAGGCGCTCCATACTGTCGTTGCCGTCCTGCTCGTCGCCCGCCGTTTTCACCACGGCACGCAGGGTGACGTCCCCGGAAAGGGAGGGGATGTACTCAAAATCGAAAGCTCGCTCGGAGCCTGCCGCCCATTCGTCCACATCCTCTTCGGCCACAAGATTTTTATCCTCGTAGAGCGACACCGTGGCACTGCTTATATTCTGCGTGCCGGTGTTTGTGACTACCACCTCCACGCTGTTTTCCGCTCCCTCGCGCTTGCTGCCACTCACCTCCATCGCGGTGACAGCGGCATCGCAGGCGTACTTTTCGCCCGTGACGGTGAGCGCGTCAAGGTGCAGGTTCTGTTTGGTGGCTATTCCGCTGCCGCGCAACACGATGTGGCCGCGCTGCAGGAAGCTGTAAGCCGAAAGAGGCACGGTACAGAGCGTCCAGCCCTCCTCGTCAGCCTTTACGTAAAACTCCGCTCCGTTTACCATTTCCTGCGAACCGTCATCGGCTTCAACGCCCACCCCAACCTTAAGGTAGTCGCTCACGTCGGGGGAGTGGTAAATGTAGAAGTTGAGTACCGGATTTTTGAGAGAGGTAAAGTCTATCGCGGGCGACACGTATTCGCTTATGCCGGAGGTGGCGGAACCCTGCGTGTACTTGTTTACGCAGAAGTTCACCATGCCCGCGCCGTCATAGCCGGGCGCCTTGGGGTCGTAGCCGAAGCCCACCACCGACCACGACGCCGAGCCATCGCCCCGTCGTGTCCAGGGATTGTTCTGCGTGGTCTGCTGATACCATGTCTCGCTGAACGGCAAGGGGTAAGCCTCGCCCACAGCCACCTCGCCGGTGACAAGGCTCCCGCCCTCGCCGGCGGAATTGATGGAGGTGATGGTATACCTCACCGCACCCTGCCGCTGCCCCTCGGGGAGGGAGTCGGTGGCGCAGTAATCCACCACGCTGCACTCCGTGAGGTTGTCGCCCACAAGCTGCGGTATCTCGTAGTCGTAGCGGCGGTATACGGAATAGTTTACCGCACCCTCCGTTGCAGAGGGTTTCCACGTGAGTTTCACCGAATGCGGTCCGGCAAGTGTGGCAACCGCCTCTGTGGGGGCGGCGGCCGTGCCGGCTGTCATGTCAATGGACACCTCCGTGGCAATGCCCTCCCCCTTTTCGTTTGAGGGGGTGACGGTATAGGCAAACGCGGCGGCGGTGCTGTAAGCGTCGATCCAGCTCATCGCCTCGCCGGGTGCGCCGGTGAGCGTGGCCACTGGCGTGGTGTCGCTTCCCTTGTATATGTTCACAGTCACGTTGTCCGCAAGTGCCTCGCCCTTCACGGTGGTGGCGGGGGCTGTGAAACTTATCACTGCCTTGTTTTGGCCGCCGTCCTTCACGGTGGCGTTGCCCACACGGTCGGGCACGAGGCTGGAGCCTATCTCACGCACATAGATGTTGTCTATGCTCATGTGTTCCTTTCCCTCCGTGCAGTTGTGGAAACCAATGTAGCGGTCTCCCTCCCTCGGGGTGAAATAGGCACTGAACGTCTTAACGGCATTCATGTCGGAGATGTAACTCTTGTCAAAAACAACGCTGCCCATGCTTTCAGCCGTGGGGAGCGGGCTGAGGCTTATCTGCAGGTGGTTGGCGAGTTTTCCATAGTAACCGTAGGTCTGGAAAGTCATCTGGTAGAGCTTTTCCGTGGAAAGCTCAAGGGCGGGGGTGAGGAGCCAGTCGTTGGCGGAGGAAGCCGAACCGTAGTAGAAAGCCGCCGCATAAGAGTTGTCGTACTTCCATGTGGGGTCTTCCCATTCATCGCCGGCGTCGCCGTTGGCATCTATCACGGTGTACGCCCCAAAGTCGTCTTCGGTGTCAAACGGCTCGGTGTAGGGGACTTCCCACGAGGTGCCGGCATACACATAGTTGGTGAAGACGCGCTCACCGCTTTTCCCGCCCATCTTTGGCGTTATGGTGTAGCGGGTCTTTACCATACCGCGCTCGGGGGTGTCGGTGAAAGTGGTGGCATTGATGTCCTCGGCCACTACCTTATTGTCGGGCATGCGGGTGACGGTGTAGGTGAGTGCAGCAGCATCCACCGCTCCACCGTGTACACCCGCAGCCGGGGCTGTCCATGTGACGGTGGCGGATGCGCGGTCGTCAATGCTTACAGCCGTTGCCTCACCCACGGGAAGCGGTGTGTCTCCGCCTATATACACTGACTGCACCGCACGGCTTCCCTCACGCCCGTCCGCCGTGACACTCACGCTGATGGTGTACATCCCCTCTTCGTCAAAGTCAAGAGAACATTTCACCTTTTCGCCAGCGGCCGCCATACCCGTCGCCACTGTCTCAAAGTCTTTGTAAAGGGTGTAGGAGAGGGTGCCGGAGAGAGCGGACTGCCCGTATTTCACCTGCGGCAAGGTAAAAACCACCTCGGCGGAAAGTCCGTCGGAGGGTGTCACACTGAGGTCAGCGATGCGGTCGGGGGCGGAGGGGTGACAGTCCTTTATAAAGATGCCGCTGAAACGCTCCTGTCGGGCGAAATTCCTCACCACTTCCGCCGCGCCGGTCTGCGTGTCCACGCAAAGCAGGGCGGAAACAAGGTTGAGGTGGTAGGTGTCGTCGGAAGTGAAACCGTCCGCTGCCCAGTAGAGTTTGCCCGTGCGCAAATCAAAGGTGGTGCTTTGGTTGAGGTCGGAGGGGGTGTACCCTGTTTCGCCCACCTTTTCGGCGGTACCGTCCTTTCCCAGCTTGTACAGCACGCCGTCTCCGCCGATGCTCCACAATGAGCCCGTGGCATCGGCAGCGACGCAGCGCATAAACGGTATTGAGGCTACGCGGGTGAAGGTGCCCGTCTCCTTGTCGACGGTGCAAAGGTAGCCGCTGTTTGAATTGCTGTGCTTCTCATAAGTGACGGCATAGAGGGTAGAGGAGGTATAGTCGTACGTCATGTCGGCGGCCACGCCCTCCGCGTAGTTTTTGCCGAGGCTGGCGGACGATATTTCCTTCCATGTATCGGCTGAGGCTTTGCTGTATGTTACCGTGTAGCTTGAATAGTAGCCTTCCACATCCACGCGGTACACGCTATTGTCAGCGTAGGCGCAGCTTACGAAACCGCTGTTGCCGCCCGTCGCGCTCTCGGCAGTGAAGTCTTCACCTGAGGCGGTGAAAGAGTAGAAACCCGCCTGAGGGTCGGGCGTGGTGCCGTCATTCCAAGCGTCGGAGTAGGCCATATAGCCGTAGAAAGTCACCCCTTCCGCCTTATCGACCGCATTGTCGGAATAGACAGCGAAAGGAAGTGCCGCAAGGGTGGCTGACAGCCATAGTCTGATAATTATTCGCATATGTGTTTTGCTGTTTTTCTTCTATTGAAAGGCGGGGCTTTCCCCAACGTTCTTGTGTTTCTCCTACTTAAAAGTTCACCTTGGGCAAGGTGAATTTTTCCAAAAACGGAACAAAAATAAGCATTATGCTATATATATAAGCCTTTATTCACACCTTACCGCCCGTTTTTTCCCTTTTACATTTACAAAAAGTGATTATTGGCGTATAAAGGACAAAAACCATACAAGTATATGCGCATTTACCTACCACTCAAAATGCTGGTAGTCCTTGCTGGTACGCCACTCGCCTCCCCACTTGAAGCCTTTTTCCGTGAAAAGGCGGTGGCAAAGGTCGCCGCTCTTTATTTTGTAGGGGAAATTTCCCTTGCGGGAGGCGTATTTTCTCCCTTCGGGCGGGGAAACGCTCACCTTTCCACCGCGACGCTTCACATGCGGGTTGTACAGAGGGTTTATGTCGACTGCCATTCCAATTCCGTGCTTTGACACTTTCGCGCTTCCCACCACGCGGCGATAGTTGAAACACGAGGTGTTGTTGGCACGCATTGAAAGGAGATCGTCCCCGCCGAAACGGTCAGCCAGAAGCACGCTCTCTATCGGATAGTGTGCTTCGTACAGACTGCGGAATATCTTCAGCAAGTCTGCCGCCACCGCGCGGTGGCACACCATCTCGCCAAGCCGCACCCGCCCCTGCCCGTCATAATGGAGCAGTCGCAAATAGCGCAGCTCACCCCTGCGAAGCGGACAGCCTTTTCTATATGTGCGTCCTTTCATAAGGCAAAATACGGAGTCGGGCAGCTGCATGCACGAGAAGCATTTATCCTCACCATAAAGGCGCACTCCCGCCTCACTCACGGTTGCCCCCACACACCAGTGTGCAAACTTTTCCTTTTCTTTCATTCCCTGCGCATAGCAAAGCAGGGGGAGGAAAAGCATACATACCACTATATATATATGTGTGCCCCCTTTCATCGTATTACTTTTCCTTGAAACCTATCTGCCTTTCCACCTCCCACATCACTATGCCGGCAGTTACGCTTACGTTGAGGGAATGCTTGGTGCCGTACTGAGGTATCTCCAACGCCGCGTGGCAGGCATCCACCACATCCTGCCTGACGCCTTTCACCTCATTTCCCATCACAAGGGCGTATTTTTCCCCTTTTTCAAATACGTACTCCCCTAACTTCTCGCTCCCCTTCACCTGCTCGACGGCGTACACCTTGTACCCTTTTTCTTTCAGTTTTTCCACCGCTTCAAGTGTGTCACCGCAATAATCCCACGAAACCACATCTTCCGCACCGAGGGCGGTTTTGTGTATTTCCGGCGCGGGCGGGACTGCGGTAATTCCGCACATCACCACGCGCTCCACACGGAAAGCGTCAGCCGTGCGCAACACGCTCCCCACGTTGTGGAGTGACCGCACATTGTCCAACACCATCACCAACGGCAGCTTCTCGGCGCGGCGGAAACTATCCGCATCCATACGCCCCATTTCCTCTATTGTGAGTTTCTTCATTTTCTTTTCCCTTTTCCCTTTTTACCCAGTGCAAAGGTAATCCTACCTTTTTCGTTACCCAAACGCACTTACTCCGTCTAGGGGGAGATACACACTACAAGAAAAATTTTTATAAGAAACGGGAGGGGAAGTTATGTGGAAAAAGCTGTTAGAATATGGTGGGGGAGGAGTTGAAAAGCATGTTTATATTCCACCTCACACCACTCAGTTTACCTCCTTTGCTTTTTCCACTATTCTACATGCTTTTTTCTCCATTTTACTCCTCTCTTTTCACCATTTTTCTCCCCTCCTTCCATAATATTTTACTTACTAACTCCTTTTCAACACCAAGTGAATTACCAGCCATACCCCTCCATATGCCTTTCTTTTCCACCCCCCTTTCTATCTGTTTTGCCTGTGGATAAAAAAGGTGAATAAACACCTTACCATGTTAAGAACTTACAGCCAAAGCGAAAGGGCGAAAACCTTTCCACACTTTTCACTCCCCATCATATACAACATAGATTTTCTCTTTTTCCCTATTAATCCAAAACATAAAAGATAGGTATGTATTATATGGGGAGGGAGGGGAAAGGTGTGGAAAAGTGGAATTGCGCTAACTTTGCACATACTTATATATAGTAGAGATGAATATTACTTCCATTATACGCCCCGCTTTCAGCCGCCGGCTGAAAGCCATAGACCTTTACGCCACACGGGCAGAGATAATACAACGTTCCACACTTGCAGCCCTTCTGAAAAAGGCAGCCTGCACGGAATGGGGGGAAGCGCACGGCTATGCGGAAATTAAAAGCTATGAGGAATTTTCGCGCAGGGTGCCCCTCTCCACGTACGAGGAACTGAAAGGTGCGGTGGATCGTATGCGCCACGGTGCGGAGGACGTGCTGTGGCCGGGCAAAGTGAAATGGTACGCCAAGTCATCGGGCACCACCAACGACAAAAGCAAGTTTATCCCCGTGTCGCGCGAAGGACTGCACGACACACATTATGCCGGCGGGCGCGACTGCGTGGCTCTCTACTTGCGCAACAACCCGCAAAGCCATATCTTCGACGGGAAAGCACTTATATTGGGGGGAAGTCACGCTCCTAATTTCAATCTTCCGCACTCTCTCGTAGGAGATCTCAGTGCCATACTTATAGAGAATATAAATCCGTTGGTAAACCTCGTACGCACGCCCTCCAAGAGCGTGGCGCTGCTTGCGGACTTTGAGAAAAAGCGCGACCTGATAGCGCGGCGGGCGATGGGGCAGCACGTTACAAACCTTTCGGGTGTGCCTTCGTGGATGATGTCCGTACTGCGCCGTGTGCTTGAACTTTCGGGAAAAGCCAATATAGGGGAGGTGTGGCCGGACTTGGAGGTATTTTTCCACGGCGGCGTGGCCTTTACGCCTTACCGTGAGCAGTATCGGCTGCTCATTCCTTCACCCTCAATGCATTATATGGAGACGTACAACGCAAGCGAGGGATTCTTTGGCTTGCAGGACGACCCCGCCGATGCCGCCATGTTGCTGATGATAGACTACGGGGTGTTTTACGAGTTCGTCCCGATGGAGGATGTGGGGAAAGATAATCCCACCATACTGCCGCTATGGGCTGTGGAGAAAGGGAAAAACTACGCCATCGTTATTTCCACCTCTTGCGGACTGTGGCGTTATGAGATAGGCGACACGGTGCGGTTTTCCTCCACCAACCCCTACAAGTTTGTGATAAGCGGGCGCACTAAGTGCTTCATAAACGCTTTCGGTGAGGAGCTGATAGTGGACAACGCCGAGCGGGGTTTGCAGGAAGCGTGCCGTGTGGCAGGCGCGACAGTAAATGAGTACACGGCGGCTCCCGTCTTTATGGACGGCGAGGGAAAATGCCGCCATCAGTGGGTGGTGGAGTTTGAGCGCGAGCCGGAGGACATTGACCTTTTCGCCCGTACATTGGACGAGGCCTTGCAACGCATTAACTCCGACTACGAGGCGAAACGCTACAAGGACATCACGCTGCAGCGCCTTGAGGTGGTGAAAGCTAGGAAAGGAATTTTCAACGAGTGGCTGAAGAAAAAGGGAAAACTGGGAGGGCAGCACAAAGTGCCGCGTCTTAGCAACAACCGCGACATAATAGAGAGTGTGTTGGACTTGCTTTAAGTTTTCTAACCCATAACATAATTATTATGCTTTTCAAGTAAAGGCTATGAAGCACCTTTTTCCTTTTTTCCTTTTGCTTGCGCTTGTGCTTGTGCTTGTGGGGTGCGCCAACCCCGGGAGCGGACCGGACGGAGGACCATATGATGAAACTCCGCCTAAGATAGTGTCTATGTCCCCCGCCCTTGGGGGTACCAACGAGAAAGCCAAGAAAGTAACCATCGTATTAGACGAGTTGATAAAGGTGGAGAATGCGCAGGAAAAGGTGACGGTTTCCCCTCCGCAGATAGAGCAGCCGGAGATAAAGACGGCAGGAAGGCATATAACGGTGGCGCTGAAGGACTCGCTGAAAGCCAACACTACCTATACAGTGGATTTCAGTGACGCGATAGTGGACTCCAACGAGGGGAATCCCTTGGGCAATTTCACTTATTATTTTTCCACCGGGGCGCAGGTGGACAGCATGGAGGTGAGCGGCTATGTGCTGAATGCACAGGATCATGAGCCTGTGAAAGGGGTGCTTGTAGGACTGCACTCCAACCTTGCCGACTCGGCTTTCACCACCACCCCGTTTGAGCGCGTAGCACGCACGGACAGCCGTGGGCATTTCTGCATCAAGGGTGTGGGAAGCGGGGCTTACCGCATTTATGCTCTTAAGGATATGGATAACGACTTCAAGTACGTGCGGGGGGAAATGCTGGCTTTTTCACGCGAAATAATAAAGCCGAGGGCGGTGGCTGACACGCGCTATGACACGCTTTGGCGCGACACTGCCAACATTGATACCATTATGGCGGTGCCTTATACGCGCTATGAGCCGGACAATGTGGTTCTGAAGGCTTTCACAGAGACCAACATATCAAGACAATTGCTGAAAACGCAGCGCGAGCCGGAATTGTTCAGAGCCATATTTACCGCACCATCGCGCAAAGTGCCTGTGGTGGAGGGTATGAACTTTGACTCTTCCAACGCTTTTATTGAGGAGCGCAACTCCACAAACGACACCATTACCTATTGGCTGCGCGACACAGCCCTTTACAAGCAGGACACTTTGCGCGTGCGTTACACTTACGAGAAAACGGACGACTCCACGGGTACGAGCATTATGCGTACGGATACGCTGGAACTTGTTCCGCGCTTCGGGTACGAGAAACGGCAGAAGTTTGAGAAGGAGGAGGAGGAAAAGTTTGAGAAAGAAAGAGCGAAGAGACACAAGCGAGGGGACTATAGTTTGGAAATTCGTCCAGCGGGTGAGCTGAAAGTTGACTACGACCTTAGGTCCACGCTCGCGCCCGACCAAAACATTCATTTTCGTCTTTCCGAGCCGCCCGCCGTATTTGACACTGCGGGCATTCACCTTTACTTGAAAGTGGATAGCACGTACCAGGTGGCAAGGTACGCCCTCTCGCGTGACTCGCTCTCACTGCTCTCCTATACGCTGAAAGGGGAGTGGCGCCCGGGACAGGAGTATGTGCTTAATGTGGACTCTGCCATAGTAAGGGGATTGTCGGGAAAGGTTAACAACAGCTACGACCGCACTTTCAAAATACCGGATATGGAGTCGTACTCCTCACTATTTCTCATTCTTCCCGATGCCGACACCACTGCGGTGGTGCAGCTTATACAAGGGGAGAAAGTGGTGAAGCAGATGAGGGTAGGGAAAGGGCGTGCCGATTTATTCTACCTTGCTCCGGGAAAGTATTATATGCGTATGTTCTGCGACCGCAACGGCAACGGTGTATGGGACACCGGGTCGTACGCCGATGGGCGTCAGGCTGAGGAGGTGTACTATTTCCCCGCAGCGGTGGACTTGCGTGCCAATTGGGATGTGGAGCAGGTGTGGCGCGTGGGAGATGTGCCGCTTGAGAGGCAGAAGCCGCGCGAGCTTGTGAAGCAGAAGGAGGAGAAAAAGCGCACGCCGCAAAACCGCAACGCGGAGCGCGAGCGGCAGCGGGCGAAATAAAAATGTACCTAAGTGGTGGTGATTGTGTACAGCACCGTAGAAAATATATGTAATGGAGAAAAAGAAACTGCTTTTATTATTGGTGTTTGCATTGGCGGCAGTTTTGCCAGGTCGGGCGCAGTGTTCGTCCGACAATACGGCTTTCAAAAGCGGGGAAACACTGATATACGACCTATACTTCAATTGGAGATTCGTTTGGGTGAAAGTAGGTTCCGCCTCAATGAACACCACCGCCACCACCTACGCGGGCAAGCCTGCCCTGCGCTCGTACCTCATCACGCGCGGCTCGAAGAAGGCTGACAAGTTTTTCGTTATGCGTGATACACTGATGGCGTACACGGGAATGGATCTTGTGCCGAAATATTACGCCAAAAAGGCGTTTGAGGGTGACACATACCGCAAAAACGAGGTGTGGTACAGTTATCCGGGCGGGCAGTGCAGCGTGAAAATGCGCTACCGCAAAAACAACAATGCGCCGGAGGTTTCGCAACAGACCAGCAAGTACTGCGCCTTTGATATGATTTCGATGATGATGAGGGCGCGCTCTATGTCTGCGGAGGGGATGAAAGTGGGACACCGCATCAATTTTCTTATGGCGGACGGGAGAAACTGTGAGTGGAAAAGCATTGTGTACCGCGGAAAGAAAACTTTCAAGGTGGAGAACACCAACACGAAGTACCGCTGCCTTGTATTCTCTTTCGTGGAAAAGGAAAAAGGTAAGGAAAAGGACATTGTGACTTTCTACATTACGGATGATAAAAACCATCTTCCAGTACGTCTTGACATGAATCTTAACTTTGGCACAGCGAAGGCTTTCCTTACGGGGGTGCGCGGGCTGCGCAACCCGCAGGAGGCGTTGGTGAAGTGATTTTATATTTCAACTAATGAGATTGGTAGTAGACTCACAGATTCCCTTTATGCGCGGGTATGCGGAAAGGCTGGGTGAGGTGGAGTATATCCCCGGGCGCGATATTTGTGCGTCGGATGTGAGAAATGCGGACGCGCTGATAGTGCGCACGCGCACACGTTGTGACAGAGCTTTGCTTGAAAACTCGTCCGTGAAGTTTGTGGCCACTGCCACCATTGGCTACGATCATATAGACACAGACTACTTGCGGGAGAGGGGGATAGTGTGGAAAAACTGCCCGGGTTGCAACGCGGGAAGTGTGGCGCAATATGTGCGCAGTGCGCTTCTTCTACTTGCCGCGCACGGATGTTGGGAGGGGAAAGGAAAACTTTCACATGTCACTGCCCCGGCGGGAAAATTGGACAAGAGTGTATTCTCTCGTCTCACTCTTGGCATTGTGGGAGTGGGTAACGTGGGGAACAAGGTGTTGAAAATTGCACGTCAGCTTGGCTTCGGGCGTATTCTTCTTTGTGACCCTCCGCGTTCCGCGCGTGAGGGAGAGGGTTACTTTGTTTCGCTTGAAAAAGTGGCAAGGGAGTGTGAAATAATCACTTTTCATACGCCGCTTACGTTTTCGCCTTGTGAGTTTCCAACATTCCATCTTGCCAACCGAGATTTCTTTTCCCTTGTAAAACCCTCCGCTGTGGTGTTTAACTCAAGCCGTGGGGAGGTGGTGGACACCGCTGCCTTGCTTTCTGCCATAAAAGAGGGGATAATACGCGCCGCAGTAGTGGACACATGGGAAAACGAGCCGAATATTGACCGCGAACTTTTGCAAAACGTATTCTTGGGTACGCCGCATATAGCCGGGTACAGTGCGGATGGGAAAGCTAACGGTACACGGATGTCGCTCACTGCGGTGGCCGCCCACTTTGGTATGGACACAACTCCGTTTACCGCCATTGTGCCCCCTGCGCTGCCGCTTTCTTACTCATATTATGAGGATGGGGAGGGGCGTTTGTTGAATGAGTCACTTCGTTTGTACGACCCTACGCGCGACTACTTAGCTCTTCTTTCTAACCCATCCAATTTTGAGACGTTGCGGGCTAATTACCCCTTGAGAAGGGAAAGCTTATATCCGTTTGATAATCATTTATAAAATTATAAATAATTATTGCTGTCTGGTAAAACTCGAAAGCAATAAATCCATAAATAATCGGGCGAAGCGTCCCCGGATAGGTCAATTTTTCCGAAAGCACGAAAAACGGCGCGGCGGAAAAACTCCACCGCGCCGTAGTTTACGGCAACGAATGCCTTGCGCTTTTTACCGCGCCACCTTGAAGGAGGACGCACCTACGCGCACGATGTACGCGCCGGGCTGCACATCGAAGCACTCCGCGGAAGCGGCTGCCACGCGTGAGGCGACGCTGCGGCCGTCGGCTGTGAAGAGTGTGATGCAAGTGCCCGGCTGCACGCCGCGCACCATCACCGCGCCGCCCTCAACCGCCACGCTCACTGCGGCGGAGGAGACAGTGGCTGTCCTGACGGCGGTGAACACCACCGAGGCTGTGCCCGCACTCACGCTTTCGCCCTTGTCATAAACAGCTGTCACGTCGTACGTGTGGCTCTCGCCGCGTGCCGCGTCCTTGTCCGCGAAGACCGTTTCGGTGACAGGCTCGGAGTTGAGCTTCACGCCGTCGCGGTACACATTGTAGCCAAGCAGCGTGAGCGGAGACTGCACCGCGCCGTAGGGTATGTAGGTGATGTCGTCAATGAGCAGCGCAAACTTTTCCTCGGACACGCAGCGTATAGCGAAATGGTTTGCGCCCTCGGGCACGTCAAAGGAATAGAGCTGCCAGCCCGAGGAGTTTGTCACGTCCTCCGAGCTTACCTTGACAAACTCGTCCGTGCCCGTGCCGCCGGCAGAGTAGAGAAGCTCCATCTTCTCCGGCACATAGGGGCTGCCCATGCCGGCCTTGGCGTAAAACTTCACCGTCTGCGCGCTGCCGTCGAGGTCGGGCGAGATGAGCCAGTCGTCGTTGGCGGCGCGTCCTGTGCCGCTGGAGGAGGTGCTGAGGCACGCCAGCATCTGGCTGCCGCTCTTGGGCTGCCAGCTGTTGTAGTAGATGCCGGCCTTGTCGGGGTTGAACACCTGGAAAGCCATCGGCTCGCCGGCGTGGTCGTATGTAAGCGCACCCTGCAGGTAGTCGAGGGTTATCTTCACGGTGTTCTGCCCGTCACAGTCGGTGAGCGTCCAGTCACCCATGTCGCTGATGATGAACGGGGCGTACTCCTCAAAGTCCTCTGTCACGCTCTCCGCCGGGCGGTTGGCCACGTCGGGTGCCGTCCATGCAAGCGTCACGGTCGGACCGTCGTTGGCCGCCAGCGCTGAGGGGGCGGGGTATGAGGGGAGCGCAATCTTCACCTCCTGCGCGGCGGAGGTGTTGTTGCCGGTCTGCTCGTCCGAGGTGAAGTCAATGCGGGCGGAGTAGAGCGCGGACTCGCCGTCAAGCACGCCCGGTGCGTCGCTAAGCGTGAGGAGGCACTTGGCGTCTGTGGCGAGGTCCTTGCCCTGTACGCTTGCCACCGCCGCACCGTTTTTGAGGAGCGTGACCTTGTAATCGGTGCCCTTGACCGACTGCGTCCCGTTGTTGCGCACCTGCAGTGTGAAACTGCCGCTGCCGCCCACTGCTATCTCCTCGGGCGCGGTGAAAGCGAGCGCCATAAGGTCGGCCGCGCAGTCATCTACCACGGCCACATTGTCAAAGGCCACAATGTCGGAAAGCGTAGCGAGGCTCTCGCCCTCAAAGCCCGCGCGGATGAAGCGGGCGGACTTGTATTTGTCGAGCGGCAGGCTCACGCGCCGCCATCCCGTCACGCCCTCGTCCGTGCGTGCGGTGTAGAGTGTGTCGTAGTCCTGGAAGTCGGGCTGCACGCTCACGCGGAACTCGTCTCCCTTGCCGTTGAGGTACACCCAGAAGTTAAGCACGGGCTTGTCAAGTCCGCTGATGTCCACTTTCGGCGAGCTCAGGCGGCTCGACTTGCCGAGCGTCTGCGCCTTGAAGACGGTGACGCCGCCGTCTTCGTCCTGCGTGCCGCCCTCGTTGGTGGTTCCGCCCTCGGTTGTCCAGTAAGCCTCGCCAATCTCGCCCTTGAGTATCTCGGGCAGCCACGGTCCGCTCTTGTACGTCACGCCGGCAAACGACTCCGCCATGGGAGCCTTGACGGCAGGTCCGGCGAGTGCCGTCACCGTTTTCCAGTAGCTGCGTCCGCTGCCCTTGTCATTTTTAGCATAGACGCTGTAGCCCGCGTACACCTGTTTGCCGCTTACGGTAAGCTGGTCGTCGTAGGAGGTGGCGTTGCCGGAGGAGGCATCAGTACTCTCCGTACCGCCGGTGGAGATGTAGTAGGTGAGGCCGGCAGGGTCGACATAGCCGCCGTTCTGCCCCACTTCAGGCGCGTCCCATGTGAGATGTATGAGTCCCTCGTGGTCAAGGTCCTCCACGGCTTTCAGGTTGCGCACGCCGGCGGGCGCGTCGACACCCACATAGCACTTCACGTCAGTGCTTTCACCCTCGGTGCCGTCGGCAAGGGCGGGTGTCACCGTGTAGGTGTGCAGCCCCTCCGACACATAGGTGTGCTCAAAGCTGAGTGCCTCGCCCGGCGTCACGCCGTCGAAGGTCTTCACCTCCGTGCCGTCGCAAAGCAGCTTCACGGAGAAACCAGCGGCAAGCGCGTCGCCGGCCATCGTCTTTTCGGGAGCTTTGAAGAAAATGGTGGCTTTCACCGCGCCCTTCTCTCCCGGCACGGCTTTCACGTCCGCCGCCGCCTCGGGGGCGTTGGCGGGCACGGCGTCGATGTGTATGCTGTTGAGGTGCAGGTTGCTGCGGTCGGCCTCGCTGATGGCGTGCACGCCGAAGTAGTACATGCCGTCCTCACCGGGTACAAACTTGCCCGAAAGCGTGTGTGTGCGCGGCGAGTAGGTCACCTCGTACGGCTCTATCACCTTGTAAACAAAAGCTTCCGCTGCCCTGTCCGTGCCTACGGCCGCTTCAACACGCTCCACCGGGTAGCTGTTGGACACGCTGATGGTGAAACGGTAGGTGGCACCGGCCTTCATAAGTATGGGGGCGGTGACGAGCCAGTCATCGGCCGCCTCGGCCGTGCCCGGGTAGTCTGCACTCTGGTTATAGGAGTTGTAGCCCCACGTGTTGCCGTCCCCGTTGGCATCGATGGCATACATGGAGGCACAGTCGGCCTCGGAGGCAAACTGGTTGTCGTACGGCAGCTGCAGCGTGGCATCGACAAGCACCTCGTTTGATGTGGCTGTCTCGCTGCTCAGGTTGCCCAGTCGGGCGGTCACCTCGTAGGTGTAGTGCTCATAGTACACGCCGTCGGGGAGGTCGTCCGTGAAGGTTGTTCCGCTTGTGCCTTTCACCAGCGTCTCGTCGTCGGGCTGGCGCACAATCTTGTAAAGCAGGCGCGAGGGGTTGACGCGGCCGCCGTTCACCGTGGCGGTGGGTGCCGTCCAGGTGAGCGTCACGCTGGTTCCGTTGGCCACGGCCTTTACATCGGTGGGCGCGAGGGGAGCGTCGCTGCCGAGAAACTTCGACACGCTGGCGGCCTCGCTGGTGACACCGTCACGCGACACCTCCACGCTGAAGGTGTACTCGCCGCCGCGCTCTACGGTCACCTCTTTTATCACCTCGCCGCCTGGCTCGCCCGTACCTGTGGCGATGGCCGTGCCGTCCTGCTTGATGACGTACTCAAGCTCGCCGGTGAGCGTGCCGCCCTGGTTGTCCTTTGTGGGAAGCACGAAAGCCACGTTGCCCGTAAGGCTGCCCTCTGCGAAATCGGCCATGAGGTCGGCCACAGTGGCGGGCGGATTGGGCAGCTCGAGATCCTGCTTTATGTAAAGCCCCGTGATGTTGTCAAGCGTACCCGTGCCGTTGTCGTAGCCGAAATCGGCCACAAGCTCGGCCGCACCCGTTTCGGGGTCAACCTCGAAGACACCGCTGTCCCAGTATTCGTTGTAGTAAGTAAACCAGTATATCTTGCCCGTGGCGTAGTCGCATGTGGCGCTTTGGTAAAGCGGTATGGGTGTCACACCAGTGCTGCCCACCGCAGTCGCGGCGGCTGTAGCCTTGTCAATGGTGTAGAGCGTGCCGCTCTCGCCTATGCCGTACAGCTGGCCCTTGGCGTTGGCGGTAAGCGCCACCATCTTCTCAGGCAGTTCGCCGATGCTCTCTGAGTCGTACGCGCCGTTGTCACCGTATTTCACGCGCCCCAGCGTCTTGCACGCGGTGTAGGCGGCGTTTTGGAAACAGCCGTAGACGCGCTGCGTGGTGGGGTCGTAGGCCATGTCGCTGGCGATGCTGGTGAAAGAGGTGCTGCGGCCCTGCCGCGTCACGGACCAGTCGGCGGTGGAGTACTCGTAAAACACCACAGGCATGTACACCGTGCCAGAGGTGTTTTCCGAGTAGGTGTTGCAGTACAGCGTGCCGTTGCCGTAGGTGCCGCCGCCGTACACGTTGACGCCCGCCTTGACGAGTGTGACGCTTTCGGGTGAGGTGGTGTTGAACGTGTACACGCCCGTTCCCGTGAAGTAGGCTCCTTCGGAGTAGCTGATGCAGCCGTACAGCTGCACGCCCGTGCCGCTCACAGCCTTGCGGGCGGGTGCCGCCGCAGGCTTGGCGTGGGAGGCGGCACGCGCCGCACGCTTCTGCCTCAGTGTCTCGCGCAGTGCGTCCTGGCTGGCGGGCAGCTGCGCCCGTACGGCCTGCACGCATTCGGCAAGGCAAAGAAGCAGCGCAAGCGCGATGCTTTGCTTTCTTTTCATAATTAAAACAGGTATTTGGTTATTAGTGTTTGTCTTCGGTCTCCAGTCGTCGCGCCCTTGCGCGGACTCTGCTGCATTCCCCGCCCTGCATAACAACCGAGGAAATGCGTATGGCGGCGAAAATAAGAAAAAAGGGGCGGCGAGCCAAAGCCACGCCGCCACAAACGGAAAAGGCGGCCGTGAAAAGCCGCCTTTTGCTTGAATATGTATGTATAGGTGAGGGGTCAGACGCTCGGAAGCGAGTGCCCGTTTATCTTGCGGTAGAGGTCGAGCGCGTACACGTCCGTCATGCCCGAAAGGAAGTCCAGCACGGCCATCAGGCGGTCGCCCGCCCGCTTCGCCCGCACCTCATACTGCGACGGCACCTGCGCCAACAGCAGTGAGGAGTACGCCTTTCCCGGAGCCATCACGGCATCGGTGAAAAGCTCCAGCAGCGTGTAGATGATGCGGTAGCCCGCGAGGTCGACATCCGTCACCTCCTTGCAGTTGTATATGCGCCCCGTCGCGGTCTCCTCGCAGGCGCGGTAGGCAGTGTGCAGCCTCCCGGGCAGGTGGTCGACAAGCGAGCCTTTGAAAGTGCCGGCAAGGATGGCTTCCTCGTTTTCCACGAATATCCGCACGCAGGCACGCTCAAGGGCGTTGATGACGCACGAGCGGAGGTACACTATCTGGTCGTCCACGTCGGTCTCGCTGCCGTACGCCCCGCGCAGCCTCTCGCGCTCCTCCTCCCCGAAAAAGGCGAGGAAAAGCTCCACCGTGCGCTCGTCGCTGAGTATGCGCAGCTTGTGCGCGTCCTCAATGTCCATTATCTCGTAACAGATGTCGTCCGCCGCCTCGACAAGGTACACCAGCGGGTGGCGGGCGTAACGCACGCCGCCGGGCGAGATGGCCGGCACACGGCAGATGCCCAGCTCGGCGGCGATGTGCTCGTACACCCGCCGCTCGCTCTCAAAGTAGCCGAACTTGGGCTTCGCCGCGGCCTGGTCGGACGCGTAGGGGTACTTCACGACGGAGGCGAGTGTGGCGTAGGTCATCACGAAACCGCCGCGCCGCCGCCCCTGGAAATGGTGGGTGAGGAGACGGAAGGTGTTGGCGTTGCCGTCAAAGCGTGTCATGTCCGTCCACTCGGCGGCCGAGAGCTGCCCGCCGTCCTCCGTCACAAGGTGGTGAAGCTCCGCCCCCTTGCCTTCGGTGAAGTAGGTGCGTATGGCTCTTTCGCCCGAGTGGCCGAACGGCGGGTTGCCCATGTCGTGCGCAAGGCACGCCGCGCACACCACGGAGCCTATGCCCGGCAGCTCGGTGTCGGAAAGCTCGGGGTGGCGCAGCATAAGCTCGCGGCTCACGTCCGTGCCAAGCGACCGCCCCACGCTCGACACCTCAAGGCTGTGTGTCAGGCGGTTGTGTACAAAGACACTGCCAGGGAGGGGGAATACCTGCGTCTTGTTCTGCATACGGCGGAACGCCGCCGAGAAGATGAGGCGGTCGTAGTCGCGCTGAAACTCCGTGCGACGCTCCTCCAAGGGCTTGGGCTTGTCCTCCTTGCCCAGGCGCTTTGAGGATATGAGCTGTTGCCACTGCATGTTCATCGTCAAGCTGTCACAAGTGAAAGGGTGCGCGGAGTGTCCGCACGCCTGCCGCGCAAAAGTACGAAAAAGGCGTTTTTCGCACAAGGCGGGGATGTTTCTGCGCTTATTTGCCTACTTTTGTCAGCTAAAAAACGCCTTTTCAAGCGTATAGCGTGCCGCCGGTCTGACTTTCCGCCATGGGAGTCCGCACCGCCGCGCGATGCCGCGCAAAATCCCCGCACCATATGAAAGTAAGGATTATCAACCGCTCCCGCCACCCGCTGCCCAGCTACGCCACGCCGCAGAGCGCGGGACTTGACCTCCGCGCCAACCTTGACGCGCCCGTGACACTGCGCCCGCTTGAAAGGCGGCTGATATCCACCGGACTGAGCGTGGCGCTTCCCGCCGGCTGCGAGGCGCAGATACGCCCGCGCTCCGGTCTGGCACTGAAGCACGGCGTGACGTTGCTCAACACGCCGGGCACCATTGACGCCGACTACCGCGGCGAGATAGGCGTAATAATGGTAAACCTCTCCGCCGACGACTTCACCGTACGCGACGGTGACCGCATCGCGCAGATGGTTATCGCGCGCTACGAGCGGACAGAGTGGGAGGTGACGGACGCGCTTGACGAGACGGAGCGCGGCGCGGGCGGCTTTGGGCACACTGGCACGAAAGGGTAAATATCCTCCCGCACACACCTTATTATATATAGTAAGTCCTCCCGCCGCCCGCCACGGCGCGGGGCACCAAAAAGACACATCCGTTGGCACTTACCCCCACACACACTTTGTCTGCACGCGGCAGGCTGCTGAGGCTGGGCGCGGCGTTGTGCCGCGCCGTCTTGCCGCTACTCGCGGCGGGGCTGCTGCTTGCGTGCCGTACGGCGGGGGACGACGGGCGCGGAAGCGGCGGAGCGGGCACGCCGCCCACGGTGTGGCGGACGGAAAAGGACACCGGCGGCGAGGCGGACTACTACCGCGACCGGCGTTTTGACGAGCTTTTCCTTGAGGCGGTGCGCCAGAAGGAGGCCGAGCACGCGGATGCGGAGTACGAGCTGCTTGACGCGGCACTGAGGGTGAAGCCCGCCGCGCCCGAGGCACTCTATGAGATGGCAATGCTTAAGCTCACCTACTCCACCTACTCAGACAGCGTGTCAAGGGCGCAGGGTGACTCGCTGCTTTGGGAGGCCGTGCGGCTCGCCCCCGGCAACCTGTATTACAAGGAGAGCCTCGCCACCCACCTCGCCAACAACGCAAGGCATCGCGAGGCAATCCTGCTTTACGAGGAGATAGCCGACGCGAAAACCAGCGAGGAGACACTCACCACGCTGGTATGGCTGTACGAGCAGAGCGGCGATTATCCCGGAGCCATCCGTGCCATAGAGCGGCTGGAGCGGCTGTCGGGGCGCAGCGAGGCACTCAGTCTGGAGAAGTTTCAGACGTACATCGCGATGAAGGACGACGAGCACGCTTACCAGGCGATAGAGGACCTTTGTGCCGAATACCCGCTCGACCTGCGCTACCGCGTGCTGCTGGGCGACCTTTACGACCGGCAGGGCTACCACGAGCGCGCGCTTGAGACCTATCGTGACGTGCTGACGGCCGAGCCTGACAACAGTTACGCGCAGCTTTCCCTCCTCGCCTACTACAAGGCGGCCGGTGCCGACTCGCTTTACCGCGCCCTGCTTGACGACGTGGTGCTCAACCCCCGCACACAGGGCGCGGCGCGGCTGGAGGCGATGAAGAGCTTCGCCGTGGACGACATCAACAGGAGTGGCGGAGGCAACGAGGAGGTGAAACAGCTTTTCCGCAAGGCACTCGCACAGCCGCAGGAAACCGGCGAGATGGCTTTGCTCTACGCCTCTTACCTCATCTCCTCGGCCGCGCCGGAAGACTCCGTCGTCTCCGCCCTGCGGCAAGTGCTAAGCATCGAGCCGGACTATTCCGCCGCGCGGCTGCAATGGCTGCAGACCGCCCTGAAGCGTGGCGACATGCACGAGGTGGCGCAGATATGCAAGGACGGTATACTTTACGACCCCTCCGAAATAACCTTTTACTACTACGAGGGGATTGCGCTTTACCGCCTCGGGAACGACGGCGAGGCGGCCGCCACGCTGCAGCGCGGCGCGGGGCGCATTGACGACGACACCGACCCGCAGCTCAGCTCCGACCTCCTCGCGCAGCTCGGTGACGTGCTGCACGATATGGGACGCGCCGAGGAGGCCTACGCCGCCTACGAACGCGCCCTTGAATTCAACCCTGCCAACCTCGTGTGCCTCAACAACTACGCCTATTTCCTCAGTCTTGCCGGCAAGCAGCTTGACAAGGCGGAGGAGATGAGCCGGCGTACTGTGGCGGCCGAGGCGGACAACGCCACGTACCTTGACACCTACGCCTGGATTCTCTACAAGAAGAAGGAATATGCCAAGGCCCGCACCTACATTGACGAGACGCTGCGCCACGTGGATGACACCCCCGAGGATGCCTCGCTTTACGAGCATGCGGGTGACATATACCTGCGCGCCGCCGGCTACAAGGCCGCCGCGCCGCACTGGCGCAAGGCACTCAGCCTCACGCGCGACAGCAAGCAGCGGGCACGCCTGCGCCGCAAGCTCTTCCGCCGCAAGTGACGCCCGCGCCACTCCACGCACACACACTTTTCCCTTCACCACGACAATGAAACCGCACACGCTTCTCCTGCTTTCCGTCCTGTTTTCGCTCTCCCTCTCCTCCTGCCGCTCGGGCAAGGACTTGGCGGCCGCCACCAAGACACCCGCCACCGCGTCAGCGGCAAAGGGCGGCACGGCGAAAGACGGGGCGGCGGCGGACGCGGCGGCCTACATTGAGCGCGTGGCGGCAAACCGCGCCGGCGCGACCTGCCTCACGGCAAAGGCCAAGGTACAGCTCTCCGGGCTGGGCAAGGACGTGAGCGTCAGCGGCACGCTGCGCATGAAGCGCGACGACGTGGTGCAGCTGTCGCTCACGGTGCTTGGCATGGAGGTGGGGCGGATGGAATTCACCCCGGACGACGTGCTTGTGGTGGACCGCATCAACAAGCAGTATGTGCGCGCAGCCTACACGGACGTGGACTTCCTCCGCCAGGCGGAGCTTGACTTCTACTCGCTGCAGGCTCTCTTTTGGGACGAGCTTTTTGTACCCGGGCAGCGTGATGCAAAGGACTTCGCCGCACGCTTCCAGGCCTCGCCGATTGACGGCGGCACGCAGCTCACGCTCTCCGGCATGCCGCGCCTCACCTACGCCTTCACCACCGACACAGCCTCGGCGCTTGTCACCGCCCTCAGCGTGAAAGGGCAGAATGCGGGTGATGCGGGCACTTTCGCGTGGCGTTACGCCGACTTCGCGCCGTTTGGCGGGCGGCAGTTCCCCTCGTCCATGGAGATGGAGGCCGCCGGACTGCCGGGCGGCAAGAGCATCGGCCTGAGCCTGCGCCTCTCGCGCCTTTCCCAGGACAGCGGGTGGAGCACCCGCACCACGGTTTCGGCGAAATACCAGCGCCGCAGCGTAAAGGAGGTGTTGGGCAAACTGCACCTCTAAGCCCCGCCGCCGCCCCCCTCTCACACGACAACTCACAAGACACTTATGCCAACCGCCTTTCCTCCCATACCTTCCCGCGCCTGCCGCGTGGCGCTTGCCTTTCTGCTCTGCCTTTCCGCCGCGCTGCCGGCGGCGGCGCAGACCAACAAGAAGATACGCACGCTGCAAAAGCAGCAAAGCACGCTGAAGCAGAACATCGCCGAGCAGGAGAAGATGCTGCGCAGCACAAAAAAGGACGTACGCTCGCAGCTCGCCAACCTCCAGCTCATCAACACGCAGATTGAGGGGCAGCAGAAATACGTGGCGGGCATACACTCCGAACTCACCGAGCTGGCGTCCAGCATCCGGGGGCTGGAAAACCAACTGCACCTCCTCGAGGCCGACCTCGCCGACTGCAAGCGCAAGTACCGCCGCGCCGTCAACTACATGTTCCGCAACCGCATGCAGCTTTCCAAATGGCAGTTCATACTCTCCGCAAAAAACTTCAGGCAGATGTACCGCCGCATGCGCTACGTGACGGAGTTTTCGCGCTACCAGCGGCAGCAGGGGCGCGTGATAGAGAGAAAGGAGGCCGAGGTGCGGGCCAAGCGCGCGGAGCTTATGGGCGTGAAGCAGGAAAAGGACAAGCTCCTCAGCGAGGGGCAGGCCGAGGCACGCAAGCTGCAGGGGCAGCAGCAGGAGCGCCAGGGCGTGGTGGACGAGCTTAGCAAGAAGCAAAGCCAGCTGCAGAGGGCGATAGCGCAGCAGCGCAGAAAAGCCGCGCAGCTTGACGCACGCATAGACAAGCTGATACAGGAGGAGATAGCAGCCGCCGAGCGCCGCCGCAAGGCCGAGGCCGAAAGACGGCGCAAGGAGGAGGCGGCGCGGCAGGCCCGCCTCAAGGCCGAAAGGGAGAAAGCCGAGCGAGACAAGGCGGCCGCCGCCCGCCTTAAACGCCAGACCGCTGCGGCGGCACGCCGCTCCGCGTCGGAGGCGGAAACAGAGAAAGCGTCCTCGCGCCGGAAATCCGCCTCGGACAAATCCTCCCCCGCGCCCAAAACCGCCACGCCATCCTTCAACGCTGCCGACGACACGGACCGCGCCCTCTCCGGCTCGTTTGCCGCCAACCGCGGGCGGCTGCCCATACCCATCACGGGCGGCTACGCCATCACCACCCACTACGGCACGTACAACGTCGACGGACTGCACGGCGTGCAGCTTGAAAGCAAGGGCATCAACATCACCGGCCGCCCCGGCGCGCAGGCGCGCAGTGTCTTCAAGGGCGAGGTGACCGCCATATTCCCCTACGCCGGCACGTACAACGTGATAGTGCGCCACGGCTCGTACATGTCGGTTTACTGCAACCTCTCCTCCATCTCCGTGCGCCGCGGGCAGCAGGTGGAGGCGCGGCAGGCGCTGGGCAGCGTCGCCACCGACGCCTCAGGAAATTGCACGCTGCACTTCCAGCTGCGCAAGGAGACGGCGAAGCTCAACCCGGAGGCCTGGCTGGGCAGGTGACGCAGGGCGGCGAGACGCTGCCACGCCACGCACGGGGCACGGAAAGGCATTTGCGTCAAAGGGCGCAAATACCTTTCCGTGAAAAGTTAGTACCTTTGCAGCCGTATTTTACAGGTACTCGCTATTTCTTATGCAAGACATTCGCAACATTGCCATAATAGCCCATGTGGACCATGGCAAGACCACGCTCGTGGACAAGATGCTGCTCGCCGGGCATCTTTTCAGGAAAAACCAGAACGCCGGCGAACTTATACTTGACAACAACGACCTTGAGCGCGAGCGCGGCATAACCATTCTCTCAAAGAATGTCTCCATCCGCTACAAAGACGTAAAGATAAACATCATCGACACGCCGGGTCACTCCGACTTCGGCGGCGAGGTGGAGCGCGTGCTCAACATGGCCGACGGCTGCATACTGCTTGTCGACGCCTTTGAGGGTCCCATGCCGCAGACGCGCTTTGTGCTGCAGAAAGCCTTGCAGATAGGGCTGAAGCCCATCGTCGTGGTGAACAAGGTGGACAAGCCCAACTGCCGCCCCGAGGAGGTGTACGAAATGGTGTTCGACCTCATGTGCGACCTCAACGCGACGGAGGATCAGCTTGACTTCCCCGTGGTGTACGGCTCGGCGAAGAACGGCTGGATGGGCGAGGACTACAACAAGCCCACCGAGGACATCAACTACCTCCTCGACAAGATAATAGAGGTTATACCCGCGCCCACGCAGCTTGAGGGCGAGCCGCAGATGCTCATCACTTCGCTCGACTACTCCAACTACACGGGGCGCATCGCCGTGGGTCGCGTGCACCGCGGCGCCATACGCGAGGGCATGAAGTGTACCATCGCCCACCGCGACGGCACAATGGAGAAGACGCAGATAAAGGAGGTGCACACCTTTGAGGGCATGGGCCGCCAGAAGACCACCGAGGTGGAGTCGGGCGACATCTGCGCCGTCGTGGGGCTTGAGCGCTTCGAGATAGGCGACACCATTTGCGACTTCGACAACCCCGAGCCGCTCCCCACCATCGCCATCGACGAGCCCACGATGTCCATGCTCTTCACCATCAACGACTCGCCTTTCTTCGGGCGCGAGGGCAAGTACTGCACCAGCCGCCACATAGGCGACCGCCTCAACAAGGAGCTGGAGAAGGACCTCGCCCTGCGCGTCGCCCCCTCGGAGACGGAGGGAAGCTGGATTGTCAGCGGACGCGGTGTGCTTCACCTCTCCATCCTTATAGAGACGATGCGCCGCGAGGGCTACGAGCTGCAGGTGGGCCAGCCGCAGGTGATATACAAGGAGATTGACGGAAAGAAGTGCGAGCCCATCGAGGAACTCACCATCAACGTGCCGGAGGAGTTCGCCTCAAAGATGATAGACATGGTGACGCGCCGCAAGGGTGAGATGACCTCCATGCAGAACCTCGGCGAGCGTGTAGACATAGAGTTTGACATCCCCTCGCGCGGCATCATCGGCCTGCGCACCAACGTGCTTACCGCCTCGCAGGGCGAGGCCATCATGGCGCACCGCTTCAAGGAGTACCAGCCTTTCAAGGGCGAGATACAGCGCCGCTCAAACGGCTCTATGATTTCGCTGGAGGGCGGCACGGCCTTCGCCTATGCCATCGACCACCTGCAGGACCGCGGACGCTTCTTCATCAGTCCGCAGGACGAGGTGTACGCCGGCCAGGTGGTGGGTGAGCACGTGCACGACAACGACCTCGTGGTGAATGTGACGAAGGCCAAGCAGCTCACCAATATGCGCGCTTCGGGCGCGGACGACAAGGCACGCATCGTGCCGCCCGTCATCTTCTCCCTTGAGGAGGCTCTTGAGTACATCAAGGAGGACGAGTACGTGGAGGTGACGCCCAAGTCGATGCGCATGCGCAAGGTGATACTCGACCACCTTGCCCGTAAGCGTGCCGGGCGCGACTGACAAACACGCGGCGTGCCTTGCGCCGCCGCATACGGAGGGCATCCCGCCGGAGCTTTTGTCCGGCGGGATGCCTTTTGCTTGTCCATTCGTTTCCCCGCTGCGGAAGGCAAAGCCGGGGGCGTTCCGCATCGGGAGGGGAGTCGAACCCCGAAAATCAGAATGTCAGCAAAACCGCCCATTTTCCGACATTTTGATTTCCGTCGCCCGTTTTGGCCCATTTGCAAATCGCCGAAAAATGTATTATCTTTGTACTACAAGATAGGGACATCCCGCGTGGAATGTCCCTTTATTTTTGCCTATATTGATTTTCAGCCACTTACGAGTCAAAATGCCTGCACTTGGTCCACGGAATACCGCGGTATCGGGTCACTGGGGTGCGGCTTGGCCTTCAAAGTGCCGCGGCATCCTGTCACCGAAGTGCAGGCTTGGCTTCAAAAAGGGTACACCGGGCCGCTACAGGCCGCCGGCACCGTTAAACTTTCCTAAAAGTTGCACCTTTTTCGCGGCGGCGCGTTTTGACGTTTTGTCAGTTTTGCGGGCGTTTTGCTTACACCTCGATTATTTTGCTTGCCCGCGCTTTTTCCGCCGTTCCGCTTGCTTGCCGGCTTTCCCGCCGCGCCATGCAAAAGCGTGCGGCGGGCAGTGGCGCGAGGGGCGGGGACGGTGAGGGAGGAAACGCGCGGCGTGCCGTCCCCGTGTTGTTTTTTCGGGCGAAACGTTTGGCTGTCCCGAGTATTGTGGCAAATTATGTTATTGCTGTCCGGATATCTACAATGGTGACGGCCATCTTTACGTGTAAAACGATTATACGCAAAACGGCTTACGCCGCTTTCGCAGCATAAGCCGTTGTTTGCTTTCCTCGCACGGGAAAGGAAGACGTTTCCTCCCTCCGCGAAGGCGCGTCACGCGCGGGCTTTCGCCCGTCGTCCGCTTTTATTTCACAGCGTTAGCCAACTCCGCGCCGGCCTTGAACTTGATGACCTTCTTGGCGGCGATGGTTATCTTGGCGCCGGTGGAGGGATTTACACCCTGGCGCTCGGGACGCTCCGTTACGGCAAACGTACCGAAACCAAGGAGTGCCACCTTGTCGCCGCTTTTGAGGGCGGTGGAGATAGCGTCAAGGGTAGCGTCAAGAGCTTTCTTGGAGTCTGCCTTGCTCAAGCCTGCCTCAGCAATGGCGTTTACGAGATCTGTCTTATTCATTTCTACTTGTTTGGTTAAAACTGTTAACTTAGAGTGAGAGTAGTCCTTGGGTGCGTCTTCGTGCGGTTTTTAAGTGGTAATGGCAACAATGCTTTCCTTTTCGGGCGAATGACATTGCACGCGTCTCGCACCGCGACTGCTGTCTTTCTACCTTGCAAATATACAGCAAGTTAAACGCCTTGCAAACTTTTTCCCTTATTTTTCGCCGTACACCGTCCGCAAAAGGGTGAAAACACGGCGGAGAGCCTTTGCAGACGGGCTTTCCGGGCGTTTTTACAGCTGGAGTCGCAGCTGGACGGAAAGGTCGTTTTTCCACCCGGAGCGGATGCGCTCGGTGCCGGAGGATATCTCGCGGCGGTCGAAATAGCGCAGGCTGCCGTACCGAACGCCCGCCGACAGCCAACGCAGCACACGCACGTCGGCCAGCAACACGCCCCTCATACCGTGGCAGAAAAATGACGGCACGGACATGGCATAACGCAGCTGCGGCTCGTAGGTGTAGAGGGCTGTCTCGTGGCTGTCGGTGAAGAAGACGGAGGCGAAAGCCTTCAGCTCCACGCGCTCCGACGGCTTCCACGTCGCGCGTGAGGAGAGCATCCAGCCTGCCCGCGCGGAGGAAGTTTGTCTCTTGCACAGACACCCGTCAAGCTGCGCCGTGACACTCCATTTTCGGTGCTTGCAAACCGCCGCCACACGTGCGCTCTGCCGTGTGTTGTACTCCAACGCGTTGTGTCCCGACACGGTGCGCTGCACACTTTTCGCCCTGTACCGCGCGTTGAACTGCCACCCCCCGTCCGCCGCCCACTTTACGCCCGCCGACACCTCCATGCCCTTTGCGCCGGGAAGCACAGCAGTGTAGGTGGGTTTCATAAAGCGGAAAAAATCGGCGTACGCCTCCACCTCGCACCGTCTGAGGGGAAGCCAGCGCAAGCTCAACAGCGCGCCCTGCTCGTTGGCCACGCGTCCGCCCTGCTGCACGGAGCTGCCGTGCAGACTCACGAAGCGCGGCGTGAAGTGGCGCAGCTGCAGGGCGGTGTCCCACTTTCCGCCGAAGCGGGCGGAGAGCCAGTGCTCAGTGGCCCAGTGCAGACGGTGGTCGGCTGCCACCTCACCCCGCGCGGTGAACCACCCCGCGCTGTAATGGTAGACGGCGGAAAACGCGGCGGCATCGCGCCCGCGGAAATAATAGGCGTTGTACGCCCGCGCGGCGGGCCACACCACCCGGCTGTAACGGGTATAGACGGCGTTTAACCCAAGGGTGAAGGATGTAAAACGCCTTGTCGCGGCCAACCCGGCGACAAAGCAGCCGAGGTTGCGCCGCCGCTCTATCTCGCTTGGCGTGCGGTGAAGCCCCGTGCTCAGCAGTGTGCGTGCCGTGTCACCGTCTACCGTGGCATCCACGCGGCGGTAGGATGCAAAGCCTGTCACCTCCGCCGCCACGCCGTGCCACGAGGCGGCCGCGCCACGGTAAAAGCGGCTTTCGTCGGCCGATGTGTGCGGGGAAAAAGCGAGCGGGGAGAACCGGCGTGCGGAGGCTGTAAGCAGCTGACGGCTCACCATATAACGGCTGCCCGCCACCAGCGACTGGGCGGAGCGCAGCTCGTAGTCGCCCGCCACCACCGCCCACCGCCGCCCGCGCGGACGCAGCATGACGTAGCCCGACCAATAGTCGTAGGGACAGAAACCGCGCTTTCCGACGGGTTCGCCCGCGTCTTTCTCCATTGTGAGTCCGTAGGCCGCCTCCTGCCCGAAGCGGTAGCGGTAGCGGGCGATGTGGCGCAAGGCGTTACCCGTGTAATGGTTGGCTTTTGTGAGTTTCTTCCCCTCCTCGCGGCGGTATCCGTCACGCTGGTAGAGCGGCGCGTCAAGGCGGGTCTCCACCTCGTGCCGCCCGCCAAGAAGCAAACTGCGCAGCGTGCGCGCCCCCTCTTCCGCCAGCTTTCCCGCTGGCACGGCGGCATAGGCGGAGTCGCAGCGGGCGAAGAGCGACAGCGCGGCACGGGTGAAATAGTCAAAACCCTTTATCAGCTGCAACTCGCCCAACGAGAGCACGCCCCGCCGCGCCGTGCGGTAGGACAGCAGCGAGTCGGCCTGCGCCTCGGTGAGAAAAGGCAGCGCAAGCAGGTCCTCACGCGTCACGCGGTTGAGTTGGAGAGGGTGGAGTGCCTTTTCCTCCATATAGTCCCACTCCGCCTGCGTCACTTCCTCCTCACCGTCACCGCCGTCGCGCAGCCAGCTGACGAAATCGTCCCACGACATGTAAGGTGCATCCTCCCTCATCTGCGCCGCCGAAACCAAGGGAAGGCAGAACGGCAGCACAAGCACAAGAAGCGTGGCATGCAGGAAACAGCGGAAAACGTGGTTATTCATTCCCTTGTTCATATCTGTCAAGTGTTTCACCTTACCGCCTTTTATCCCCATCGTCAAGCGGGAGTACAAACGCGCCGTCCGTCCGCACATCGTGGAACGGCACATCTGCCAGGGCGCATTCCTCGCGCAACCGCGCGGCACGCCCGTAGCCAAGCGAGCTGTCCGCCACCACCCGGATGGGAAGGTAGACGCGCAGGATTTCACCGAGCGGACTAGCGCAGCCGCGCCCCACCACGAGAATGTCGACACTGAGCCGCCCGCCCGCAAACGCACTGCGGGGAAGCGTGTGACGGAGGGCGGCCACACGGGTGCCGCCAAACGACATCAGTCCGCCCACCCGGTATATCCGCGCGTCACGGAAATTCTCGGGCAAAATGGACGGGCTCGCCATGCGCTGCGGTGCCCAAAAGGAACTCTCCACATACGCGAGGCGAGTGCGTGTGCTATCCGCCGGAAGCGTGGAACAAAGGTAGGATACAGAGTCCGCCGCCACGAAATGCACCACCCCCACACGGGGTACATTATATATAATAATGCAAGGCCGCACCCGTCCGGGACGCGCCCGCCAACTTTCCACCCCCACGCACACAAGTACGCAAAAAGCCGCCGCGAGTAGTGTCCCGCTGCGCCGCCGCCACCGGTAAGAAAGCAGGAGGAAAATGCAAAGCGCACCCGCCGCAAGAGTCAGACCGCCGGGGTAGAATTTAGTCCCGGCACCCGGCAGGGCGGAAAGAGTTTCAAGTCCGCCTCGCATAAGCAGTAGCGCGGTGTGCATCACCCACGCCACAACAGTCCGCAAACCAGGCAGAAGGAAAAAGCAGAGCGAACCGCCAAGCAGCACGTAAGCAAGGGGTATCACCACGCAGTTGGCGAGAAGGGAGTAGGGGGCAAATGTGTGGAAGTAGTACAGCACAAGCGGCGCCGTGCCTACCTGCGCGCTTACACAAGTGGTGAAGAACGGGAAAAGTACGCCGCGCAATACGTTGTAGGGGCGTTCGGACCAACTTGTCCAGTCCGGGCGGCGGAAGAATTTTGATTTTGCAGTACGCTTTTTTCCTACCGCGCGAGTCCGCAGCCACAGGGTCATAGCCAGTTCGCCGCGCCGCCAGCGCGGCAGACGAAACTGCCGCCAAAAGCCGTAGTAGCCTGCAATGATGGAAAAGACGGAGACGAAAGAAAGCTGGAAGCCCACGTCAAGAAGTGAGAGCGGGTCGGCAAGCAGCAGGATAAAGGCGGCAAGGAAAAGATTGTTGAGCGGACGGCTGCCCCGTCCCGTGCATGCGCAGAACTGTGAGAGCGTGAGCATCCACGCGGCGCGGCAAAGGGAAAGCGGACTGCCCGCCAAAAGCACGAAAAACCACAAGCCGCCCGCCGTGAGCAGCGACAAGGCGGCAAGCACGCGGGGCTTGTGCGTCCACCGCCGTGCGAAAGCCTGTATAAGCGAAAATACTATGCCGAGATGCAAACCGGAGAGGGCAAGAATGTGGCTCGTCCCGGTTTCGGAGAACAGCGCGCGGGTGTCCGCCGTGAGCCGTGAGCGGTCACCGAGGGTAAGGGCGGAAACTATCACCGCGTCGTCCTCATCAAAAAACCTTGCATAGTCGGCAAGCATACGATCGCGCAACATCAGCAGCCGCAGCGAAAGCGGCACACGCCCATACGCGCCGCCGGCAGCACTGTTGCCACAGTTTGCCCCCTTTTCCCATTTCCCGTCATCAAGATAAGCCGTGCCGGCTATTCCGTGCGAAAGGAGGTAGGAGCGGTAGTCAAAATCACCAGGGTTTCCCGTGTTGGCGGGCGGGCGTATGTTGCCTTTGAAGCGTACGATGTCGCCCGCCCGCACCTCGCGCGACATATCGCCGCCCAGGGAGACACGCACCCTCAATCCATTGTACGGCGGCGTGAGAAGCTCCACATCGGTCTGCACTCCCGCAGCATACACCTTGTTGACGCTCCACACCCGCGCCTGCCAGCACTGCCCCTCGGTCGGCCATCGTACAAGTCTTTTTCTATAAGCCTCGCCCTCCAGCGCCGCTCCGACAGAAAAGAAGAAAAGGCATGCGGAAACCAAAGCGGGCACGGGACGGTGGGCGGCAAACGGCAGACTCAGTGCCACGCCGGCCGCGCCTACAGCCATTGCCGCCACACAAAGCCAAAGCGTCACACCGCCGTCGCAAAGCCACGCAGCGGCTATCCCCGCCGCAAGTGAAAAGACAAAAGGGGACAACGGCACGGACTCCCACAGCGGGCGACGCTCGTTTTCCACATAGGTGAGTCTCATAAAGTGCCTTTCCCCTTAAAATGCCGTTTCTCCCCAAAAAGCAGCGTCACTTCTTCACCACCGCCCTCACCACAAACCACAGGTGGCGTGCAAGAGTGGGGAAGAAACCGTAGTGTCTTGCCATGATGGCAAAACGCTCGCGCAGGGAGGTTTTGTGGTTTTGCGTGGTCATCCCCTCGCTGAGGTAGTCGGCCACGACGATGCGTGCGTTGACAAGCGGCAAGCCGCGCCGCGCCGCCTCACGCATAAGGCGTATGCACCAGTCAAAGTCGGCGGAGAAGCGGTATCTGAGGTCGTAGCGGCACTGGCGCGCCAGCTCCATACTGGCGAAGAAAGCCTGATGGCACACAAGCATGCCGTCCCTGAAACTCCGCCACGTGAGGCACTCGGGCGGGGTGAGCCGGCGGCGGCGCAAGAAATGCCCCTCGTTGTCCACCAAATAGGTGTCGCCGTACACCACGGCTGCCCGTTTTTCCCCTGTCTGCGCCTCGGCCGCCACGCGCTGCAACACATCCGCACCGTGCAGCGTGTCGCCCGCATTGAGGAAAAGGATATAATCGCCGGTGGCCATCTCCACCGCCTTGTTCATCGCGTCGTAGAGACCTTCGTCCGGCTCGCTGACGCACTGTATCTCGTGGCGCACGGCGGCCACGCTGTTGCGTTCCTGGTAATGGTGTATCAGCTCGAGCGTACCGTCATGTGAGTTTCCGTCCACAATGACGTGCTCCACATCAGGGTAAGTTTGGCTTTCCACGCTCTCTATCGTGCGCCCGATGAGGGCGGCGGCGTTGTAAGTGACGGTTGCGATGGTAATTTTAAGCGGAGGCATCAGTCTCTTTTCTTTTGTGTTATGCGTTTTTTGTTGTTTCCCAAAATTTCTCAAGGCTTGCCGCCCTCGTATATTCTGAGGTAGCGCTCGGCCACCACACGCTCCGAGTAGCTTTGCACAGCTTTTGCGCGGGCGTTGCGGCAAAGCGAGGCATAAGACGACGAACGTAGGGTGAGCGCGATGCCCTTGGCGAGGTCGGCACTGTCCTTGTACGCCGCAAGATAGCCGTTCACGCCGGCGTCTATCATCTGCGGCAGACCGCCCACGTCAAAACCCACGCAAGGAATGCCGCAAGCCATCGCCTCCACTATCGTGTTGGGGAGATTGTCTGACAAAGTGGGCATAACCAGCGCGTCTGCGGCATGATAGGCCGCCCGCATCGTTTCCGGGTCTTCTATGTATCCCAGCGGGTAAGCCGGCATGGGGAAGTTTTTCACCGCCTCGGCGGACTCTTTCCCGGCCACCGCCACGACGGTTTGTGCCGCCAATTGCGGCGCGTCCTTCCCAAGCAGGGCAACGGCGCGTGACAGGTAGTCTATCCCCTTGTTGGGGTCGGTGGCCTTGAAGGCGGCAAAAAGCAGCACTCGCTTGTCCAAAGGAAGTCCCAGCCGCCGCCGCGCGCGGGCTTTGCTTTCGGCGGGGGCATAGAACTCGGTGTCTATCGGGTTGGGCACGCTCACCACGCTGTGCCCCTCGCAGAGAGGGGAACTGGCGGCAAGCCCGGAAAGCCACTGGCTACATCCCACAAAGGTTATTTTGCCCCTATGGTACACCTCGCGCTTGCGGGCGAAAGTGCGGGCGGAAAGGTCATTTTTCCCCGGCCGCCGCAACTGCGGGCAGCAGCCGCAGCCGTGCTGCCACGCGCCGCAGGAGCCAGCCTGGTGGCACACGCCAGTGAAAGGCCACATATCGTGCATTGTCCACACCACGCGCTTCCCGCTCCGCAGTATTTTCCCTATGTCGGAGAGGGAGAGCATGGCCTGGTTTACCCAGTGCAGATGCACCACGTCCGCCTTTTTGAAAAGTTCCGTGCGCGTGATGTCGATGCCGTAGCGCCCCGTGTCCACGGCGAAGAGTCCCTCCCGCGTGAAGCCGTTTGCCGCGAATATCTCGCCCCGCTCAACAGCGAACTTCACCTTGCGCCACAACGAGGGACGCAGCCGCTCCACGCCACCGCTATTGTGGCACGCAGCAGCGTCACGGCACAGCAAGGCGGTCTCCACGCCTGTCTGCCGTAACGCGCCCTGAAGCCGCCGGGCGGCGATGGCAGCCCCCCCCAAGTGGTCTGAGGTGTTGACAAGGAGAACGCGCATAGGTTTGCCTTTATTCTTTTTGAAGAAAAAACTACTCAACGTGCCGCCGTGCCGTACACGAAGTCGTAAACGCGTGCTGTCGCGCCGGCGTTGTTGCGTATGTAGTCACCCGCCGCGTGTCCGGAGTCGGCGGTTTCCTCCTTGCTGGAAAGGAAAGCGTCCATCACTTTCGCGAAACTTTCCGCTCCGCTTATCTCGCGGCAGCCGCCGTTTTCCAGCAGCTCGCGTGCCTCGCGGAACTTCCCGTTGTTGGGACCGATGATGACGGGCACGCCGTACACCGCCGCCTCCGGCACGTTGTGTATGCCCACGCCGAAACCTCCTCCGACATACGCCACGGTGGCGTAACGGTATATGCTTGAAAGGAGTCCGTAACAGTCGATGATGAGGCAGTCCACCTCGGCGACGGATTTCAGTCCGGCTTTTGTGTAACGCAGGGCGGGGCGTTTGAGCTTCGCCTCTATCTCGCGCAGGTGGTCCTCACTCACCACATGGGGCGCAAGCACAAGCTTCAGACCGGGGTGGCTGTTGAAGTATGGTATTATTATGTCCTCGTCGGGCTGCCACGAACTCCCTGCCACCAGCACTTTCCAGCAGCCGGCGAAACGCTCGGCGAGCGGTAGCGGCTTGGCGGCATCGCGTATGTCGGTCACACGGTCAAAGCGTGTGTCACCCACCACACTGGTGTGTGTCACGCCGATGCCCCGCAACAGCTCGCGCGAGGCCTCGTTCTGCACGAAAAGGTGTGTCATGCGGTGCAACACCCGCGCGTAGCCGCGACCGTACCAGCGGAAGAAAATCTGCCCGGGGCGGAAGATGCTTGACACGCTGTAGCAAGGTATGCCCTGGCGGTGCAGCACCTCTATGTAGTTGCGCCAAAACTCGTATTTGATGAAGAAAGCCGCCTCGGGGCGTGCCAGCCTCACAAATTTCAGTGCGTTGAACGGAGTGTCAAAGGGCAGGTAGCACACTATGTCAGCACCGGCGTAGTTTTTGCGCACCTCGTAGCCCGAGGGCGAGAAAAACGTGAGCAGTATGCGCTTCTCCGGGTGCTCGCGCCGCAGGCGTTCCATCAGTGGACGCCCCTGTTCGAACTCTCCCAGCGAAGCGGCGTGAAACCAAACGTACCGCGCAGTACCCGCCTCACGGCGCAGTATGCGCCACGTGTCACGATGCCCGCGCATCATAGCCCGCATCTTCGGCTTGAAGAGGGCGGCCACGTTGGCGAAGAGCATCATAAGGTATATGGCAAGGCTGTACACTACCAGTCCTTTTAAGGTATGTAACTTCTATTTTGTATTTGCGGAACGGCGGGCGCAGGCGTTTTCCGTCCGCACCCGCCGTTATCCTTACGCCAAAGCCGCCTGTGCGGCGTCCATGCGGCGGAGGGTTTCCTCCTTGCCGAGGAAAGCGGCAAGCTCGTACATGTCAGGTCCCTTCCCCGTGCCCACAAGGCACACGCGCCATGCGTTCCAGGGCTTGCGCCCGGTCTCCTCAGCCCACTTGTCTACCACGGCTTTCTGCGTGGCCACGGAGAAGTCGGGCAGAGAGGCGAGTATGCCGTAAAGCTCGCGCATGTCGGCGGGGGCGGATTCTTTCCAGTTTTTCTTGGTGAACTTGTCCTCCTTGTCGTACTTGGGGGCGAGGAAGAAGAAATCGCAGAGCGGCCAAAGCTCCTTAATGAAATTGATTTTCTTCATCTTCATCATCCCCACCACAGCCTGCGCCCGCTCGGTGCTTGCCTCAATGCCGTTTTCCTTCAATATTTTCTGGAAAGCGGGGGTGAGCTGCGCGTCGTCCGTGTGGAGGATGTACTCGCGGTTGAACCACATGCCTTTCACATAATCGAACTTCGCGCCTGCCTTCGAGCACTTGGAGAGGTCGAAGAGTCGCACAAGGTCGTCCATTGACAGTATTTCCTGTTCCGTGCCGGGATTCCAGCCAAGCAGCGCGAGGAAATTTATCACAGCCTCGGGAAGGTAGCCGCTCTCGCGGTATCCTGACGACACCTCGCCCGTCTTCGGGTCGTGCCACTCCAGCGGAAAGACGGGGAAACCGAGGCGGTCGCCGTCGCGCTTGGAGAGCTTTCCCTTGCCGTCCGGCTTAAGCAGGAGGGGAAGGTGGGCAAACTCGGGCATCGTGTCAGCCCAGCCAAAGGCACGGTAGAGCAGCACATGCAGCGGGGCGGACGGAAGCCATTCCTCGCCGCGTATGACGTGCGTAATCTCCATAAGGTGGTCGTCCACAATGTTGGCCAAGTGGTAGGTGGGCAGCTCGTCCGCGCTCTTGTAAAGCACCTTGTCGTCAAGTATGTCGCTCATAACGCGCACATCGCCGCGTATGATGTCCTTTACGTGTATCTCCTCGCCCGGCTCCACCTTGAAACGCACCACATACTGCTCGCCCGCCGCCACAAGACGTGCGGTCTCCTCCGCGCCGAGGGTGAGCGAGTTGCGCATCGACATGCGCGTGCGGGCATCATACTGGAAATTGTCCACCTCGGCACGCTTCGCGCTGAGCTCGTCGGGCGTGTCAAAGGCTATGTAAGCTTTTCCAGCGTCTAGAAGCTGCTTCACGTACTCCTTATATATATGCCTGCGTTCGCTTTGTCGGTAAGGCCCGTACTTCCCGCCGAAAGTCACACCTTCGTCAAAGTGTATACCTAGCCAGCGGAACGACTCAAGGATGTATTCCTCCGCGCCGGGCACGAAACGGTTGGAGTCGGTGTCCTCAATGCGGAAAACCATTTCGCCGCCCCTTTGGCGGGCGAAGAGGTAGTTGTACAGCGCGGTGCGCACACCGCCGATATGCAATGCCCCCGTGGGACTCGGCGCAAAGCGCACGCGCACTTTTCTGTCAGCCATAATGTATGCTGTGTTCTTGTTATTTTCCCGTTAATAAGTATTTATGTAAGGCAAAAGTACAGCTTTTTCCTTGCGCGTAAAGCCGTCTTTTCAGTTTTCGCCTCTTGCCCGCGCAAAGACAGGGGTACAAGCGTCCGTCAACTCCGTCCAACAAATTTGCACTTGATGTATTATTCTGCCGTTTTAAGTATTATCAGAGTTTCTTTACTTCCTCCTGGGAAAACCCGTCAGCTAAGCGATGGCTTTTTCATCTATACCTTTGCCAAGCATAACCCTGGCAACTTTGGCTATGCCTATTGCCTTGCCTTGCTCAATGCCTTGCTCTATTGCATAATCAATGGAGTTTTTTGCAGCGTTTGAAAGGATAATCTATATTTGCAATGAGGATGCCGCAGTTTGCAACTGTCGCTTCCTCGCCAGAAGGGGGGGGGTGAATATATCATCCCCCTAACTTTTTATGCAAGACTGATTTTCAATTCGGATTTAACCCAATCACAGGGGCGGTTGGAGACGGCACGGCGTACCCTCGGAGTGGCGAATTTGCAGGAATATTACAGGAACAAGGTACTATGTTTGGCATAATACCAAATAAAGCCTACTTTTGCGGCGTGGGCTGTCCACGGAAGCGGGGACGGCCAAACGAGAAACAGAATGTACGCCTATGAATGTGGACAATGTGAAATCGCAGATGCGCAAAGGCATGCTCGACTACTGCGTGCTGCTGCTGCTGAGCCGCGAGGCGAGCTACGCAAGCGACATCATCAGCCGCTTGAAGGAGGCGGAGCTGATAGTGGTGGAGGGGACGCTCTACCCGTTGCTCACGCGTCTGAAGAAAGACGGGCTGCTTTGCTATGAATGGAGGGAGTCGCGGCAGGGACCGCCGCGCAAGTACTACGCGTTAACGGCCGCCGGGCGCGGCTTTCTTGGCGAGCTGGACGGCGTGTGGACCGGGTTGGCCCGCACTGTGGAAATACTGAAAGCCCGGGTTACCGGGGCTGCCGCATTGCCGCCGCCCAACGTGATTGATTGAACAGGATAAAGACTCACAAAGGAAAAGGACTATACGATGAAACGAAACATAACCATCAATCTGTACGGCACGCTGTACGCAATCGACGAGGACGCGTACGAGCTGCTTGACAAGTACCTAAAGAACATGCGCGGCTATTTCGGCCGGCGCGAGGGAGGTGATGAGATTGCCGACGACATAGAGCGCCGCGTGGCGGAGCTTTTCGCCGAGCTTTCCACCGACGGAGTGCAGGCCATCACGGAGGCGCACGTGCGGGGCATCATCAGCCGCATTGGCAATCCGGAGGATATGGACACGGCGGATGGCACGGGCGGAAACGTCGGCGGCGGTATGCCGGGTGACGGTGACGGCGGCGGAAACGGGACAGGCACACGCCGGACGGAGTCTGTAGGCGCGGAGGCGCTTCACCGTGCGGGCGACTGGATGAAGGGACGCAGCCTCTACCGCGACGCGGACAACCAGATGGTGGGCGGTGTGATTGCGGGCGTGTGCAAGTATTTCGGAGCCACTGACCCGTTGCCGTGGCGCATTCTCTTTGTGCTGCTGTGCTGTGTCACTTTCACTGTCCCCGCGCTGCTTTACCTCCTGCTGTGGGCTTTCGTGCCGCAGGCAAGGACGGTGGAGGAGAAACTCCGCATGCGCGGAGCGCCCGTTTCGCCCGACACGCTCAACGAGGAGCTGATGGGTGCGGCTGGCCGCGGCGGCGGAGCGGGTGCGGCGGTCGGGGTAGCAAGGAGTTTTGCCGGCACGCTGCTGTCGCTGGCGGTGCTCGTCTTCAAACTCTTTATGCTTGTACTGTGCGTACTCCCCACCATCGCGCTTGTGGTGTACACCGTCTTCCTCGCCTGTGTGACGTTCGGCACGGCGGACATCACCACTTTCATGGGTGAAGACGGCGGTGCCGCGCTCACGGCGGCGCGTGCTTCGGCCGCCACGATGTGGATGTTGTGGGGCGTGGCTCTGACGGGCTTCGTGGCACTTGGCATCGCGCTCTTTTCCATACTGCGCTGGATTGTGAAAAGCGCGTCGGACAAGTGTCTGTCCGTCTCGACAAAGATGGCTCTTGCTGCCCTCTTTGTGGTTTCGCTCATCTCCTGTCTCACGCTGGGCACGCTCGCCGCTGCGCAGGTAAACAGGGACTGCAGGCACCTTAACACGTATAACGGTGTGTACATACAGTATTCGCAGAAGAAACGCCTTGACGGCGACAACTGGGCGATAGCCGAAGCCCGCAACTGCAACGAGGACGGGAGGTTTTTGTGCCATGCCGACATACATGCCGGCGGGCAGGAGGTGTATGATGTGGAGGGCGTGCGTGCCGACAAGGACGACTACCATATGCCGGCTTTCCTGAAGGCTTGCCGCACGAATGACTTCCCCGCCGGGTACTACCATATGGAGGCGCTTGTCAACGCGCCGGGCGCGGCTTCGCTCACTTTCTTCGCCGAGACATCGGACAGTCGCAGCATTGCCTCGTTTGCCTCGGCGCGTGAGGTGGCGAAAGGGCTGCTTGTGCAGAGCGACTCACTCACGGCGGCGCGAAAAGGTTTCTACCCGCTCAGTGTGGGATGGGCGGACAATGTGGGGCTGTGCAGCGACTGGCAGTCGGTGTGTGCCTACGGGCTCTGTGAGGCGGACGACCGCCTTGCGTGTCTGCGCACAGGTAGCTTCCGCCTCTCCGGTGGCAAGACGCGCTACGGCTTTTCCGCCTCTCTGCCGGCGGGTGTCAGCCGCATTGAGGTGGTGAGTCTGTGGCTCGTGCCCGACAGCGTGGCGGCGGTGCGTTGACGGTATGTACCGCAGTCCGTAGATAGGCTGGGGCGGGATGCGTCCCCAATATTGCTATCACTTCGTTATTCTTCATATCACGTGGAAAGGCTGTCACCCCCGCCAGGGTGGCAGCCTTTCCTTATTATAGTATGCCTCTGATTCCCGGAAAGCGGTGGTTTTCACCTTACCGCCACCTTGCGCACGCAGCCGCCGCTTTGCAGCAGGTAGGAACCGGCGGGCAGACTGATGTCGAACGCGCCGTCCGCCTCGTGCAGTTTGCGCCCTGAGGTGTCGTACACCGCAGTGCGGCGGGCGGGCGCGGCATACACAGCCAGCCGTCCTCCGTCCGTGCTTACACTCCACGCATCATCGGCGGCCAGTGGCGCGGTGATGCCCGTGGGGTCGTAAAGCAGCGCGGGGGAGTGGACGGACTCGCCCACGTTGTACACCGCCGTGACGGTGTAGCTCGCCACCTTGTCGCCCGTGCCCGCGTCGGTGTAGGAGGGGGTGGTGACGGGTGCGGTGTTGAGCAGCTTGCCGTCGCGGTAGACGTTGTAGCCCAGAAGACGGAAGTCGCGTGCCGCCTTGCGGTAGGTGATGTCGTCAATGAAGAGGATGTACTGGTCGAGCGAGGTGCAGCGCAGGGCAAAGCGGCGCGTGCCCTCGGGCAGCTGGCGCGTGTACTGTGTCCACACGCCTGGCACGGTGATTTCGTCACCCACCCGCGTGAAGCTTGCTGCTGCGGTGTCAGCGGGCGAGTACAGCAGCTCCATCCGCTCGCTCGTACCAAACCAGTCGTTGTCGGGGCTGCAAGCCCAGAACGTGACGGCCTGCGCCCCGTCCACCTCGGGCGAGATGAGCCAGTCGTCGTTGGCGGTGTAGCGTCCTGCGCTGAAAGTGGCGGCGCACTGCTTGCCCGCGTGCGCTGAGTAGTAGAGGGGCGAGAGCGACGCGGCAGTGGGGTTGAACACCTGGAAAGCCATCGGACTTTCTACGTTGGGATATTCGACGAAGTATCCCGTGCCGTCCTGTATGCCGAGCGTGGCCAGCCCGTCCCCGTCGCGCAGCGTCCACTCGCCAAAGTTGGTTATGGTAAATGGGAAGTAGGTCTCGAAGCCCTCCGTCACCGTTTCTGCCGTGACTCCCTTGTCCGCCCCGGCGGGACGCTCCCACGACAGTACGGCGTCGTTGCCCGAGCGCGTGCCGCCGAGTGAGGCTACATAAGGCTTGCCCGGCAGTATGGTGACCTGCAGCGCGTTGGAGGTGTTGTCGTCCGCATTGGCATCGTCGTCCCACTCTATCTGTGCCGTGTACTCGCTGCTCTCGTCCGCGTCGCCGTTTGGCGTGTCGGTGAAGACCACCTTGCCGTAAGCCCCGGCGGCGATGTCCGCGCCCTGTACGGCGGTCACTTCATTCCCGTTGCGGTAGAGCCGCACCGTGTAGCCGCTCGCCGTCTTCACGCCTGTGTTGGAGAGCGTGGCGGTTACCTCAAAAGGCACGCCCACCTCCGTGCGCGTGGTGTCGCCCTTGGCGGATATCTGCACCAGTTTGAGGTTGTGGTCCAGCTGGTCCACCACGCTCACCTTGTCAAGGTACACGGGGATAAACCAGCTTACGTCGTCCATGTTGCCCCCCACGCCGGTGAAGACAAGCTGTATGTAGTCCTCGGCGGTGTAGTCGCGCAGGTTGAAGACGTGCTCGCGCCACTCGCCTTTCAGCTCGGCGAGTCCGTCCGTCCCCTCCGAGGGGTAAACGCTGCCCAGGGGGTGCAGTGTGCCTTTGGCGTCGCGCACGGCCACGTCAAGCCGGCCGCGGCAGTCCGCCATGTGCCAAACATGGAAGCCGAGGCGCGGGTAGTTGCTACCCGCGACGGAGAACTTCGGACTGACGAGGCGTGCCTCCGAGCCCTCCACTATCGTGGTGTAGGCCATCAGTCCGCCGTCGCTGTCAGCGGGGGAGGCGTATGTGCCTTCGCTGAGCAGCATCCACTCGCCGGCGGAGGTGTTGAGAATGTTCCATGGACCGTTGTCCATCCCCCTCTTGGCGAACGACTCTTTCAGCGGCAGGCTGTAAGGCGCGCCCACGAAGAGCGTGTCGGTGTATGCCTCCGCGCCGCGCCCGGCGGTGTTCTGCGCGGTGACGGTGTACCACGCCAGCTTCTGCACGCCCTCGCTGAGCGTCAGCTTGTCGGTGTATGCCCCCTCGGTGACGGTGGCCGTCTTCGACGACACGCCGCCAATGTTGGTGACGCGGTACTTAAGCGAGGAGGCGTCCATGTAGCCGCCGTGCTCGCCCCCGGCGGGAGCCTGCCAGGACAGGGTCACCGTGCCGTCGTCAGTCGCTGTGGCCGAAAGTCCGCGTACCTTGCCCGGCTTGTCCTTTCCTATATATACTGTCACGGAGGCTGGCATTCCGCCGTCGTACTCGTTGTACGCAGTCACGGTGTAGGTCTGCTCGCCGTCCGCGCTTTCCGTCACTTCGTAGGAGTAAGTGCCTCCGGGCTGCACCTCGTCCAGCGTAGCCAGAACCATGTCGTCGCTCTCGCGCACTATCTCCGCGTGGTCGATGACCGTGAGCGCATTGCCCTCAATGTCCGTCGCGGGCAGCGTGAAGCGCAGTGTGGCTCGCAAAGCGCCCCCAGCGGCGGCCTCCGCGCTTACCCCCGTGGGGGCGGCGGGTGCCTTTACCGAGGCAAGCTCGCTGACGGAAAGGTTGTCCACCGTGAGGTTAGTCCCCTGTTTGTAGCTGCTCGTCACGTGTAGCCCCACAAAGTTGGTGGCGGCCTTTGACGGGCGGAAGTACGCCTTCATCCGTTTGTACTCCGCGTTGGTGACGGCGGTTGGCGCGAGCAGCTGCTCGGTGAGCTGGCGCGAGTCTACCTGCGGTCCCATGTACGCCCCCACAGTTTCCACCGCGCGTTCGTCTGTCTTCGCGTCAAAGGCGAGCTGGTAGACGTGGTCGGTGTCGAAGGCGAAAGGCGGCGTGACGAGCCAGTCGTCTGCGTCCTGCTTGTTTTCGCTGAAACTGTAAACCATCTCCCCGTCGCCGGCAGCCCAAGTGTAGCCGTCGCCGTTGGCGTCGATAATGGAAAGAAGCCCCATCTTCGTGTCGTCACTGAAGTCCTGCGTGTAGGGCAGCGGCGTGGCCTTGCCGAGGGTGTACTCCGCCGTGAGTGCCGTGTCACCTTTTTCGCCCGAGGCAAAGGCGGTGACGCAGTAGCGGTAGTAGCCGTAGCTTAGCGAGGGGACGGATGCGTCGTTGCAGCTTGTACCCTTCCCCTCGTACACCACCTTGCCGTCCGGCGTGCGCTCCACCTTGTAGGAGAGGTCGGATGTGTCGATGTAGCCGCCGTGCGCCCCCACGGAGGGAGCGTCCCACGAAATGTCCATTGTGCCGTTGGCGGCGGGCGTGCCGCTCACGTTGAGTGCCTTGGCGGCGTCCTTGCCCGCCCAGAAGTCTTTCCTGAGCAGCGGACTGCGCCCCGCAGCGTTGGTGGCGGCTATTTTAAGCGTGTGCATTCCCTGCGTAAGGTCGGGCGAGAGCGTCACCGCTTCACCGGGCTTCGCCGCCGCGCCGCCGGCAAGCGCCTCGCCGTCCAGCGTGACGCTGTATGTGAGTCCATCCGCCGCGAGTTCCGCGCCGCCGAAGGTGACGGAGGGCAGGGAGAAGGAGAACGAACCCGCCAGCGCGCCCTGCGGGTACGCAAACGAGAGGGCGGATGGGCGTGCCGGCGCGCCGTCCGGCGTGAACGGGCTTTTCGTGAAGATGCCCGTCAGTTCGTAGCGGTTGGGCACCTCGGTGAGCGTGGTGGCCGCGCCTGTCTTCAAGTCCACCTCGCAAAGCTCCACGCTTTGGCTGAAGTCGTGCGGGGTCATCGCCCAGATGAGGCGGCCCGAGGCGTAGTCGAACGTGGCCGACTGCGTGTATCGTATCGTCTTTCCCGTCGGTCCCACCGCCGTGAGCGCGGCGGTGTTTTTGTCCACTTTGTAGAGCGTGCCGTACTCGCCGATGCCGTACAGCTCGCCCTCGCGCGTGGCGGCCAGGGTGAAGAGTTGTTCGCTGAGGTCGCCTATGGCCGTGGCTTCGCCCGTCAGCGGGTCAAGCGTGCCGAGCGTGTATTGCGAGTCGTTTTTCCAGAAGCAGCCGTATATGGTGTCGGCGGCTGGGTCGTAGGCGAGGTCGGTGGCGACGCTGGTGAGCGAGGTGAGGTGTACCTGCCGGCGCAATGCCCATCCGTCCTCCACGTCGTAGGCGCGCAGCCACGCGTCGGTGCCTGCCGCGTCGGTGTTGTAGCTTATGGCGTAGTAAATGCCGTCGGCGTACACACCGCCGCCGTTTACCTTAAGGTGGGGGTGGGTAAGCACGGGCTCAATGGCGGATCCGTCGGCGGGCGGTACTGCGTAGATGCCGTAGGGAGGGTTTTCCATCTGCTCCCATTTCAGTCCGAAGATTACGCTTCCGTAGACGGTGGGGAGTCCCGCCGCCGCCGACTGCGCCCGGGCGGAGGGCGCGGAAAGTGCCGCAAGCAGCAAGGGTAATAATATTTTTCTCATAGGGAAAGGGTGATAAGATAATCGAAACAAGGCGCGGGGCGGCGAGACGCCACGCGTGGTGAGTTTTTGGCGGGCGGTGGGAGCGGCCGACGGAAAGGGGCGGACACTTTCAGCGCACGCGTATGACGGAAAGTCCGTCGCGCTCGGGCAGGATCAGCTGCTCCACACGGCTGTCCCGCGCCACGTGGTCGTTGAAGAGGCGTATGCCCTCCGTTTGCCTGTCGTGGCAGAGACTGTCCACCACGTGTCCGTCCCATAGGGTGTTGTCGGCAAGCAGCAGACTGCCGCTGTGCATGAAGGGGAGCAGCAGTTCGTAGTACTGCACGTACTCCCGCTTGTTGGCGTCGATGAAGGCAAGGTCGATGTCCAGCCCCATCGGCGGCAGCAGGGCGAAGACATCGCCCACAATCATCTTCACCTTGGCGGCATAGGGCGAGCCCTCAATCCAGGGGCGCGTGAAGCACTCCTGCTCGTCGTTGTTCTCAAAGGTGTATACCGTCCCGTCGACATCCATGCCCGAGGCCATCGCCAGGGCCGAATATCCTGAAAACGTGCCAATCTCCACCACCGTGCGCGGCCGTGCCGTCTGCGCCAGCATGCGCAGCAGCTGCCCCTGCAGGTGTCCGGAGGCCATACGGGGGCGCAGCAGGTGCAGGTGTGTGGCGCGGTAGAGGCGTTTGAGGTAGTCGTCAGGCGGTGTGGTGTGGGCGAGGATGTAGTCGTCCAGCAGCCGCTCGCGCTCTTCGCTTGTCATGGCAGCGTAAAAGGGTGGGTTTGGGAAAGCGGCGCGGCTGTGCCGTGCCGGCGTGTCCGCCGCGCCGCCGGGAGTGTCAGTTTGGGTAAGTCTCCTCGCCCTCGCTCTCAAAGAGGTTTTTCACGATGTTCATCTCCATGAATGAGGTCTTTTGCTCCTTGCGCTGCGAGCCGAGGTAGCATATGCGGTCCTCGGGCTGCAGCACGCCGTCGGAGAGCAGCTTGCGCAGGGCGGCGAGCAGGAATTCGTGTCCGTAGCTCTTCATAGGCATGTATATGGCGTACACGCCGTAGGACAGGGCGAGGTGTCGTACCGTCTTGGCCTTGTAGCATATGGCGAGGATGGTGCACTCGCCGCGGAAAGACGAAACGTAGCGTGCCGTGCGTCCCGTGTACGAGTCCATGATGATGGCACGCAGCTTCATCCGCTTTGTGGCCATCACTGCCTCCTTTGAGAAGAACTCCGTCACGTCCGGGGTTTCGGAGAGCGGAATGTCCACGCCGCCGAAGTCCTTGAACGAGTCCTTCTCGGCCTGCCATGCCACGGTGGCCATCACTTTCACCGCCTCCTCGGGATAGTCGCCGTAGGCCGTCTCGCCTGAAAGCATCAGTGCGTCGGCTCGCGAGTAGACGGCGTTGGCGATGTCGGTCACCTCGGTGCGGGTGGGGCGCGGGTTGCGTATCATGCTCTGCAGCATCTGCGTGGCCACGATGACGGGCTTGTGTGCGCGTATGCACTTGTCGACGATGCGCCGCTGTATGCCGGGTATGAGCTCCTGCGGCACCTCTATGCCCAGGTCGCCGCGGGCAACCATGATGCCGTCGGCCGCCTCGATAATTTCGTCGATGTTGTCAACGCCCTCCTGGTTTTCTATCTTGGCGATGATGCGTATGTCGCTGTCCGCCTTGTCGAGAATGTCGCGCAGCTCGCGCACGTCCTCTTTCGAGCGCACGAAGCTGTGGGCTATGAAAGCCACGTCGTAGCTTATGGCGAAGTCGATGTTGCGGCGGTCCTTCTCGGTGAGCGCGGGGAGGTTGATGCGCACGCCGGGCACGTTGACGCTCTTGCGCGAGCCGAGTGTGGCGTCGTTTTCCACGTGACAGATGAGCGAGTCGCCGCTCTTTTCATCGGCAATGAGTCCGAGGTCGCCGTCGTCGATGAGTATGTGCGCCCCCACGCCCACGTCTTTCACGAAGTCCTTGTAGGTTACGGCGATGTGGCTGCGTGTCGTCTTGAGCGCGGGGTCGCCCACGAGGGTCACAATCTCGCCCCTGTGGAAGTCTATCGGGGAGTCGGTGGCTGTGGTGCGCACCTCCGGACCTTTCGTGTCTACAAGTATGGCAAGGTGGCTTGACACCTCGCGCACGTTGTCAATCACGCGCTTCATGCCCGCCGCGTCCTGGTGGGCGGTATTGAGTCGCACCACGTTCATTCCCGCGTCGTACAGGCGCTGGATGAGTCCTACGTCGCAGCGCGCGTCGGAGATGGTGGCCACAATCTTGGTTTTCTTGTACATCAGTCAGTCTGGTCTTGTGTCTTTTGTTTTGTGTCTTTGCCGGGGGGGCTGCACCGTCCCGCTCAGCGGGCGGCGTGGCGCAGCGCCTCTATGGCGAGGCGGTACGAGTCGAGCCCGAAGCCGCACACCACGCCCTTGCAGGCGGGCGCTATCATCGAGTGGCGGCGGAAGTCCTCGCGGGCGTGCACGTTGGTGAGGTGCACCTCCACAACGGGGTATCTCACGGCGCGTATGGCATCGTGCAGCGCCACGCTGGTGTGCGTGTACGCGCCTGCGTTGAGGACGCAACCCTCCACGCCCTCGTCCCACGCCGCGTGCAGGCGGTCGATGAGCAGCCCCTCCGTGTTGGACTGGTAGTAAAGTATCTCGTCGCCGGGGTAAAGCTCGCGGAGCCGCCGCAGGCAGTCGTCCATCGTGCCGCGCCCGTACATGTCTGGCTCACGCCGTCCGAGGAGGTTGAGGTTGGGACCGTTGATAACAAGCAGTTTCATTGCAGTGTGTGAGGGTTTCGCGCCTTTGGTGAAAGGGCGGATAATAGTACTTTTGTGCCGGGATGGCGCGGCGGGGCGCACCCGTCTTCCGCGCACGCGGTCGCCGTCCTTTGCAAAGTTACTAATTTTTACAGGCTCTCCGCCCCTTTTGGCGGGCAAGCGCCTGTCACGGCACACAGCGCGAGGATTTTGAGACAGTCTCTGCTTGACAAATACGGCGACTACCTGCTTCTTGAGCGCGGTCTCTCCGACAAGACGCGGGAGGCCTACCTGCACGATGTCGAGAAATGGCGTGCCTATGCCGAGGGCGAGGGGACGGACCTGCTGCGCCCTTCGCTGGACGACCTTCACCGCTTCGCTTTCGCGCTTTACGACATAGGGCTGTGCCAAAACACCGTGGCGCGCATTCTCTCCGGCGTGCGCTCGTTTTACGGTTTCCTCCTCACCGACGGCTACACCGACAGGGACCCCACCGAGCTGCTGGAGATGCCAAAGAAGAGCCGCTACCTGCCCGAGGTGCTAAGCACGGAGGAGGTGGATGCCATTGAGGCGGCCATTGACGTGAGTCTGCCCGAGGGGCAGCGCGACCGCGCCATGGTGGAGGTGCTGTACAGCTGCGGACTGCGTGTGAGCGAGCTTTGCGGACTGCTGATGAGCGACCTTTACCTTGACGAGGGCTTCCTGCGCGTGCAGGGAAAGGGGGCGAAACAGCGCCTCGTGCCCGTCTCACCAAAGGCGGTGAAGGAGCTGCACCTATGGTTTGCCGTGCGCTCCGCCATCGACATCAAGCCGGGCGAGGAGGACTATGTTTTTGTCAGCGCGCAGCGGCGGAAGCATTTGTCGCGCATCACGGTTTTCCACAACCTCAAGGTGCACGCGGCGGCGGCGGGGATTACGAAAACCATCTCGCCGCACACCCTGCGGCACACTTTCGCCACCCACCTCCTTGAGGGCGGGGCCAACTTGCGTGCCATACAGGCTATGCTTGGGCACGAGTGCATCTCCACCACCACGGTTTACACGCACATCGACCGCACCTTCTTGCGCCAACAGGTGCTGGAGCATTTCCCGAGAAACAGCAAAAAGCGTGCGTGAGCGCGTCCCGTTTTCCGCCAGGGCGGGAAATCACAATGTCACTTTTTTATGTAAAAACCGCGCAAAGTGTCAAAACGAGCCGCCGCGAAAAAAGTGCAACTTTTAGGAAAGTTTAACGGCGTCGGCGGCCTGTAGCGGCCCGGTGCACCTTTTTTTAAGCCAAGCCTGCACTTCGGTGACAAGATGCCGCGGTACTTTGAAGGCCAAGCCGCACTTCAGTGA
>CAVGTC010000001.1:0-75865 GCA_963632255.1 Lachnospiraceae bacterium | reverse complement strand
CTCCGCGCGTTCCCAGTAGAGGTCGCCGTTCTCGTCCGCCACACGCGCCACAGCCATGGCGCGGAGCGCGTCAAGCCCGTCATTCATTCCCGCCCTTTCTGAACCAGCCACCCGCCCCTTTCAGCTTCGACGCGCGCTCCCCCCTTCCGTGGATGGAACACCGCGCACTCCCGCCTGGTGGAAATAAGGCACGGAGGGTTGGGATATTCAGCAAGACAAAGAAACCTGTTGTGCTGTTGACCAACTACTTTGGGTTCACGGTGGAGGACGTTTCTGAAATCTACCGGCTCAGATGGGCCATCGAGTCACTGTACAAGCAGCTCAAACAAAACTTTCCGCTTCATTTCTTCTACGGGGACAGCGCCAATGCCATACAGATACAGACATGGGGGGCTGATTGCCAATTTGCTGATAACGGTTCTCTCAAGAAGCATCAAGAGGCGTTGCGCGTTTTCGCAGCTCGTCACCATGGTGCGACTTATGCTCATGTATTACGTCGATATTGTCGCATTCATGGAAAATCTGGAGGAAACATGGAATGAAATCCGTGAAAAGAAGGGGCAAAAAGCACCGCCGGAGCCGACTCTTTTCGATTAGGGGGGGCTTACTTTTCAAAAACGGAAGCCCGAAGCACGGTTTTACGGGGCTTCGGGCTGGGGCTTTATGCGATTGGGAGTTTTACCAGACAGCAATAAAAGATAATACATTTTCGGGCGATTTGCAAATGCGACAGATTACGCCCGATTTGACATTTGTCCACTTTTTGCGCCGTTTTGCTTACACATGGAGAAGCTCCGCTGTGCCGCTGCGGTACGGAAATCCCGCCCACAAGAGCCGTATGCCTTGCGGGCGGGATTGCGTGAATGCGCGATATACGGCGGCGTCCGCCGTAAAACATTTTCAAGGCAGTGAGGCCGTGCCACTCACGTTGGCACGCACACCGCCAATGTTGACGCTGACGGAGAATGTCATGCCGGGTACGGGGTCACGCCGCCAATTGTCAGCCGACAGCGTGTAGGTGTACACCTGCGTGGCGGCGTCATAGTTTGCCGCGTCAAACGGAACGTTCTGGTCGACGTAGTAGTTGAGGTACGGCGATGCGGTGGTGACGGTGAAGCGTCCACCGTCCGTCACCTCCTTGAGGCTGAACTTGAGAACGTAGTTACCCTCGGAGTCGGTCTTCATCGGGTCAGACTCGACGAAAGCGTAGTTGAAGTAACCGAACTCGCCAATCTTCTGCCTCAGCCCGAAGTTCCATCGCGCGAGCCAAAGCTCATAGTCGCCCGAGGGCAGTCCGTCGCGTGAGAACTGAACTATCTCAAACTCCGTGCCGTCGCCCTTGCACGAGGATGCCATCTTCTGCACCGTGCGTCCGCTCGCCTTGTCGACAAGCTGCAGCGTGTCAATGGGGCTGCCCGTACCCGGCACGTCCCAGCCCTTCGCCTTGACACCGAAAACGCCGCCCTGCACCTTCGAGTCGTCGGTCTCTATGCCCGTGAGCAACAGGAAACGGAACGTGTCAAGCGTCTGGGCGGACGAGCCGCGCAGCAGCTGGAGGTCGTAGTCACCCACCTGCCAGTTGTCTGCGAAGCCAAGTCCCACAAGTATCACGTCGTTGTAGTAAACACGCTGGTAGTTGCCCTGCGCGTCACCTTTTATCCCGTCGTACTTGTACCCCCAGTTGAGGTACGTGCGCTCACCGGTGACATGGTTGCGGGCGGCAAACTCGTCTGTGGGCTGCACGCCGGAAAGCCCCTCAAAGGTGAGGGCGGACGAACGCTCGAGCAGCACCTCGCGCGAGCCCTTGTAGTTGTCGGCCGCGTTGTACGCCACAAGCTGCGCCCCTTCGTCAAAGGAGGGCTTCACCACCTCGTCGTCAGAACACGCCGCAAGGGCGGCAAGCGCGAGGCCAAGGCAAAATGGTTTTAGTATCTGCATTTCTTCGTTTTCTTTGTCCCGCAAGCCGGGCGCACTGCCCGGGGAAGCGGGGGACGGAAGCCGCGCCGTGCCTTTGCCGAGCGGCGGCGCACGGCGCGGTTGCCTATTCCCTGCGTGCGGACGGGCTTGCCACCCGCCGCTTTTTTACCTCATGCTCACCTTCACCGAGCGCACGGCCTTGCCGTCCTTAGTGATGACAACAACGTAGGTGCCGGAAGCTCCCTGCATAGAGAGTTCGCTCACCTCGCCCTGCATCGCCTGGTAGGCACGCTTCGCCACAAGGCGGCCGGCGGCATCGAAGGCCGACACCTCAAAGTTGCCCTCCTCGGCGAAGAGAAGCGCCACCTTGCCCTCGAACGGACGCGGGTAGACCATGTAGCCCTCGGAAGTCTTCACATTGTCAATGCCCGTGGAGCTCTTCACCACGATGTAGTCGTTGATGGTTTTTGAGGCCGAACCCCAGGAGTTAGTAACAGTGAGTGTCACGGGATAAGTGCCAGCCGTCTTGTAGGTGGCGTTGGCCTGCGTCTCCGTGGCGGTGTTAAGGCTCGCGCCGTCCAACATCCACTTGCTGCTCTCGTACGCTATGGGCAGCGTGCCCTCTATGGCCGGCACGCCGAGCGCGGTGGTGAGCTGGTTCTGCTTTACGTCCTCGTTTTTGCCGTTGCTCTCCGTGCCCGTAGTCATGTACGCGCCCGGCACTGCTGCTGCGGCGTTGCCAAGGTTGGGGAAGTAGATGTGCCCGTCCGCGTCGGTCTGCTGCTCCTCAAAGGTGAAGTAGCCTTGAAGGTCGTCGGGGGCAATGACATAGCCGTTCATGCTCTCGCGCACCTCGTCCTCGGTCAGTGCCTTGCTCCATATCTGCACCTCGTCCACCCAGCCGGTGAAGCTGGCAAGGTTGGTCATCGAACCGCCCACATAAAAGTTGGCTCCCTTCCAGTTCTTCGGGCCCACGCCACGGCTTGTGACGTTGATGATACACTTGCCGTTGAGGTAGAGCTTCACGCTCTTCCCGTCCTTCACCACGCAGCAGTGATACCACGTGTTGGGTGAAAGCTCGTAACCCTTGCTTATGCCGTCGGCGTCCATGTTGTGCTCGTAGGAGGCCGCGCCTGCAGCGGGCGCGTCGACACTGACGGAAAGCTCGTTGTCGCCGTTGTCCACCTTGGTGGCGTTGGGCATGTTGAGACCGAAGCCCTTGGGACGGATGGCCGTCCACATCTCGCCCCACACTTTCTCAGTCCAGGTACCGGAATAGTTGCGGTTGACCTTGGTCATAAGCAGCGTACCGAGCGACGCATGCTCAAACTTCTCGACTTTGAACCACATGCCGAACGAGGTCTTGTCGTAAACGCTCAGCACCTTCGAGTCCACCGTCAGCTGGTAGGGCTCTTTCATGTAGAGGGACTTGGAAACGGAGCATTCAACGTCCTTGCCGCCGCGCTTGAAGGTGGTGCCCTTGTTTATCTCGGCGGTGAAGTTAACATCGCGGTCGTCGCCGTCCACCACGGTCTTGTCCGCCGTCACACTCTCTATCTGCGGCAGGCGGCCGGTAGCCTCGGGGGTTACGAGGATGAAGGCGCGACTCGTGGTGGTTACGCCGTTGGTGGTGACACGCACGTCGTAAGAGCCCTCATCCGGCAGTGAAGCGGTCAGCGAGCGCACGCCGTCCTGCGCCACAAGCACCTCGTCGGTGAGCGAGTTGAGCACCTCTATCTTGGAAGTGGCGTGGTTGGGATCCTCAAAGCCGAGGGTGAAGTCCTCATTGGGCTTTATAACCTCCTTGTCAAGCGTCAGCGTCTCTATGATGGACAGGTCGCTAGTCTGCTCGCCGCTCCACGTTATAGGCGACTCGGTCTTGCCGTCGCGTCCCACGGAACGCACACCTATCTGGAAAGTCTGCTCCACGCCGTTGAGCGGCGCGTCTACGACATAGGCTGCCCAAGAAGTGGTTGTGCCCACAAGGGTTTCCTTGTCGCCCTGCTTCACGTAAATCTCGTAGTACCACGCGCCGACCTCCTCGTTGTAGACGGGGCAACCGTCGTACTCGGCCTTTCGCGTGCCGCTGTACGGCATGTCAAACACCACCTTGAAGTCCGCGCGGTTGTACACGCGCTTCATCACCTCGGTGTGCGTGATGACGGGCTGCACGGGTGTCTCGTTGAAACCCTCGGGCACATAGCTGTACTCGCCGAGGAGCGTTTCGTAGCTGGCGGACGTGCCCTCCACGGTCAGACCGAGGCAGGCCACCACGTCGCCGGCTGCGAGTCCGAAATCGGAAGCCTTGAACGTGACGGTGTGCCACTTTCCGGTCTCCACACCGTCAGCGGGCACTGCGACGGAGGCAAACTGGCTCTCGCTGCCTTTCTTGGAGGCGGTGAGCCTCAGCTTCGGGTCAGTGCCGCTGTTCACCTTGAAAGTGAGCGATATTTTGTCGCCCGCACCCTGCACGGTGAAGTTGGTGCTGAAAAGCCTTATGTTGGACTTCTTCGTTGCGCCCTGCAGCTTGAGGCACGAGCCGCCGAAGTAGGCGTCGTCAAAGGTGAAGTCACACTCCACCGCGTCGGCAGGCACGGTCACGCCATCGCCATTGTCAATCCACCAGCGCCACGTGGGCAGCAAATCCTGCATACCTATGTTATACCACTTGTGCGCCGAGGTGGTCACGCCGTCCTTTTTAAGCCACTGCCCGTTGCCCAGCCCGAAGCGGGTGACGAAAGGAAGCTCGCTGATGGTGGAGTGTTCAAGCACCGCCTTTGAGTAGCCATGCCAATTTTTCAGCGTGGAGTAGGAAGATGTGACGGTTGAGGTGGCGATGTCGGGCGTGTTGAGCACGTTACGCGTGCCGCCGGTGAAGAGCATCTCCTGCTTCGTCTGGTACTCTTTCTGCACACTGAGGTCGGAGTTGCCGCCCTCGGTGGAGCCGGCGTAGAGCTGGCTGCGGTCGTGTCCGCCCCAAACCACTACGCTGACTGGGTACTTCATAAGTGTGATCCACTGCGAGCCGCTGTTGTAGCCGCGTCCCTGCTGGTCGAAGCCGGCGTACACGTCAAAGGAGCTGCGTCCGAGCGACTGTGCGGCGGACACTGAGGTGGACAGCGCGCTCTCGCCCCAGTTGTAGTTGAGGAAGAACACGTCCGTGACGGGGTAGCCGTCCTTCTGAAACCACTTGTCGTTTGCCCCGACGCTGAGTTTGCAGCCGTTGTCGGAAAGATTGCCCGAGTTGGAAACATAGGCATACCACTCCACGTGGAAGGGGAAGTCCATCGCCTCGGCCTCCTTGTGGCAGGCGGCGAGGAAAGAGGAGAAGTTGTCGTTGAGCGTCGTCGACCACGAACCCTCCGGGTTGAGCCCGATGCCGTCTATGCCGTAGTAGCGCAGAAACTGCATCAGCTTCTTGGCGTACTTGAAAGTGCCGTCCGAGTTTTTGGCACAGAGCTGCCCCAGCATCTTGCCCGCTGAGGTGGACTCCGTCACGCTCGAACCCCAATCAATGAAGTAGAGGCAGCCCGTGCGCACGCCGTTTTTGTGCGCCACGTCGTTGAAGGCTCCCGGAACGCGCCACCAGCTGTTGGACCAGTTGGCGTGTATGTTGATGTACTGCCACATATTGAAGTTGTCGCCGTCAAAGTTCCAGCGCGGCAGCGGTCCCCATTTCTTCGTCATCTCTCCGATGGGATTGCACCAGCAGAGGTTCTTGGCGTTTTCAGCGGTGAGCGAGGCGTTTGCCTGCGTGGCGGGGTCACTGAAACTTTTCTTCAGGGGTACGCGGGAGATGAAGAAATTCTCGTCCGTGTAGCTGGCATCCTTGCTGAACTTGGAGCCGGGCTGCCACTTGTCAAGCGCGGAGACAAGGTCGTCCTTGTCGGTGATGCCGAAGTCGACGTACATCTCGTGCGTCGGCACGCTCTGCGCCTGCGCGGCCGCCGCGAAGGACAGCAGAGCCGCAGTGAATAGCAGGTGTTTTGCTTTCATAGTATGAGAGATAAAGGTTTTGTTTCAAGGGCTGGGGACAGGACGCAAGTGCGGGAGGGGGAAACGGAGCGGAAGTGGATTTTTCTCCGGCCGCAATTACCTCGGCCGCAATTCGCGCCTACTGCAGCTTTTTCTTGGGGAAGACATCCCACCAGAGGCGCGTGCCCTGCTTGTCGCCGCGCGATGTGCCGGTGGTCTCGGCATTGAGCGCGGGCTCGGCCGTGAGCTGCACCTCCGAGGCTACCTCGGTGTCGCCCGTGGGGTAAGGAATGCGGCGAATGGTGACACCGTCCGACACCGTCTCGCCCGTTTCCCAGTTGTAGCGCGGCTCCTCCAGCGAGCCATCCGAGTAGTTGTAAGCGAAAGGACAGTAGGGCATCAGCACGGGGTATCCCGTGCGGCGGTAGTCAGCCCACGCCACGGCGGACATGGGAAAGAGGGCAATCCACTTCTGCGTGATGATTTTCTGCAGCTTCTGCTCCTTGCTGTCGTCTACGTAGGGGTTGGTGTCGCCGTTAGTGGGCAGCCCGTAGGAGTTGTTGAGTCGGTAATAGCCGGCGTACTTGGGGAGGTCGTTCTCGTTGTTGAGGAAGTCGGTATACACCGCACCCTCGTACTGGCTCTCGTCCACGCCCGTGTTGCCCATCCCCTTCCACGCCATGTACTCCTCGTACTGCGAGTCGGAGAAGGCGTGGTTGCGGAAAAACTCGTGTATGCCGGCGTTGTAGAACTCCTCGTCCGTGCCGCCCACACTCCAGCCGCGCAGCGCGGCCTCGGCAAGCAGGAACTGCACCTCCTCCACCTTGAAGAGCGAGAGCGGTTCGGCGGCGAACTCGAGGTTGAACTTGGAGTAATACTGATAGGTATAGGTGGTGGCTCCCTGCGCGTCAAGCGTCATGCCCGAGCGTATACTCATGTACTTGCTCTCCTTCCCCGTCGTCTCGCCTTTGGCGTTTTTCACCTCGCCCTGGTTTTTGGCGAACCAGAACTCAAGTATGGGGTTCTGCGTGCGGACAAGGTAGTTGTGGTAGTTTGAGTTGAGGCGCTCGTCCACCCAGTTGTTGGCAATCTTGTAGAGCGGGTGGTAGCCCACGTCGGTGCCCGAGCCGCAAATCAGCGCGATGGGCTTGTCACCGGGCTGCAGCACGCCGCGTGCCACGGCCTCCTCTCCCAGCTGCCTCACCGTCTTTTCCGCGCCGCCCGTGCGTACGGTGTAGCCGTCCACGTCGACGGCCGTCATTGCCATGCGCAGGATGAGCGAGTTGGCGTACTTGCGCCACATCTTCACGACGGATGCCGCGTCGGTCTGCTGAGTGAGGCGGTCGGTGCTGACGATGGCGTTGTCAAGCGTCGCGTCCGGCTTCTTCTGGTACTCGGCAAGGAGGGAGTCGGCACTTATCAGGTCTTTGAAGAGCGTGGTGTACACCTCACTCTGCTTCTGGTAGTTGAGCGGGTGGCTCTCCTTGAGGTTCTTGTAGTCGTCAAGGGCGAGCGGCCCGTGCGTGTTGGTGTACTGCAGTGCCTCGTCACAGAAGAGTATCGTGCCGAAAGCCGAGAGCGGGTCTATCTTCAGCGACTGGCGCGAGCGCACCACGGGCACCGTCTGCTGCGCCACCCACGCCATGTTGGCCTGCGGTCCCGAGGCGAAGTCGGAGTAAAAAGCCAGCGTGGAGACGAGGCGCGAGGCAAAGTTGTGCGGCACGGACATGTAGCCCACCACGTCGTCGGCTATGAAGTTGCACTGGTACTGGTACTTGTGCTCGCGTGCGTCGATGACAAGCATCTGCGCCTCGCGCAGGAAGCCCACCGCCTGCGACACGTCGGACAGCTCGCTTGAACTGGACGATGTGCCGCCGGTGTTCACGTCACTCGCGTTGCCCTCGTAGTCAATCACCGAGTCGTAGCACCCCGGGAGGGCGAATGCCGCCGCGGCCAGGAGGAAAGTGTATAGCGGTTTCATCTTTTGAGTCATTGCAGTGCGTGTTTTTTCAGAATGTGGCTTTGAGCGTGATGCCGTAGCTGCGTGTGGAGGGGATGCTGAAAGCGTCAATCCCGCTGTACGAGTTGGCGGTGGATACCGAGATGTCGGGGTCGACGGGCGACTTCTTGTAGATGAAGAAGAGGTTTCGCGCCACGAAGGACACACTCAGGTCGCGCTGCTCGCCAAAGAGGTTGCGGAAAGTGTACCCAAGGGAGGCCTCGCGCAGGCGGAAGTTGGTGGCCGAGTAGGTGTAGTTTTCCAGCAGCGGCTCACCCTGCCCCATCGCCTTGTAGTAGTCCTCGGCGGGCACCACTTGTCCGTCGGGCAGCTGCACCCCCGCCACGGGGCGCATCACCTCGACGCCGCCCACCACGCTTTTCTTGGTGTACGTCACGCCGCTCTGCCGCGCCTTTCCCGTGCGCTCGGACACGCCGTAGGCGTCAAGCAGCGCCTCGGTGTACGAAACCACGTTGCCGCCAATCTTCCCGTCGACGAGAAGATACAGCGAGAAGTCCTTCCAAGTGAAAGTGTTGCTCCACCCGAGGTGGTGCGGCGAGTTGGCATTGCCGAGGTAAGTGTCGTAGGTGGACGACTTGATGGGCACGCCGTTGGGGTCGAGCTTTATCTTGCCGTCCTCGCCGTACATGTAGCCGCGGCCGTAAAGCTCGCCGTAGGGCTTGCCCACCTCGTAGCGCACGTAGAGCCCGCCCTGGTATACAAGGCTCGTGTTGTAGGTGGAGTTGTTGTTGTACGTGCTGAGAATTTTGTTCTTGTTGAATGAGTAGTTCACCGACGTGCGCCACGAGAAGTGGCAGGCCGGCACGTTGAGGTTGTAGCCAATGGTCGTTTCCACGCCGCGGTTGCGTATGCGTCCGGACATGTCGGGTATGGAGCCGCCCGTCGCGGCGGTCTGCGGCAGCCACTGGTCCACCATCAGGGCATTGTAGAAAGTGAGGTCGAAAGTCAGGCGGTCCTGCAGCATGCGCAGGTCCACGCCCACCTCGGTGGAGCGGACGCGCTCGGGCTTGATGCGCTTCATCTGGCGGTACTGCGAGGCGGTGAGCCCGCCCGTGGAGAAGCTCTTTTTCAGACTGTAAATGTCCACGTTGGGCATGGCGTTGCCCACCTCCGAGTAGGAGACGCGCAGCTTGGAGTGGTTGATGAAGAAGTCCTCGGGCAGGCGCAGCAGCTTATTGAGCAGAACGTTGCCACCCGCGCTGTAATACATAAAATACTTCTTGCTTCCGCCCAGGTCATGAAACTGCGTGTACGTGCGTGCCCAGTCGGCGCGCCACGAGGCATCCACAAAGGCGAAGCCCTTGTAGCCAAGAGACACGGTGCCGTAAAGCGCGTTTTTCCAGTCCTCGGAGACGGTCTTCGTGACAGGCACGTTGGCTCCGTCGCGCTTGCTGGTGATGAGGTTGGAGGGGTCGAAGACGTTGGGCGTGCTGGTGGAGTCGTTCATCCAGTAGTTCCATCCCGCCTCGTCGGTGTTGAACTTCCACGTGCTGCCGCCGAAGTTGGCCGTGAGGTCAACGGCGCGTATCTTCTTGGTGTACGAAAGGAGGAAGTCGGCGTAAATTTCGTTCTGGTCGGACTTGGAATACTCGTAAATGGAGTTGTAGTAGGTCTTTGCACGCGTGCCCTGGTAGGTTTTGCTCTCGTAGGTGTCCTTTGTGCGGTCAATTTTGAAGTGCGCCTGCGCCGAGAGTCCGTCCCATATTTTCACGGACAGCCCGAGCGTGCCGTAGAAGCGCTCGCGCACCTGGTCGCGCAACAGGCGGTTTTGGTACCAGTAGGGCGAATTGCGGTTTTCCTCGTTGCTCCAGGGCCAGGTCTGTATGGGGCCTTGCGTGTCGCTGTTGGGACCGGCCTTGGGATAGACGTTGTTGGTGGGGTTGATGTAATAGAGCTGCCCCCACGCCTCGCCGTTGTTTTTGAAGTAGCGTATGTCAGCGTTGCGCGGCATGAGGTAGAGGTCGTATAGCGGATTGCCGTAGATGCCGGAGCCCGGGCGGTTTTTCGCGTCCTGGTGCACGTAGTTTCCGGCGAGGCTAATCTCGAGGCGGTCGTTGAAGAGTTTGGTGTTCTGCCGGAAGGTGAGGATGTGGCGGTTGAACTTGTTGCCGGGCATCATGCCGTTGGAGTGCATGTTGCTGTACGACACGTAGTTTGCGGCGTGCTTCGACCCGAAGGAGGCCGAGATGGTGTTGTTGAAGTTGGTGGCCGTCTGCAGGTAGTTGCCTATGTTGTCCTGCGCCGAGTTGCGTGCGTAGGGCACAGAGGCGAGGGAGTTGTCGGAAAGTCGCCCGATGGGCTGCCCCCACGAGTAGAGCCCAAGCCGGCGGTCGGTGTAAGGATTGTTGGGATCGTACCACGAGTTTGAAAAGTCCTCCACGTCGGCGCCGTAGGTGTTTTGCAGTTTCGGCGTGACGAGCGGTGTCTCCACAAGCAGCGAGCTTGACACGTTGAGCCGCACGCGCCCTTCCTGCCCTTTCTTCGTGGTTATCATTATCACGCCGTTGGCGGCCATCGAGCCGTACAGCGCGGCGGCGTTGGCACCCTTAAGTATGGTGATGTTGTCTACGTCGTCAGGGTTGATGTTGGAGAGGGCGTCGCCGCCGTCGGTGGTGTTGCCGCCGGAGAGTAGCGCGTCGGTAATCTGCGTGGTGCGCAGCGTGCTCGACATGGGCACGCCGTCCACCACGATGAGGGGCTGGTTTTCGCCCATTATGGATGCGTTGCCGCGCAGCAGTATCTTTGAAGAGCCGCCCGCGCCGCTGGCGTTGGGAGTGATGACAAGTCCGGCCGACTTGCCCTGCAGGGAATTGATGAGGTTGGCGTCCTTGGCGCGGGTGAGTTCGTCACCCTTCACCTTCTGCGTGGCGTAGGTGAGTTCGTCGGGCTTGCGCTCTATGCCGAGCGCGGTCACCACCACCTCGCCCAGCTCGCTGTCGTCGGTGTCGAGCGTCACGTCGACGGACGCGCGTCCGCCCACCTTGACGGTCTGGGGCTTCGCGCCAATGTAGGAGACGGTTATCTCGTCCTTTCCGGCGGGGAGTGTGAGCGAGTAACGTCCGTCGGCGTCGGTGACGGTCATCACTTTCGTGCCGCGCACCGCCACGCTGGCTCCCACAAGCGGCTCGCCGTGCTTGTCGGTGACGCGCCCGGTCACTTTTTTCGCTTGCTGCACCGCGTCGGCGTGCCGCACGGCGTGCATGTAAAAAGGCGCGGGCTGCGCGGCGCGGGCGGTCTGCCCCGTGCCGGCCCCGGCGGCCGCAAGAAGCAGCAGGGGCAGGTAAAGCGCATTACTCTTTTGTCTCATGGTTTTTCAGAAAGGGGAAGTGTTTTTCGCACCGCGCTGCGTTTTTCGCCGGGCGGCAGACTACTTTCGCGCGTCTGTCTCCTCCGTGCGGTGTATGGCGTCGCGGGTGGATTTAAGGTCGATTATTGTTGCAAAAATAATGGGTTTCCGCAAAGGCTGGGCGTTTCGTGGGTATTTTTTGCGCATACACCGATTTTTGTCGGTTTTTGGTACAGAACCCCTCCCCACGGCTGCGGCGCGGATTGGGAGGGGAAAGGGCTTCCACGCACGCTTTACGCGCAGGCTCCCCCTACCCCACATACGTTTCCCGCAACCGTCCGCAATTTGGCTGGGAAAAGTCCGCCGAAATGTGTCAAAAAAATTTCCCCTGCCCTTTTGCGGCGTTTGCAAAACGCCCGAAAATGTATTATCTTTGTACTACAAGATAGGGACATCCCGCGAGGAATGTCCCTATATTTTTGCCTATATTGATTTTCAGCCACTTACGAGTCAAAATACCTGCACTTGGCCCACGGAATACCGCGGCATCTTGTCACTGAGGTGCGGCTTGCCCCAAACACGCCCGCCGCCGGTGTCGGACACCGTTAAACTTTCATAAATCTTTTGGGGCGACGCGTTTCAAAATTTCGTCACAAAAGACAAGGTTCTCCGCTGTAAAAAACCTCGCCGACAGCACCACGCCGCCTACGGCACGGGGTCGTATCCGCTCCCGCCCCACGGGTGGCAACGCAAAATGCGGCGCACGGCAAGGTAAAGCCCTTTCACGGGTCCGTGCTTGCGCAGCGCCTCCACGGCATACTGCGAGCAGGTGGGGGTGAAACGGCACACGGGCGGCGTGAGGGGTGAGACAAAACGCTGGTAGAAACGGATGGGGAGTATGAGCAGCGTGGTGAGCGGATTTTCCATTGCCTCATATTGGATTGGGGTGAACGGGCTGCGCAAACGGCGGGGCTTATAAATTGCCACCGAATGGCGTGCCAAAGCCAATTTGCACGACTGCCGCAAAAACTACTCGGGGACGGCGGCCGCCTTTGCGCACTTTTCGCCGATGCGCTGCAAAAGGGTGCCGACACTGCGCTGCACGCGCGGCGTCTCCTTGGTGTGGTCGGCAAGCCAGATGAAAGCGACGTGCGCGGCCGCCCCCGCTGGCAGCACGTCCCAAAGCAGGCGTTTTTGCAAGCGGTACGCCTCGCGCAACTGGCGCTTGGCGCGGTTGCGGTCAACGGCGTGGCGCAGGCGGCGCTTCGAAACGCTGAGCAGCACTTTCACGCGCGGGCCGCGCCCGCCATAGGGCAGTACGCGGAAAACCGCCCGCACAGGATACACCGACACAGACGGGCTGCCCGGCGCGAAAAGTGCCTCTATCTCCGTCTGGAGGCAGAGGTGCTCGGGTTTCTTAAACGTGTGCTGCTTCATTTTTCCTCTTTGCTCGGCTCAGCCCGCCTTTCCATCCGCAAAAATAGCAATTAAAATGCGCACAACACGCACCGGCGCGGGCAGCGGACTTACGGCAGGGCGGGTGTCTCCGCCTCGATGCGCTGCTCCACGTCGTCCGGCAGCGACGGGAAGAAGTCCATGCCCGTGCGCTGCTCCACCTCGTCCACGCTCAGCTGGTAGTAGGTGAGCGGGTGGCTGCCGGCCTCGTTGCGGAAGACAAAGCCGTAGGCGCGCGGCTCGTCGGGGTAGCCCACAAGCAGCACCTTGAAGAAGGCGTCGGGCACGGCCACCTTGTTGGCTCCTATGCGGGCGGGGGCGGGGGTGGCGTACATGGGGCCCGCCGCGATGCTCACGCTGCCGAAGCGCTCCGCCCACTGGCGCTCCTGCTCTTCAAGCTTCTTCCAGTCGCCCCGGTTGAGGTTGCGGTTTTGCGGGCACACGTTGCTGAGGTAAAACGACTCCTCCATCGCCCGCCTGTCCCATTTCATGTCGCCCGCCGGCGCCATGTGTCCGCGGTCGTAGCCCGAACCCGTGTAGTCGGTGGTGTAGGCTTTCGCGCCGCGCACCTCGGGGTCGGGTTCAAACGAGTCGCTGCGCTTCACCGTGCCCTGCGCCTTTTCGCGCGTCAGCGTCCACGCCACCCACTGTGGTGTCTTGTAGTCGGCGTCGTAGGAGAGCGTGAAGCCCGTGTGGCTGATGGTCTGCCCGCCGCGACTGCTCTCGTAGCGGGGTATCTCCACGCCCTCGGGCACTGCCGCCGCAGCGGGCACCGTGTCCGAACCGGTGCGGGCGTTGCAGCCCGGGACCGATTTCGCCCAGACACCCAGCAACAGCACGCCCGCAACAAGCAGCGCGGCGGAGAGTCCGTTTTTCTTCTTTCTTGCCATAAGGTGGTGCGGGAGGGGACGGGGCGTACTACTTGGTGAGCGCCACCTCTATGTTGTTCTGCAGTTTCTCGTTGCCGGGGTAGCCGCCCTCGGCAATGTTGTCGTAAGCGGTGTTGCCGCTCTTGTCAAGAAGCAGGTAGGAGGGTATGCCCGAAATGCCCAGCTCGCGGCAAAGCTCGCCCCACTGGGCATCGGTGAGGCGGTAGTGGTCGCCGGCGATGGCGGGAATCATCCGCTGCCAGTCGGCCAGGGGCGATGTCTCGCCGGTGACGTAGACAAAGGCGCAGCCTTTCTCCGCCAGCGCGGGCTTGATGGTGTCAACCTGCTTCATAGCCATGCGGCAGGGTCCGCACCACGTCGCCCAAAAGTCTATAAGCGCCACGCGCCCTTTGTAGTTGGCGGCGATGGCGGGCAGTATGTCCGCCCCGCGCACGGTGGCGGGGATGGTCTTCACCGTGTACTCCGCGCTGTCGGCGGCGGCTTCCTGCGTGGCGGTCTGTGCGGCTCCGGTGTTCGCGGCGGGGCGTTTGGCGCAGCCGGTGGCCACGATAAGCGCGGCGGCGGCCGCCGCGAGCGTTCTCTTCATCATGTGTATCGTCATTTGCTTGCAGTTTTTTCCTTTGGTTTGTATGCTCAGCGGCAAAAGTACGAAATTCCTTTCAGCCCTTGGCCGCCCGTTCCCCGCCGCGCGTAGCAACTATTAGCGAGACGGGCAAAGCCGGAGCTCACAATCCGGCAACGGGCTTTCCGAGATGCTGGACGAGTCTGCGTCATTCGCGGACATCCGCAAGTTTCTGTTGGGGAAATATCTTGGCTCTTGACAGCCGCAGCCAGCGTTTGTTGACAAAAAGAAAGATTTAGTCCGATAAACCGTCCATTTATTTTGCCGCAAGGCACTTTTGGCTTACATTTGCATATGGTTACGACAGCCCCGGCGCGGCACGCTTCCGGCGGGACACGGAGGGGCGGCGACCGAAATGCCATAGTTGATTATGATAAAGGGAGCGGCTCTGCCCATTGCGGGCGGAGCCGCTCTCTTTGCATACACACAGGGCGGGCACACCTTATTATATATATGTGTGAGGGCGGTGCAGCCGCCGGACGGGTACGCGGACGGATGCCGGTGGCAAGCTCACGGAACGGGCGGGACGGCTTCGCCCCAAAAGACTGATAGTGAAAGAAACAGCCGCCCACCAGTCAAGGCGGGCGGCTGTGTAGTTTTTACGGGATGGATTATACCGGATTATTCGCCCTCGGGCGTGTCGCAGGGGTTGGGACCGTAGACATTGTCTCCGGGAGTGGACGCAAGCAGCAAGAAGACAAAGAGGACTATGCCGCCAACGTAAGGAACAAAGGAGATGAGATACCACCAGCCGCTGTGACCTGTGTCATGCAGGCGGCGCACCACAACGGCAATGGAGGGTACAAGCACGGCAAGTCCGTAAATAATCATAAGCACATAGCCGATGAGGACACCGATGCCGAGGCCAGCCAGTCCGCACTCCGCCATCCGGCTTCCGCATATGCCGCTGGCGGAAAAGCCGAACATCGCGCCGATAATCACACCGAGAACTAATAGGGCGACCCCCAATTATACAATTGAAGAGAACAAACCACCAATACTCGGATCGGCTGGCGCGGCCGGTGAACGTGGCGTACTTGTCATGCAGGACGGTTTTGACTGACTCTGAGAGTGTCATAAGTGTAAAGGGATTTGAGGGTGATTAAATAAGGTTAGACACAAAGAAGAAATGCGGAAAGCGCGTGTAACTGCCGCCGTACAGCCCGCAAAGCAAGGGGGGGGGGACGTACCTTTTGCAGGGAAAGGGCTGCGGACAACCGGGTGGAGCGGGCACGGCACGCCGCGCCACGTCACTGCGGGCGGCAGAAGGTCTCTATCACCTTGCAGCCGCCGCCGGCGGGACGGAAAATGGCGTGACCGTTGGTGGCGGGCAGCAGGAGGCTCTCGCCGGCACGCAGTGTGGCGGTGCCGCCGTCATAGTCCACCTCCGCCGCCCCCTCGAAAGCCACGAGGATGACGAAAGAGTCAAGACCCGTGTAGTCAGCCGGAATGGGCGCGTCCATATCGTAAAGGCGCGTGGTGAACTGCGGGCAGTCCACCACCGTGACGGCGGCGTTGCGGCACGGGGTGTAGTGCGTGCGGTAGTCGGCGCACGCCTTGTAGTCGAGTGCCTCGCGGGCCTGCGCCACATGCAGCTCGCGCTTGTTGCCGTTGGCGTCGCGGCGGTCGAAGTCGTACACGCGGAAAGTGTCGTTGCTGCTCTGCTGTATCTCGACAAGCAGGTTGCCCGCGCCGATGCTGTGTATGCGTCCGGCGGGGATGAAAAAGACATCACCTGCGTGCGTGGCGTGGCGGCTGAGGTGCTGCGTCAGCGTGCCGTTCTCAAGGCTGCGGGTGTAGCCCTCGGCGGAGAAGTCGGCGTTGAAGCCCGAACAGAGTGACGCGCCCGCCGCCGCCGAGACGATGTACCACATCTCTGTCTTGCCGTAGGGATGCCCCATACGCTGCGCCATGGCATCGTCGGGATGCACCTGAATGCTGAGATCCTGCGCGGCGGAGATGAACTTGACAAGCAGAGGGAACGTCTCGCCGTAGCGGCGCAGGTTTTCCTCGCCCACCAGCTCCGCGCCGTAGGTGCGTATCAGCTCGGGGAGCGTCTTTCCCTTGAGCGGGCCTTCGGACACGGGTGTCTCGTTGCCCGGCACGCCGGACACCTCCCAGCTCTCCCCCACTTTCCGCGGCGCGGCGGCCAGCCCTTTCAGGCGCGTCACCTCCTCACCGCCCCAAATGGTGGTTTTAAGGATAGGGCTGAATTTCAGTGCTTGCATATCTTGTGCTTGGTTTTAGGTGGGTTCTAAAAATTCCCACCTTTACTACTTTCCATCCCCCGCGAGACCGCGCAGCAGCCTTTCGCCGGCCGCCTCCTGCCTCTTGCCGAGGTCCATAAACTTGAGCAACGCCTTGCCCGCCGCGCGGCTGACCGCGGAGTCACCGCCGCGCAGGGCGGATTGCGCCTGGTCGAGAAACTCGTCCGTGTCACGCTGCCCCGGCTCCGCACCGCCCATAAAGAGGCGGGCAAGCAGGAGGTAGCCGCACAGCGCGTACATCCGCTCCTCGCGGGCTATCCACGTGTAAGCCAGCGTGGAAGCCTCGGGCAGGCGGCAGAAGAGGTGCATCACCGTACACTCCGCCTCCTCCGTGAAGCGCATCTGCTCCGTCCAAAGCGCGGCGAGCCCGGCGTCGAAGCTGCGGGGCGGCATCACCATCCCCGCCAGCAGGCGGCACTCGCGTATGTCCTCGCGCCACAGGGCGGCGGCGAGGGCGTAGGTGTGCGGCAGCTCCTCCCCGAAACGCTGGAGGCGCGGCAGCTCAACGCCGAATATAACCTTGTACGCCAGACCTTTCTCCCGCATGGACGCGCTAACGGGACCGTTCATCATGCCGCGCAGCGAGCGCTTGACAAGCCTCAGCCACGCGGCGGTGTCGTCCGCCGAGGGCTGCGGGGCGGTCTGTGTGGTGTTCTCCATCTTTAATGATTGTAAGGCAAATGTAACGGATTCCGCCGTAAGAGCCGGGCAAGCCTAAGGGTTTTTCACTTTCGCGCCACCATTCGCAGTGAGCGGCACGGTACGGGCTGCACCTTCGTGGGGACTTGCGAGCCGCAGGACTACGACGTGACCGGCTCCCCCGTGTGCCGCGGCGGACTAGAAGACACAACAAAGCTAAAGGCGGAGGAATGCCGTATGGCAAACCTCCGCCTTTTCTGTCCTTTGTCCTTGTTGGGTGCTTAGTGGGACTCGAACCCACGACATTCAGAACCACAATCTGACGCTCTAACCAACTGAACTATAAGCACCATATAAGCCTATCCTTTCGGAAAAGCGTTGCAAAAGTATTTGTTTTCCGTGAAACGGGCAAAACTTTACGGCGTTTTTTCTCACAAACACGCAGAAACCGCGCAGGGCAAGGACACGAAGCACGCCAAAGCCTCCCCTCCGGAAATCCTACGCCGCAGGGGCGGCGGGTGAGCCCGGTGTATACTTTGGCGACGCGCCGTAACGGTTGGCGCACGGTATGCTGTCCTTGCACATACAGCCGTAGATAAAGGTGGTGTAGCCCCAATAGGCAAGCAGGAATACACCGTACACCGCAAAAAACAGCTTGTACCTCGCCACCACAGCCGGCAGCCCCGCCTTGAGCAACGCGTCCCATCCCACGACAAGCAGCGTGTCCACGCCGTCCTTGCCTTCGTTGAGAGCCTCCTCAACCGGCACACAGACATAGTCGGCCGCGACGGTGAGCGAGAAAGCCAGCGCGACAAGGATGAGGACGAAGGCGAAGAGCCAGTTCCACACAAGCAGCCACCCGCTGCGCCCCGTGTCGTGCAACCTGCGCACGGCAAGGGGTGTCGTCACGATGCCCATCACCATGCTCACCTGCGGCGGACAAAGCACAAACATGACGATGTGAAGCCCCGAAACCCACCAGTACTCGCTGCGGCGGCTGCGCCCTTTCAGCTGGGCTATCCTTGCGAAAGCGTGCGAGAAAGCCTGGGACGGGGTAAGCGAGGGAGAGGCCATTGGAGTATGCTGTTGCGGTTGTTGGTATTCCATTTCTGCCATCGTGTCCATGCGCTACCCGCGCACGATGGTGGCCTCGCGGTCGGGTCCCACGGACACAATCGCCACGCGCGTGCCCGTCTCTTTCTCTATATAGGCTATGTAGTCGGCGAAAGCCTTGGGGAAAGCGTCCTCCGAGCGCACGCCGGTGAGGTCGGTCTCCCAGCCGGGCAGCTCGGTGTACACCGGTTGCCAGCCCTCCGTGTCGTAGGGCATCTCGGTGACGGTCCCGCCGTCCTTGGTGTAGGCGGTACAAACCTTTATGGTGGCGAAATTGTCAAGCACGTCGCCCTTCATCATCACGAGGTCGGTCACGCCGTTCACCATGATGGCGTATTTCAGCGCGACAAGGTCAAGCCAGCCGCAGCGGCGGTTGCGCCCCGTCACGGCTCCGTACTCGTTGCCTATGCGGCGTATCGTGTCGCCCGTCCCGTCAAAAAGCTCGACGGGGAACGGGCCGCCGCCCACGCGGGTGCTGTAAGCCTTGAAGATGCCGAAGACACGTCCCAGCGAGCGCGGCGCGACACCAAGTCCCGTACACACGCCGCCGCAGGTGGTGCTTGACGACGACACGTAAGGGTAGGTGCCGTGGTCGATGTCGAGCAGCGAACCCTGCGCCCCCTCGGCAAGCACGCTCTTGCCCTCGTCAAGGGCGCGGTTTATCTCGTACTCCGTGTCGGTGAGGCGGAACTTGCGCATGTACTCCACGCCCTCCATCCAGAGAGCCTCCTCCGCCGTGATGTCGTAGTCGGTGTAGTGCAGGTCGCGCAGTATCTGCTCGTGGCGTGCCTTGAGCGCGGCGTATTTTTCCGGAAAGTTGCCCAGGATGTCACCCACGCGCAGCCCCACGCGGGCCGCCTTGTCGCTGTACGTGGGACCGATGCCCTTGCCCGTCGTGCCAACGGCTTTCTTTCCCTTGGCAGCCTCGTAGGCGCGATCCAACACACGGTGGGTGGGCAGTATGAGGTGGGCGCGGCGGCTGATGTGCAGGCGGCCGGTGAGGTCATAGCCAGCGGCCTCAAGCTCGCGTGCCTCGGCCATAAAGAGGTCGGGGGCTATCACGCAGCCGTTGCCTATCACGTTGACCTTCCCCTCTCCGAAGACGCCGGAGGGGATGGAGCGGAGCACAAACTTCTTTCCGCCGAAGATGATGGTATGCCCGGCGTTGGGACCGCCGGCGAAACGCGCCACGATGTCATAGCGCGGGGTGAAATAGTCCACAACCTTTCCCTTTCCCTCGTCGCCGAAGACGATGCCGAGCAGCGCGTCTACCTTTCCTCTTTCCATTTTTCTGGTGTGTGTTCTTTGCAGTTTGCCGTTTTCCGGGCGCAATCCCTTGCAAGGGGCGCGGTTTTCGCGCAAAGTTAAGTTTTTTTGCGGCGGACGGCAAACGCCCTCGCTTTTTCCGTACTTTTGCCGTGTGTAATGGCACATACGTTAATGGGAAAGCGCGAAACTGACACCTCCGCCGCGCAATACGCGCCCACGCGCCGCCGCGCCCTCTGGTTTCTCGCCGCCGCCCTTTTGACGGGCGCGGCTGTTTTCCTTTACATGGTGGATCCCGCGCAGAGCCACCTCGCGCCGCGCTGCGTCTTCCGCCTCGCCACGGGGTGGAGCTGTCCCGGCTGCGGACTGCAGCGCGCGGCGCATGCCATGCTTCACGGCCGCTGGGCGGAGGCGGCGGGCTACAACCCTTTCCTGCTGATTTCCCTGCCCTACCTCAGCGCGCTCCTTGCGGCGGAGCTGATGCCGCAGGGGGCGCGCCGCGAGAAATGGCGTGCCGTGCTGGAGGGGCGCACGGCCGTACTGCTCTACCTCACGCTTTACACAATATGGGGCGTGGCACGCAACGTGCTGGGCATATAACCGCAGGCCAGCCACCGCCACCCTTGCAGAACCACAAAAAGCGAGCCGCCGCGCCGCAAGTACCAAACACCGAAAAACTGACACGCCCTATGGCCACATACGCCTATTTTTACCTCGACCACAACAACACGCAGCAAGGACCCGTGGAGGCCGCGCAGCTCGCGGGACTCGGAGTCACCGCCGCCACGGCCGTGTGGCGGTCGGGGCTGAGCGACTGGGTAAAGGCCGGCACGCTGCCCGAGCTTGACGGCTTCCTCGCGCCCGAAGCGGCGCAGTGCCCTCCCCCGCCCCCCGGCGCGGCGGGAACGACACACGACGGATGGCACGGCGCCACTTTCAAGGAAAACGCCGCACCACACGCCGCGCCGCCCTGCCCGCCCACCTACACGGTGTGGGCGGTGCTGGCCACCGTGCTGTGCTGCCTGCCCTTCGGCATCGTGGCGATAGTGAAAGGCAACAACGTGACTTCACTGTACGAGCAAGGAAAGTACGACCTTGCGCTGATGGCCTCCGACGAGGCGAAGAAATGGACGATTGTGGCCTTTGTCCTTGGCATCGTGACCTGTTTCATAGGCGGCGGACTCTCCCTTTTGGGCAGTCTTGGCAGCCTTGCATAAGGTGGGGGCTATAAATTTCCACCATAATCAATCGTGAAACACCCGCGACCGGCGCGGAAACTATACCCTGCCCCATGGATTTGGAGAAACGACACGACACCCACGCGGAAAAGCAGGACGGCATGCCGCCCTGCCCCGCCACCTACCTTGTGTGGGCGGTACTCACCACCGTGCTGTGCTGCCTGCCGTTCGGCGTGGTGTCCATTGTTTACGCCACACAGGTAAGCACGCTGCACGCCCAAGGGCTGTACGCGCAGGCCGAGAATGCCTCGCGCAAGGCGCGGCTCTGGGCGATAGTGTCGGCCGCCGCCGCTTTCGCCACCGTGATACCTTACCTCATTCTCCTTATATGTTTAGCCGTGACGGTGGACGCCTGACACCACGCCGCCACACCCGATGACCATAACGCCGCCCCGCGCCACGCGCGGGGCTTTTCGCACCGCCACACCCCACACGCGCCACACCCACACGCCGCCCCATGTCCGCCGCACTGCTCATGCCCGCCACGCTGCTGGCCTATTTCCTGCTTCTTCTTTTCGTCTCACGCCGTGCCACACGCCGCAGCGGCGGGGACAACGACACTTTCTTCCGCGCCGGGCGGCAATCGCACTGGGGCATGGTGGCTTTCGGCATGATAGGCGCAAGCATATCGGGCGTGACGTTTGTCTCCGTGCCGGGCTGGGCGAAAGCCACGGGCATGACCTACCTGCAAATGTGCATGGGCTTCGCCGTGGGCTACTTTGCTGTGGCTTTCGTCCTGCTGCCCGTATACTACCGCCTGCGGCTCACCAGCATATACACCTACCTTGAGGGGCGCTTCGGCGGCGCGGCGCACCGCACGGGCGCGCTCTTCTTCGTGCTGAGCAAGCTGTGCGGCGCGGCGGCGCGGCTCTACCTTGTGTGCGTGGTGATAGAGCAGTTTGCCGTGCGCCCGTGGCTGGGCAGCGCGGACGGCGCGGCGGGGATGGCGGCATTCATGGCGGTGGCTGTTTGCGTGCTGGCGCTCATCTGGCTCTACACGCGGCGCGGCGGCATACAAACGGTGGTGCGCACGGACGTGCTGCAGACCTTCTGCATGCTGCTTGCCCTCTTCGGCGTGGTGGCGGCGGCGGCGGCGAGGCTGCATCTCTCCCTCCCCGGGGCTGTGCAGACGGTGCTGCAAAGCGACATGTGCCGCGTGTGGGAATGGGACTGGCACAGCCCGCAGGCTTTCTGGCGGCAGTTTCTCAGCGGCGTCTTCATCGTGGTGGTGATGACGGGGCTGGACCAGGACATGATGCAGAAAAACCTCACCTGCCGCTCCCTGCGCGAGGCGCAGAAGGACATGTGCGCCTACGGACTTGCTTTCCTGCCCGTCAACGCCCTCTTCCTTGGCCTCGGCATACTGCTCTACACGCTTGCGGCGCAGCAGGCGCCGCCCGTCACTGCGGCGGGGGACGCGCTGCTGCCCACGCTGGTGGCCGGCGGACAGCTGGGGGCGTGGGTGGTGGTGCCATTCACAGTGGGCATCGTGGCGGCGGCTTTCTCCAGCGCCGACTCGGCACTCACCGCGCTCACCACGACGGTGTGCATAGACCTCCTCGGCGTGGAGCGGCGCGGCTTCACACCCGCCCGCTCGCTGGACGTGCGGCGGCGGGTGCATGTGGCCGTGGCGGCGGCCTTTCTCGTCTGCATAGCGGTTTTCCGCGCGGCGGGCAGCCAAAACGTCATCAACACGGTGTATGTGATGGCCTCCTACACCTACGGCCCGCTGCTGGGGCTATTTGCCTACGGACTTTACACGCGCGGCGTACCGCGCGGCCGCCTTGTGCCCGCCGTGTGCGTCGCCGCGCCGCTGCTGTGCGCGTGGCTCGGCCACGCCGCCCCGCGGCTGTGGGGCTACACTTTCGGGTACGAGCTGCTACTGCTAAACGGCGCGCTGACCTTCCTCGGCCTCGCGCTGGCTTCCGCAGGGCGCGGCGGCAGCAGGGCGTAGGCGGCGTGCCGCCTTTCCGCCGCCACATGCGGAAATCAGGATGTAAGCAAAACGGCGTTTTTTCTGACACTTTGAATTTCCGCCCGCATTTTAACATATTTGCTTTCGGCGGAAAAATGTATTATCTTTGTACTACAAGATAGGGACATCCCGCGAGGAATGTCCCTATTTTTGGACCTATATTGATTTTCAGCCACTTGCGAGTCAAAATGCCTGCACTTGGGCCACGGAGTACCGCGGTATCTTGTCACTGGGGTGCGGCTTGGCCTTCAAGGTACCGCGGCATCTTGTCACTGGGGTGCGGCTTGGCGAAAAAAGCCCCACGCGAGGCGCCCGAAAGTCCGCACCCTGCATTAAAGAAAGTTAAAGTTCGACTGTTTCCCGTCGCGCCCGTTTTGACACTTTGCCAACTTTTCCGGCGAAAAACAAGACAAACAAAAAATCGCGCCTTTCCGCCCCGCGTCCCTCCCGCCCCAAAAACGGAACGGGGGAAAGGCGTGGCGGAAAGGCGCGAACCCGTGCGGCAGTATGATAGGCCATGTCCGCGCAAGAGTGGCTGTCCGGTGTCGGAAAACCAAGCCGGCTTTCAAAGAAAGTCTTGCCACTCCCCAGCGATGACAGGGCGGCGCGTCAGCCCAGCGCGGCGGGCAGTTGGTCCGCCTTGACGGTGCGCTGCTCGCCCGTCGCCATATTCTTCAGCGAAACGGTGCCCTGCTCCATCTCCGTCTCCCCCACGAGGGCGACGAAAGGCACGTTGTGCGCGTTGGCGTAAGCCATCTGTTTCTTCATCTTCACGCTGTCGGGGTACACCTCGGCAGCGTGCCCCGCCTTGCGCAGCGCGGCGGCAAGGCGCAGGCAGCACGCCGCCTCCTTTTCGCCGAAGTTGCAGAAAAGCACCTCCACGCCCGAGGCCGTGTCCGTGGGGTAGAGGTCGAGCTGCGCCAGCACGTCGTAAATGCGGTCGGCTCCGAAGGAGATGCCCACGCCGCTCAGCCCCGGCATGCCGAAGATGCCCGTGAGGTTGTCGTAGCGTCCGCCGCCCGTGATGGAGCCTATCTGCACGTCAAGCGCCTTCACCTCGAAGATGCAGCCCGTGTAGTAGTTGAGGCCGCGGGCGAGCGTGAGGTCAAGCTCCAGCGCGTTGCGCAGTCCGCTGCCCTCCAGCGTGTCAAGCACGAAAGCCACCTCGTCAAGGCCTTTCAGTCCCGTCTCGCTGTCCGCCAGCACGCCGCGCATTGTGGCGAGCTTCCCGGCGTTGGTGCCCGTGAGCGAGATGACCGGCTGCAGCCGCTCCACGGCCTCAGGGGTGAGGCCGGCGGCCAGCAGCTCGGCGTTGACGTTGTCAAGCCCTATCTTGTCGAGCTTGTCAATGGCCACGGTGATGTCGACAATCTTGTCCGCCGCGCCGATGACCTCGGCAATGCCGGAGAGAATCTTGCGGTTGTTTATCTTTATCGCCACGCGTATGCCGAAGCGGGAGAACACCTCGTCGACAATCTCCATAAGTTCCACCTCGTTGAGCAGCGAGTCGGAACCCACCACGTCGGCGTCGCACTGGTAGAACTCGCGGTAGCGTCCCTTCTGCGGGCGGTCGGCGCGCCACACGGGCTGTATCTGGTAGCGCTTGAAGGGCATCTGCAGCTCGTCACGGTGCTGCACCACATAGCGTGCGAAAGGCACGGTAAGGTCGTAGCGCAGGCCTTTCTCGCAGAAGCGCGGGGCAAGCTGCAGGGAGGTCTTGGCGTTGTAGTCGTCCGTGGTGACCGCGCCCTTGAACTCACCCGAGTTGAGAATCTTGAAGAGCAGCTTGTCGCCCTCCTCGCCATACTTTCCCATAAGGGTGGAGAGGTTCTCCATGGCGGGCGTCTCTATCTGGCGGTAGCCGTGAAGGGCGTACACCGAGCGTATCGTGCCGAAGATGTAGTTGCGGCGCGCCGTCTCGACGGGACCGAAGTCGCGCGTGCCTTTGGGTATGCCGGGTTTTTGTGCCATAGTATTTGATGTGTGTCTTGGTTTGGTGTGCTTGTGTGTGTTTCGCCGTGCGGCGCGGGGGCGGCGCGGCGGGGCTTTCCGTCCCCGCGCCGCCGTCTCCGCGCCGTTGTGTGTCAATTGTCCGTCCGCGCTCGCGGGCGGGACTTGCCTGTCGCCTTATTCGCGGGGGCCGCCGCAGGGGCGCGCTCAGTTGGCCTCCTTCACAAGGTAGACATACGTGGGCAGGTGGTCAGAGTATCCGTTGAGCCACACGCCGCCGGCGTGGGTGCGGAGGGGCGAGCCCTTGTACTTGCCCTCCTGCTGGAAGAGGTAGTCGCGCATGAATATCTCATGCCTGTAATACTTCAGCGTGCTGCGGTCCGTGCCGAGCAGGTTGGCCGAGAGGATAATCTGGTCGAAGAGGTTCCACTTGCCGTTGTACAGCAGCGTGCCCTGCCCCACCTTGTAGAGCGTCTCGCCCCACGGGTTGAAAAGGTCGGCGGACTTCTTGGCGTCCTTCTGGCGGCTGACGCAACCCAGGGCGGAGGTGATGCTCTTGTCGCCGGGGTCGTCGTTCATGTCACCCATGATGATGACCTTGGCGGCGGTGTGGTATTTCATGATGCTGTCCTTGAGGCAGCGCACCTGGTAGCCGGCACGCTCGCGGGCGGGACTTGCCGCACCGCGCGAGGGCCAGTGGTTGACGATGAAGTACATCTCCTCACCGGCCAGGCGGCCGTGCGCCACGAGGAAGCCGCGCGTGATGTAAGTGGTGTCGCCGCGCAGGGTGTCGTAGGGCACCACCTCGCCGCCCTCCATGCGGAAGCCGAGGTCGACGTCGGGCTGCGACGCGTCCTTGTAGAAGTAGGGCACAATCATCGAACCCTCGCACTTGAAGAAACGCGGGTTGTACAGCAGGGCGCACTCCACGCCGCGGCGGTCGACGCCGGGGTAGTCGATGTATTTGTACCCGCGTCCGGCGAGGGCGGGCTGGGCGAGCAGATCCTCAAGGGCGCGGCTGTTCTCCACCTCCGACAGGCCTATCACCGCCGGGCCGAGGGGCAGCTTGTCCGTACACAGCTCCGACAGCACGCGCGCCATGTTGTGCAGCTTGGCCTCGTACTTCATGCGCCCCCACTTCATCGTGCCGCCGGGCAGGTACTCGTAATCGTTTTTCCCCGCGTCGTGCAGCGTGTCGAAGAGGTTTTCAAGGTTGTAGAAAGCCACGCCGTAGAGCGCGTACCGCTTCTGCTGCGGCGCGGGGCGCGTGCCGGGCGCCGTGGTGAACGAGCAGAGAGCCGCGAGCGCAAGCAGCACGGCTGCGAGGGTGAGGGGGAGACGCTTCATAATAAGAGTTATGTAAGTGTGTCGTGTGATATGGTTTCGTCTATATATATAAGGTGTGCCCCGGGAAAGCCTTCCCGCATGGCGAGGCGCGCCCCGCAGACAAAGGCTTCGCGCGGCCGCCACCCCCCGTGTGCGGGGGTGCGGGGGCAAGCCGCAAGAGGGCGCGGACGGTTGCAAATTTCCTAATTATTTTCCGAAAGTGGGGCGGGCGCGGCGGGAGGCACGGCATTTTTTCACATAAATGTAAAATTCCTTTCCGCCTTTTGCCCTACATTTGCACATGTAATTGGCAAACGGGGACACTGCGCCCCAATTTCTTATCTATTTATGAGCAAAGGTGTAAAAATCACGGCCGCCGCGCTGCTGTTCGCCACAGGGGCGTACGCGCAGCAGCCAGTTGACACCCTGCAGGTTGACAACTCCGACTTTACCTTCACGGAGTCGCAGCTTGACGAGGACAACGACGCGTCCCAGACCGTTTCGACCATCACGGGCACAAAGAGCGACCCCTACCTCTCCGAAGTGGGCTACCTCTTCAGCCCTATGCGCTTCCGCGTGCGCGGGCTTGACAACCAGTACAACAGCTACTATATGAACGGGCTGCAGCTCAACGACCTGGAGATGGGGCGTTTCAGCTACAGCATGGTGGGCGGCATGAACGACGCCACGCGCAACCAGGAGGGTCTCAACGCCTACGAGTTCAACCACATCGGCGTGGGCGGCATAGGCGGCGCGACGAGCGTCAACACGAGGGCGAGCCAGTTTGCCCACGGCAACAAACTGACCCTCTCCGGCTGCAACCGCAACTATGTGGCACGCGGCATGTACAGCTACGCCACGGGACTGCTGCCCTCGGGCTGGGCTTTCGCCGGGCTGGTGGGCTACCGCTGGGCCAACAAGGGCTACATCGAGGGCACTTTCTACAACTCGCTCTCCTACCTGCTCTCCGTCGAGAAGCGTTTCGGCGACAAGCACGCCCTCTCACTGGTGACCTTCGGCTCACCCACCGAGCGCGGACAGCAGGGCGCCTCGACCGAGGAGGCCTACTGGCTGGCAAACTCGCACTACTACAACCCCAACTGGGGCTACCAAAACGGCGAACGCCGCAACGCCCGCGTGGTGAACGACTTTGAGCCTACCGCCATTCTCACCTGGGACTGGAAGATGCGCGACAACATGAAGCTCACCACCTCGGCGGGCTTCAAGTACGCCATGTACAGCAGCACCGCGCTGGGGTGGAACGGCGACGCTTACGACCCGCGCCCCGACTACTACAAAAACATGCCCAGCTCCATCTTCGACGTGTACGACACGGAAAAAGGCGGAGCCAACACCCCGGAGAGCCTGGCCTCCACGCCGTGGTACCTCGACCAGTACAACAGCCTCTACGACTACTGGAAGAGCAGCAAGGCCAACCGGCAGATTGACTGGGACCGCATGTACTACGTCAACCGCCAGAACGAGGCGCAGGGCGGCGAGGCTCTCTACTACCAGGAGCGCCGCCACAACGACCAGATGGCGTTTGTCTTCAACACGGCTTTCAACCACAGCGTAAACCCCAACCACAAGTACACAGTGGGCGTGCAGCTCAACACGACGAAGGGCATGCACTACAAGACGATGGCCGACCTCCTCGGCGCCACGCGCTACACGGACATCGACAAGTTTGCCGCCAACGACTACGGCGAGGGCAGCACGCAGGCGCAGAACGACCTCGACAACCCCAACCGCCAGATTGGCGTGGACGACAAGTTCGGGTACAACTATAACATCTTCGTCAACAAGGCACGCGCCTACGGCCTCTACCAGTACAACAAGGGCATGTGGCAGTACAACCTCACCGCCTTCGGCGAGGGCACTACCATTGAGCGCGAGGGCCTGATGCGCAACGGCCGCGCCCCGCAAAACTCGCTCGGGCGAAGCGGCAAGGCGAAGTTCCTCGGCGGCGGCGGACGCTTCGGCCTGACGATGCGCCCCAGCGGCTCGCATGTCATCGCGCTCAACTTCGGCGCGGAGAGCAACGCCCCGCTGGCACGCAACTCGTTTGTTGCCCCGCGCATGCAGAACAACTTCGTGGACAACCTCTCCAACGAGAACATCTTCCACGCCGACCTTTCCTACACCTTCCGCTTCGGCAACTTCTCGGGCAAGGTGGGCGGATACTACTCACGCTTCAGCGGCGGCGTGGAGCAGACGGCTTTCTACAACGACCAGGAGTCGCGTTTCACCTACCTCACCATGAGCGGCGTGGAGCGTGAGCACTACGGCGTGGAGGCAGCCTTCAACTACCAGATAACCTCCAACTTCTCCGTACACCTCATCGGCACGTACAGCGAGGCGAAGTATGTCAACAACCCGCTGGCGCAGGTGGCTTACGAGGGCATGGACGCCAGCACGCTGGCCGACCTCAACAAGTGGACCATCACACAGACCACCAAGGACACCGACGGCAACATCACCACCAACACAGCCAACCAAAAGGTATTGCCGCTGCGCGTGCTGGCAAAGGGGATGCGCGAAAGCGGCACGCCGCTCACGGCAGTGAGCCTCGGCTTCGACTACAACATAAAGGGGTGGTTTTTCAGCGCGAACCTCAACTACTACGACCGCGTGTACATCGACTTCTCCGAGTACCGCCGCCTGACGAGCGTGATGACCAACAAGAACAACCTCGGCAAGACGTGGGAAATATCCGACAACAGCATAAAGGACGCCGTGGTGAAGTTCAATATGACCCCCTCGGAGATAAAGGAGAACGGTGCCATCCTGCTTGACCGCGACCTCAACATCGTGGAGACGCACTCACCCAAGCAGGAAAAGGCAAAGGGCGGCTTCATGCTTGACGCAAGCATCGGAAAGTACATCCGCCTTAAAAAGGGAAAGAGCCTCAGCATCAACCTCTCGGTGCAGAACATCACAAACAACCGCAACCTCAAAACCGGAGGCTACGAGCAGAACCGTGACGACAACTACTCCTCGGGCGAGAAAAAGGCTTACAGCTTCTCAAAGAACTCCAAGTACTATTACGCCAACTCCATCAACGGTTTCCTCAACATCGGCTTCAAGTTCTAAGGAGGCGGCTCCGGGAGTATAACAATCCAACAACACACACTAAGGCAATTATGTTTACGAGATACAAGTTATTTTCCGCTCTGGCTGTTGCGGCGTTGGGGCTGACGGGCACGCTCGCCACCTCGTGCATGGACGACCACGACGAGCCTGCGACCGCCTCGTACAGCGTGACAAGCCCCACGGACATAGGTGAGGTCAACTCCACGATACTCGACGTGAAGACGAAGTACTGCGCCAGCAGCGAGGGATGCGACTACAAGCGCAACTCAAGCAACTTCTTCACCAAAGTGAACGAGGATGTCATCATCACCGGCGTGGTGGTGGCCAACGACGTCAGCGGCAACCTCTACCAGACGCTGCTGCTGCGCAACATTGACAGCACAAAGGACGCGTCCGACCCGGCACACGACCAGTGCATCATACTCGGCGTGAAGACCACGGCAATCTACCCCTACATCAAGCTGGGTCAGCGCGTCAAGGTGAACCTCAAAGGGCTTTACTGCGGCGTGTACAGCAAAGTGCCCCGCATCGGGCAGCCGCTGAAGTCGTCGTACGGGAACATCAACCTCGGCCCCATCCTCTTCCAGCTGCTCGCCACCAACGTGCAGCTGGTGGGTGCGCCTGACATGTCGGCTCCCGAGCTCACACCGCTCGACCTCACCGGCACGACGGGTGACGCGTGGCTGCGCGCCTCCGCCAACAAGACCTACCAGTACACCCCGCTGCTTGCCAAGGTGCGCGGCACGATAGACGAGGTGCAGGGCGCAAAGAAGACCTCCCTTGACAAGGGAAGCGAGGACGACGTGCTTGACAAGGTGGAAACGCTCTCCGCCAACGGGAAGAAGATTTTCGCCCCCTACGAACTGCACGACCAGGGCTACGGCGTGGACCGCACCATCCTCCTGGAAAGCAACAACAGCAAGGTGACGCTGCGCACCTCCACCAAGAACGTAATATCCTACCTCGAGCTGCCCGAGGACAGCCGCACCTACACGGGCGTGCTTTCCTACTATGACAACTGGCAGGTGCAGCTGCGCGACACAACGGACATCTCCGCAAACTGACACTACGCCACGGCGGGCGGCGGCGCGGAAGACCGCGCGGCACGAACGCTATGACACACCGACAAATAACCACATAACAAACACGCGACAAAATGAAGAAATACATTCTTAGCCTCGCTGCCGCCGTAATGGCGCTCGGTTTCACAGCCTGCGAGGATGTGCCGGCACCTTACGGGGTCAACGCCGGAACGAGCGGAAGCGGCGAAAGCGAAAGCAACGTGAAGACGCTGCCCTACGAGGAGTCGTTCGCCTCCTCACTCGGAAGTTTCACCAACTACACCACCGACGGCTCGGGCAAGTGGGAGATTGACTACAGCACGGCCAAGGCCACGGGTTACGATAACACAACCAAGACCACGACGGCAGGCACGTACTACCTCATAAGTCCCGAGATATCGCTTGTGGGAAAGAGCGCGGCACACGTCACCTACGACTACATCCTGCGCTACAACAAGGGAGACGAAAACCAGCAGGTACTCATCAACCCCTCCTTTGACGCCTCCAACCCCGCGCAGGGTTGGGTGGTGCTCAACCAGACACACACCGAGGGCGCGGACTGGTCGACTTTCTCCTCGGCTGACGTGAGCATCCCCGCCGAGTATATGGGCGACACGGTGCGCATAGCCTTCCGCTACTACACCAACGCCACGAGCGGCTCCACCTGGGAGGTGAAAAACTTCGCGGTGAACGAGGGCGGCGCATCGGGCGGCGGCACCGACACCGGCGGCACGAAGACCCTGCCTTACACGGAGGCATTCTCCACGACACTCGGCAGCTTCACCAGCTACCTCACAAGCGGTTCCGGCGCGTGGACCATTGACTACAGCACGGCAAAGGCCACGGGTTACGACAACACGTCCAAGACCACGACGGCTGGCACTTACTACCTCGTGAGCCCTGAGATATCGCTGCAGGGACAGACCGAGGCGCACGTAAGCTACGACTATATCCTGCGCTACAACAAGGGAGACGAAAACCAGCAGCTGCTCATCTCCACCGCCTTCAACGAGGCCAACGCCGCAGAGGGCTGGACGGTGCTCAACCAGACGCACACCGAGGGCTCGGACTGGTCGACTTTCTCCTCGTCTGACATCGCCATACCCTCCGAGTACATGGGCAAGACGGTGCGCATAGCCTTCCGCTACAACACCAACGCCACGAGCGGCTCCACTTGGGAGGTGAAGAATTTCAGCATCGCGGCAGGCAAACCGGGCGAGAGCACGGGCGGAGGCGACACCGGCGGTGACACAGGCGGTGACACAGGAAGCGACCCCGAGGGCGCGGTGACAAGCAACTTCATTACGGCTACGGCAGAGTCCTTCGGTTATGAGAACGGCACCGCCATGGAGACGCTCACCCTTTCGGACGGCACGACGCTGACCTTTGCGGGCGGCGGCGCAACCAACACCCCGAAATACTACACCTCGGGCAAAAACATCCGCGTGTATCCCAAGAACACCATCACGGTGGCCTCTTCCAAAAAGATTGCCTCCATCCTGTTCAACTGCGACAGCTACCAGGGCACGGTATACACGGCTAACGGACTTATCAACGCCGAGCCGGGCACGGTGACAGTCAACGGGCAGAAACTGTGGGTAAGCAGCATTGGCGCAACCTCCACGCTGCTCACCAACGCCAACACCACGACGGGCAGTCCGACGCAGCTGCGCATCGTTTCGTTCACCATCTACTACGCCGAGTAACCCCCGGCTTCCTGAAACAGGGGAAAGCCGCCGCCGCAAGTCCTTTTGCGGCAGCGGCTTTCCTATTGTTTACGCAGACAGACGACAATGAAGAAATACGCAATATATATTCTCCTTTCCTTTTCCGCCGTCCTCCTCCTTTCGTGCGGTGACGACGACAGCTCCGGGCGCGTAAGCTACGGCAAGGAGGGCGGCAGCGACACCAGCACGCCGGAGGCCTCCGCCGATGTCACCACACGCATGGAGTGCCCCGCGACATGCACCGACGGCTCGACGGTGACGCTGATTCACACCACCACCGAAAACGGAAAGAACGTGATGGCCTACTGCCTTGAGTACAACAAGGCGAAGTACCACTCGCGCTGGGTGGCTTTCCGCTTCGACGGTGTCACGCGTGCGAAAGGCACGGGACGCAGCGACAACCCCTGGGCCGACGACCCCGACCTCCCCGCCTCGCTGCGCATCGGCACGCAGACGTTTGACTGGGGCTACAACCGCGGCCACCTCTGCGCCTCGGCCGACCGCCTCTACTCCGTCAGCGCCAACTACCTTACCTTTTACATGTCCAATATGTCACCGATGCTCTCCTCTTTCAACCAGGGCTACTGGACTACGCTTGAAGCCCGTGTGCAGACGCTCGGACGCAGCTCCAGCTTTGCCGACACACTTTATGTGGTGAAAGGCGGGACGCTCGACCAGACGCTGGGCTACCAGACGCGCAGCAACGGGGCGCGGGTGGCTGTGCCGAAGTACTACTTCATGGCTTTGCTTGCCATCAAGAACGGCGGATACAGCTCCATCGCTTTCTGGATGGAGCACAAAGAGTACGGTTACACGTACGAAAACAAAGCACCGCTTTCGGTGATTGGCACGCACGCCGTCAGTGTCAACCGGCTGGAGCAGCTCACGGGCATCAACTTCTTCCCCAACCTTTCCAAAGTGGCGGATGAGGAGAGCGTGGAGGACCAGTGCGTCAAGGCCAAGTGGGGCTTCTGACGCGCCAAATGCGCCCCTCCCTGCCGGAGGTTGCGCCCCGCACGGGCATACTCTACGGCTGGCATACATTATAGGCGGGTTCTATAAAGGCTTGAAGGCGGACACGGATTTGACCGAAATTAACCTAAAAGGCGGACTTGCTGCGCATCCTGTGCGGCAAGTGCGCTTTCTTGTGCGCGGCGGCAGCGGGTGAATGGCGCAAGAGGCGGTCTCGCGGGCGGTCTGGATATAAGGAAGCCCGGTCAAGTGGTTTCGCAGGGCAAAATCAAACGTGGTTGCGTGAGAAACGGGAGGAGAAGGCGGAATTTAGCAGGTGGAAAAGCGGAAACGCGTAGGCGGAACAGCGGGAATTCCGGCAGCGAATCCCTTGCGCGGCAGGGAAAACGATGGGCGAAGAGAGCTTTCGCACCCGTAAAGAGCCACAAAGGGGGCGCGGCAGGACAAAACAGGATAAAAAAAGCGGGGCAGTCCTCGTTTCACAACGCGAGCTGCCCCTTTCGTCATTTACCTAAAAAACACTATTACCTTATAGCTATTGTCCGAAGTGTCCCGCCCTCTTTCGGGGGGGATGAGACCTTCCTATATCTTCCGGGAGATTTGTTTCGGCTTCAAAACCCTTCCCTGCCGAGTCCCGTCAGAATTCCGTATTTGTGGCTTGTGTCTGACCGCTTTCGCGGGCTTGCGAACCGTCGTTCGCTTTAACACACTGCAAAAGTAGTAACTATTTCCGTTACTCCAAGCCCTGACTGACTTATTTAGATTAAATCTCGCATTTTGTCAACAAAGGGCGCGATTGGACGTTTGTATGGCAAATCGTAAAGCGATCATGGCAAAAGCGGCGGACAGCGGACGGCTTCAAGGCGGTTAGTGCGTTTTTCCGTAAATTTGTCCCGCCCGTAAAGCCATGCAGACAGACACCACAAACGAAAGAGTATACACACTCCTTGAAAAGGAGTTCGGCCTGCCGTTCACCCCCTCCCAGGGCAAGGCGGCACTGCTGCTCACCCATTTCGTCACCACGCCGCGTCCTATGGCGGCGTGCATACTGCGCGGGTACGCCGGCACGGGCAAGACCTCCCTTGTCGGCGCGTTGGTGCGCGTGCTGCGGCAGCTGGGGCGCGAGGCTGTGTTGCTTGCTCCCACAGGGCGGGCGGCGAAGGTATTCTCCCGCCACGCCGGCGAGGCGGCGTACACCATACACCGCGTGATATACCGCCAGGAAACCTTCAACGGCGAGGGTACGCGCTTCTCTCTTGGCTACAACAAGCTGCGCGACGCGCTCTTCATTGTCGACGAGGCCTCGATGATAGCCAGCGGGGCGGGCGTGATGGGCGACTCACTCTTCGGCACGGGCGAACTGATGGACGACCTCGTGTCATTTGTCTACCAAGGGCAGGGCTGCCGCCTGCTCCTCGTGGGCGACACCGCGCAGCTCCCCCCCGTGGGCGAGGACGAAAGTCCCGCCCTGCGCGAGGAAGTGCTGCACCGCTACGGACTGCTTGTGGGCAGCGCCGACCTCACCGAGGTAGTGCGCCAGCACAGCGACAGCGGCGTGCTTTCCGGCGCCACGCTCATACGCCGCCTGCAGGCGGAGGGCTTCACGGGCATCCCGCCCCTGCGCACAAGCGCGGCGGGCGAGGTGGTGGCACTGCCCGGCAGCGAACTTGTAGAGGCTTTGGAGGGCGACTACCGCAACTACGGCACCGACCAGGTCATCGTGGTCACGCGCTCCAACAAACGCGCCAACATCTACAACAACGGCATACGCAGCCGCATCTTCGACCGTGAGGACGAGCTGACGCGCGGCGACCTCGTGATGGCGGTGAAGAACAACTACTACTGGACGGAGCAGATTGCCAAGTCGCTCACCCCCGGCGAGCGTCTCCCCCTCAGCTTCATAGCCAACGGCGACACGGCGGAGGTGGTGCGCATACACAATGAGCACGAGCAGTACGGCTTCCGCTTCGCCGACGCCACGCTGCGTTTCCCCGACTACGGCGACTTTGAGGCGGACTGCCGCGTGCTGCTCTCCACGCTCACCTCCGAGTCGCCCTCACTCACGCGCGAGGAGAGCCACAGGCTTTACGAGGGCGTGCTGGAAGACTATATGCACATCCCCTCCAAGCGCGAGCGCATGCGTGCCCTGCGGCAGGACCCCTACTACAACGCCATACAGCTTAAGTACGCCTACGCCGTCACTTGCCACAAGGCGCAGGGCGGCCAGTGGGAGCGCGTGTACATCGACCAGGGCTACGTGCCCGAGGAGGACATGGGGCTGCCCTACCTGCGCTGGCTCTACACGGCCTTCACCCGCACCACGGGAAAGCTCTACCTCGTCAACTGGAAGGGGACGGGGGAGAACTGACACGTAACGCGCACTGCCGCGCGGCATCCCCGCCCCACTGCGCCCCCGTGTGCCCGCACCGGACACTTCGCCGCGACACGCATCTTTATATAAGCACAACAACAAGCTCCCCATGCAAGACCACCTCCCCTACCGCGCGTCCGACACGCGCTACGCCGACGCCGAAGCCCTTTTCGCCCGCTGCGGCGACAGCGGCGTGCTTCTCCCCCGCGTGTCGCTGGGGCTGTGGAAAGGCTTCGGCGCGGCGCGCCCTTTCTCCGAGAGCGAGCGCATGCTGCACTACGCTTTCGACCACGGCGTGACGCACTTCGACCTCGCCAACAACTACGGGCCGCCGTACGGCTCGGCGGAGGAGACTTTCGGGCGCTTGATGGACGGCTCTTTCCGCCCCTACCGCGACGAGCTTTTCGTCGCCACAAAGGCGGGTTACGACATGTGGCCCGGACCTTACGGCAACTGGGGCTCGCGCAAGTACCTTATGGCGAGTCTCGACCAGAGCCTGAGGCGCATGCGGCTGGACTATGTCGACCTTTTCTACTCCCACCGCTACGACCCGCTCACGCCGCTTGACGAAACCCTGCAGGCGCTTGCCGACATCGTAAGGCAGGGGAAAGCCCTGTACATAGGCATCTCGCGCTGGCCGGCGGACGCTTTCCGCTACGCTTGCGGATACCTGCGCAAGCGCGACGTGCCCGTCCTTGCCTACCAGGGCAGACTCAACCTGCTCGACCGCACTATTGAGCACGACGGCGTGCTGGACGCGGTGAGGGAGCAGCGCACGGGACTTGTGGCTTTCTCGCCGCTTGCGCAGGGGCTTCTGACCGACCGCTACCTTTCGGGCGTGCCGGCGGACTCGCGGATGCGCACCGACGTCACACTCAAGGAGAGCGCGCTCACGCCGGAGCTGCTCGCCCGCCTGCGACGCTGGGACGCACTTGCCCGCCACCGAGGCGAAAGCCTTGCCGATGTGGCGCTGCGCTGGGTGCTGGGACACCACGGGGTGACGAGCGTCATCGTCGGCGTAAGCCGCGTCGAGCAGCTTGCCGACAACCTGCGCGTCATTTCCGGCTCCCCTCTCTCCGGGGACGAGCTGCGCGAGCTTGAGGGGGAGTGAACGCCTCTACACGGACAGGAAAACCCTACACACACCATATATATGCCACTATCCATCATCTGCGCGCTTGACGAGCGCCGCGCCATAGGGTATGAGGGCGGACTGCTTTTCCGCCTCTCCGCCGACCTGAAACGCTTCAAGCGGCTCACCACGGGGCACACCGTGCTGATGGGGCGCAAGACGTACGAGTCGCTGCCCAAGGGCGCGCTGCCCAACCGCCGCAACATCGTCATAAGCCGGCAGGAGGGGTACGCCGCCCCGGGCGCGGAGGTCTTCGGCTCTTTCGGGGACGCGCTGGCGGCGTGCGGAGCCGGCGAGGAGATCTTCGCCATCGGCGGCGAGAGCGTCTACGCCGCCGCCCTGCCGCGGGCCTCGCGCCTCTACCTCACCCTTGTGCACGCCGAGGCGCCCGCCGCCGACGCCTTTTTCCCGCCCTTTGACGCGGCGGAGTGGCGGCTGGTGGCGGAGGAGAGCCACACGGCCGACGAGAAAAACGCCGCGCCGTTCACCTTCGCCGACTACGTGCGGGCGGAGGAGGGATAACCCCGGCGGCATCCCCCGGGGGCGGCAAAACCCGCGCGGGATATCCTGTGACACCCCGGGCTGTCCGGCAAAGCACAAAAGCAAAAGGGCAAAGGCGGCGCAAGTCCGTCTTTGCCCTTTTGCTTGTCACTCTTCCTTTCAAGGCGGCGTGCGTGCCGCGGGTGTGGTCACTCCGCCTCCGCTATGTGCACGTTGATGATGGTCTTCGGGTGCAGCGGGTCGTTGGTGATAAGCAGTATCCTGCGGTTTTTCCCCTGTTGCACCGCCGCGTCGTTGAGCTTTATTTTCAGCTTCACCGTCTCGCCCCGCGCCACCTCGCGCTTGGACAAGCTCACGCTGATGCCCGGGTGGTACACCTGCAGCATGCTTACGGTGAGCGGGCGCGTGCCGCCGTTTGAAAGCAGCAGCTGTCCCGCCGCGCCCTTGCGCCCCGACGGCGCAACCGTCACCGTGGCGCTGTCAAGCAGCAGCTGCGGACTGTCCGAGTCGGGCGTTTCAGGCACTTCGGGCAGAAGCACCACCGACACGCCTATCTCGTTTTCGCGGCTCACGCGGTCGCCCACGAAGCGGCTTAGGTACACGTTTGTCTGCGTCAAACCGAGGTTGCGCAGCTCGTGGCTGTTGAGGCGCAGCGTCACGCGCCCCGTCGCCCCCGGGCGTATCACCGCCGGCTCCATGGCGGCGGTGAGGTATTTCGGCATGTGCATCAGCTCGGGCTCGTAACTCTTTCCGCTGCCGTTGTATATATATATTGTCTGCTCGGGGGTGTCGCCCTTGCGCACGTCGTCAAACTCCACGTCCTCCGCGCTCAGCGAGAAGCTGCCCACCTTGTAGGGGTAGTCGCTGCCCGCGCCCGCCTTTTCGCGCAGCGCCACCTCGCCGGTGAGGCGGAGGCGGTAGGGCGTGTCCGAAAGGCTGGTGTGCACAAAGAGGTTTTTCGAGAAATGCCCCAGCAGCGCGGCGTCGTACGTGGCGCTCACGGTGCCCTTTCCGCCCGGCTCTATCGCCGTTTCCGTCCACTGCGGCAGGGTGCAGCCGCAGTCGGTCTCCACGTCCTTTATGTAAAGCGTTTCCGTGCTTTTGTTGACAAGGTTGAAGACTGCGGTGCGGGGCTGCTGCCAAATCAGCGTGCCCATGTCGCGCATCGTCTGGTCGAACTCCACTTTCGGCTGTGCCCTGAGGCACGCGGCGTGCAGCGCGGCAAGCAGTATGGCGGGTAGGAGGTGGCGCATGTGGTAGGGGGTCTTATTAAAGGTGGGTTCTATAAATTTGCTTTGTTAGTTTAATGTTATTCTTTACGGTGGGAATTAATAGAACCCACCTTAAAGTTGCGGTAAAGTTAAGAAAAAGGGCGCAAAGAGAGCCGCCCGCCGGGCCTGTGCGGCTCCGGGCGGGCGGCTCGTGTCATATTAGCCGGCTGCGGCACGCGCCTTGGCCGCGTCATGTCATGCGGTCACTTGGCGCGGGAGGCGGCGCGGCGGCGTTGTCAGTCGCGGTGCGGACGGCGCGGGCTGCGGGCCTCGCCCCCCTCGCGGCGGGGACGGCGCGCGGGGCGGTCCTCCCAGCCCTCGGGCTTCTCTTCCAGCACGCGGTGGGAGAGGCGGAACTTGCCGGTCTTCTCGTCAATCTCAAGCAGCTTCACCTTGATGGCGTCGCCCTCCTTGATGCCGGCCTCCTCCACGCTTTCAAGGCGCTTCCAGGCAATTTCGCTGATGTGCAGCAGGCCTTCCTTGCCCGGCATGAACTCGACGAAGCAGCCGTAGGGCATGATGCTCACCACCTTGGCGTCGTACACCTCGCCCACCTCGGGCATCGCCACGATGGCGCGTATCTTCGCCACGGCGGCGTCGATGGACTCCTTGTTGGGGGCGCTCACCTGTATCTTGCCTACGCCGTCCTCCTCGTCTATGGTGATGGTGGCGCCGGTGTCCTCCTGCATGCCCTGGATAATCTTTCCGCCCGGGCCAATCACGGCTCCGATAAACTCCTTGGGTATCTCGAAGGCCACGATGCGGGGCACCTGCGGCTTGAAGTCATCGCGCGGCGCGGCGAGCGTCTCGGTGAGCTTGCCGAGGATGTGCTCGCGGCCGGCCTTGGCCTGGGCCAGCGCCTTTTCAAGTATCTCGTACGACAGGCCGTCGCACTTGATGTCCATCTGCGTGGCGGTGAGTCCCTTGAGCGTACCCGTCGTCTTAAAGTCCATGTCGCCGAGGTGGTCCTCGTCACCAAGGATGTCGCTCAGCACGGCGTACTTGTCCTCGCTGGGGTTTTTGATGAGCCCCATCGCGATGCCGCTCACGGGTGCCTTGAGGGGCACGCCGGCGTCCATCAGCGAGAGTGTGCCGGCGCACACGGTTGCCATTGACGACGAGCCGTTGCTCTCGAGTATGTCGCTCACCACGCGCACCGTGTAGGGGAAGTCGGCGGGAATCTGTCCCTTCAGCGCGCGCCACGCCAGATGCCCGTGGCCAATCTCGCGGCGTCCCACGCCGCGCTGCGCCTTAGCCTCGCCCGTGGAGAACGGGGGGAAGTTGTAGTGCAGGAGGAAGCGCATGTAGCTCTTGTCAAGCACGTCGTCCACCATCTTCTCGTCCATTTTCGTGCCGAGGGTGGTGGTGGCGAGCGCCTGCGTCTCGCCGCGCGTGAAGATGGCCGAGCCGTGGGGCATGGGCAGGGGACCCGCCTCACACCATATGGGGCGTATCTCGTCCGTACGGCGGCCGTCGAGGCGCTTGCCCTCGTCAAGTATGCAGCGGCGCATGGCGTCGCGCTCCACGTCGTGGTAGTAGCGGTCGATGAGGGCGTTTTTCTCCTCCAGCTCGTCGGCGGCCATTTCGGCGTGGGCGGCGGCGTAGCTCTCCTTGAAGTCCTCGCGTATCTTGGTGAAGGCGTCCTCGCGCTGGTGCTTGTCGTGGTCGCCGGCCTGCGCGATGGCGTAGGCGGGGGCGTAGCACTCGTCTTTCACCTGCGCGCGCAGCTCCTCGTCGTTCACCTCGTCCTCGTACTCGCGCTTCACGTCGGTGCCGAGCTCCTTGGAGAGCTCCTTCTGCAGGCGGCACATGGGCTTGATGGCCTCGTGGGCCACCTTGAGGGCCTCAAGCAGGGCGCTCTCGGGCACTTCGTCCATTTCGCCCTCCACCATCATGATGTTCTCCTCCGTGGCGCCCACCATGATGTCCATGTCGGCGCTTTTCAGCTGCTCGGAGGTGGGGTCGACGATGTACTCGCCGTCCACGCGTGCCACGCGCACCTCGGAGATGGGACCCTCGAAAGGTATGTCGCTCGCGGCGAGGGCGGCCGATGCGGCGAAGCCGGCAAGGGCGTCGGGCAAGTCCACGCCGTCGGCTGAGAAGAGGGTGATGTTGACGTACACCTCACAGTGGTAGTCGGAGGGGAAGAGGGGGCGCAGGGCGCGGTCGACAAGGCGCGACGTGAGTATCTCGTAGTCGCCGGGGCGTCCCTCGCGCTTTGTGAAGCCGCCGGGGAAACGGCCGGCGGCGCTGTATTTCTCTTTGTAGTCGCACTGCAGGGGCATGAAGTCGGTGCCCGGCTGTGCGGTGCGGGCTGCGCAGACGGTGGCCAGCAGCACGGTGTTGTTGAGGCGCAGCATCACGGCGCCGTCGGCCTGCTTGGCCAGCTTGCCCGTCTCGATGCTGATGGTGCGGCCATCAGGCAGCGCGACGGTCTTTGTAATCACGTTCATCTCTCGAATTGAATGTTATGAATATGTTTTTACCTTGCGTAAATCACGCAAAATTAGCAATTTCTTCGCGCCCCGCCCGCCGCCGCGCGGCTTTTTGTGTTTTTCGGCCGCGCGTCCGCCCGCCGGCGGGGCGCGGGGGCGGCCGCGCGGAAAAGGCGCGGTTTTTTCGTTTGTCTTGTTTTTCGCCGGAAAAGTTGGCAAAGTGTCAAAACAGGCGCGGCGGAAAACAGTCGAACTTTAACTTTCTTTAATGCAGGGTGCGGACTTTCAGACGCCTCGCGCGGGGCTTTTTTCGCCAAGCCGCACTTCAGTGACAAGATGCCGCGGTACTTTGAAGGCCAAGCCGCACCCCAGTGACAAGATACCGCGGTACTCCGTGGTCCAAGTGCAGGCATTTTGACTCGTAAGTGGCTGATAATTAGTATAGGTCAAAAATAGGGGCACGCCTCGCGGCATGTCCCTATCTTGTAGTACAAAGATAATACATTTTTCCGCCGAAAGCAAATATGTTAAAATGCGGGCGGAAATTCAAAGTGTCAGAAAAAACGCCGTTTTGCTTACTTACTGATTTCCGCGCCTGGCGGCGGGAAGGGCGCGGCGGCTGGGCTGCAAAGTTAGCGCAATGCGCGGAAACATCAGCCCGCCGCCGCGAAGGCACGCCCTCCGCGCCGCCGGATGCCCCGCGTTCGGCGCGAAAATGGTAACTTTGCCGATTGGAAAAACCGAGAACGACAAACACATGAGCTTACAATGCGGCATCGTGGGCCTGCCCAACGTGGGGAAGTCCACCCTCTTCAACTGCCTTAGCAACGCCAAGGCGCAGTCTGCCAACTTCCCCTTCTGCACCATAGAGCCCAACGTGGGCGTCATCACCGTGCCCGACGAGCGGCTGGGCAAGCTGGCCGAGCTGGTGCACCCCGGGCGCATAGTGCCCACCACGGTGGAGATAGTGGACATAGCCGGACTGGTGAAAGGCGCGTCGAAAGGCGAGGGGCTCGGCAACCAGTTTCTGGGCAACATACGCGAGACCGACGCCATCATACACGTGCTGCGCTGCTTTGACGACGGCAACGTGGTGCACGTGGACGGAAGCGTGGACCCCGTGCGCGACAAGGAGATTATAGACACCGAGCTGCAGCTGAAAGACCTTGAGACGGTGGAAAACCGCATGAAGCGCGTGGAGAAAATAGCGCAGGTGGGCGGCGACAAGGGCGCGAAGACCGAGTACGAGGTGCTGCAGGCCTACCGCGCCGCGCTGCTGCAGGGCAAAAGCGCCCGCAGCGTGCAGTTTGACATCAAGGAGGAGCAGACGGCCGCCCGCAACCTCTTCCTGCTCACCTCAAAGCCCGTGCTGTACGTGTGCAACGTCGACGAGGCCTCGGCCGCCACGGGCAACCACTACGTGGACGAGGTGCGCAAGGCGGTGGAGCCCGAGGGCGCGGAAGTGCTGGTGCTGGCCGCGCAGACCGAGGCCGACATCGCCGAGCTGGAGACCTACGAGGAGCGGCAGATGTTTCTGCAGGACGTGGGTCTGGAGGAGAGCGGCTGCAACCGCCTCGTCAAGGCGGCGTACAAGATGCTGAACCTTGAGACGTTCATCACGGCCGGCGAGATGGAGGTGAAAGCCTGGACCTACCGCAAGGGCTGGAAAGCGCCGCAGTGCGCCGGCGTGATACACACCGACTTTGAAAAGGGCTTCATACGCGCCGAGGTGATAAAGTACGCCGACTACATACGACTCGGCTCGGAGAGCGCCGTGCGCGACGCCGGCCTGCTGCACGTCGAGGGTAAGGAATACGAGGTGCAGGACGGCGACATCATGCACTTCCGCTTCAACGTGTAAGCCCGCGCCCCGCCGCGTCCCGCGCGCGCAACCAAGACACTACACCCAACCCGCCTTATCCACCACCTTATGATATACTGGGATCCCTCCGTCACGGCTTTCTCCGTCGGCACGTACGGCGTGCGCTGGTACGGCGTGTGCTGGTGCCTCGCGCTGGCGCTGGCCTACGTCGTGGTGTACCGCCTCTACCGCCGCCAGGGCATACCGCAGGAAAAATTCGACCCGCTCTTCCTCTACTGCTTCATCGGCATTCTCGCCGGGGCGCGGCTGGGGCACTGCCTCCTCTACGAGCCGCAGTACTTCCTCGCCCACCCGCTGGAGATGGTGCTGCCGGCGCGGCGCGGCGCGGACGGCGCATGGCACTTCACGGGCTACGCCGGGCTGGCCTCGCACGGCGGCACGCTGGGGCTTATGGTGGCGCTGTGGCTGTACGTGCGCCGCACGAAGGTGAACCTGATGCGCGTGCTGGACAACATAGCCATCGCCACGCCCGTGGCGGCGTGCTTCATACGCCTTGGCAACCTGATGAACTCGGAGATTGTGGGCAAGTACACCGGCACGGACTACGGCTTTGTCTTCGCCCGCCTCGGCGACACGCTGCCGCGCCACCCGGCGCAGCTGTACGAGGCCGCCGCGTACCTGCTTTTCTTCGCCGCCGGACTGCTGCTGTACCGCCGCCGCCCGCAGAAAGTGGGGACGGGCTTCTTCTTCGGCTGGTGCCTGACAAGCATCTTCACCTTCCGCCTCCTCGTGGAGTTCTGCAAGGAGGTGCAGGAGCCGTGGGAGCAGAAAATGGTGTCGCTCATCGGTCTTGACCAGGGGCAGCTGCTCAGCATCCCGTTCATCGCCCTCGGGCTTTACTGCCTGCTGGGCGGCAAGCTCTGCCGCCGCCTGGGCGAGAAAGCGTGAGGCGAGACGGGGACGGCGCGTTAAGGCGGATTTCTGTTATATAACCTGAAAAGGCACTGCCGTCCGCGCGGCGTAGCCGGCACTTTTCCTACCTTTGCCCTGGAAGAAACCGCACACGAAAGAAAAACCACACCTTATATATTATATGCGAAGCCACATCTATCTGACGCTGGCGGCGGGCACACTGCTGCTCGCCTCCTGCGGAAAGCTGGGAGAACTCTCCGCTGACAATTTCACTGTGACGCCCTCGCCCCTCGAGGCAGTGGGCGGGAAAGTGCCCGTGACCATCAACGGCACCTTCCCCGAGAAATACATGAAGAGAAACGCCGTCGTCACCGTCACCCCCGAGCTGCGCTCCGCCACAAGCTCCGCCACGGGCAAGGAAGCCACCTTCCAGGGCGAGAAAGTGCAGGGCAACGACCAGGAGATAAGCTACAAGCTCGGCGGCAGCTACACCATGAAGAGCCAGTTTGACTACACGCCCGACATGGAGCGCAGCGAGCTGTACCTCAAATTCACCGCCCGCCTTGGCAAAAAGGAGGTGAAGGTGCCCGAGGTGAAAGTGGCCGACGGCGTGCTTGCCACCTCAGCCCTCATTGGCAAGACTGCGGCGACGGCCAACACGACCCTGGCCGAGGACGCCTACCAGTACGCGGTGAAGCAGACGAAACAGGCACAGATTAAGTACCTCATACAGCAGGCCAACATACGCAACAGCGAACTCTCCACCACCTCCGTAAAGGACTTTGTGCAGACGCTGCGCGACATAAAAGCCGACCAGAAAGGGCTTATGCTGGAAAACATCGAGGTGTCGGCGTACGCCTCGCCCGACGGCGGACTCAAACTCAACAAGGGCCTCGCCGAGCAGCGCGGGAAATCGTCCTCGCAGTATGTGGACAAACAGCTGAAGAGCCTCAGCCTCAGCACCGACGTCGACACGCGCTACACGGCGCAGGACTGGGAGGGTTTCCAGGAACTTGTGCAGGCTTCCAACATGCAGGACAAGGACGTAATTCTGCGCGTCCTCTCAATGTACCAGGACCCCGAGGAGCGCGAGACGCAGATACGCAACCTCTCCAAGGGCTTCGGCGAGCTGGCTGACGAAATCCTGCCCGAGCTGCGCCGCGCCCGCCTCACCATCAACTACAACCTCATCGGACGCACGGACGACGAAATAGACGAGCAGTATAAGACCGACGCTTCCAAGCTCTCCGTGGAGGAACTCCTCTACGCGGCGACGCTCACCGAGGACACCACCAAGCAGCAGGACATCTACTCCACCGCCGCCAAGCAGTACCCCGCCGACTACCGCGCCTTCAACAACCTCGCCGCCCTCGCCTACGCAAAGGGTGACACCGCCGCCGCGAAAGGCTACCTTGACAAGGCCGCCGCGAAGAGGGGCGACGCCGCCGAGGTAAACGCCAACCGCGCGCTGCTCGCCCTGTCCGGAGGCGACACGGAGGGGGCGCAGAACTACCTGTCACAGGCCACCTCGGCAAAGAACTACAACGAGGCTCTCAGCAACCTGCAAGTGGCGCAGGGCAACTACGCCCAGGCCGCACAGAGCCTGAAAGGCTGCAACACCAACTCCGCCGCGCTGGCGCAGATACTCAGCAAGGACTACGCCTCGGCCGCCGGCACCCTCTCCAAGGTGGCGCAGCCCGACGCCTACACCGACTACCTCAAAGCCATCCTCGCCGCCCGCACCAACCGCAGCTCCGACGCGCTGGCAAGCCTGCGCTCCGCCATAGCCAAGGACGGCTCGCTGAAAAGCTACGCGGAAAAGGATCTTGAGTTTGTCTCGCTCTTCAACGACAGCTACTTCCAAAGCCTCGTGAAGTAAAACACGCCGCCGCGCGAGCGGCACGCACCGCACACGGAGAATGCGCCCGCCCCGTAAGAGAGAAGAAAGGGCGGGCGGCATTCTCCTTTTTTGTTTACCACCACACGCAAAGAGATGCACACCCACGCTGCCGCCGCCCGCACAGCCGCCCGTATTTACGCACACGCCAAGCCGTCCACACCCCTCACCCTGCTGCTTCTGGCTCTCGCCGCACTGCTCGCCGCCGCCTGCGGTCCGGGCAAGGGGAAAGCCAGGCTGGAGGGAAGGATTGACAACATATCCCAAGCCGATGTCTACATCTACTGCGAGGACGGCGCGGAGGGCGGCGTGGACACCGTGCGCATAGAGGACGGACGCTTCACCTACGAGCGCACCGCCACGCGCCCCGTGCTTGTCACGCTGCTCTACCCCAACTTCACACAGACCCACCTCGTCATGGAGCCCGGCAAAACCGTGCGCATGCGGGGCGAGGCGGCGCACATCGGCGCGGCGGAGGTGACAGGGACGGAGGAGAACCGGCTTCTCTCCGACTTCCGTGCCACCAACAACGCCGCGCCCGCCTCCAACCAGCGCGCGGCGGCGGCGCAGTTTGTGCGTGACCACCCCGCCACGCTCGCCGCCGTGGCGGTTTTCCGCAAATACTTCGACACGCCGCGCGACACCGACCCGCGCACAGCCCTCCCGTTGCTTGACGCGCTGCACAAGGCACAGCCGTCCAACGCGGCCGTCACGCAGCTCTGCACGCGCCTGCGCCCCCGCCTGCTGTGCGGCACGGACTGCCGTCTGCCCGCCTTTTCGGCGAAGACGCTCGGCGGCGCGACGGTGGACAACGCCACTTTCGCCGGCCACCGCTTCTTCATCGTGTTTTGCGCGGCGTGGAGCGGTGAGAGCATCTCCATGCTGCGCACCGTCAACAGGAGCATACGCGAGGGAAAATACGGCGACTGCCGCCTACTTGCGGTTTCGCTCGACCCCTCCGCCGACCCGCTGCGCAGGGTACTGGCCACCGACAGCCTCTCCCACGCTACCATAGTGTGGGACGGAAAGGCTTTCGCCACGCCGCTCGCGCAAAAGACCGCCCTGCGCTACGTCCCCTCGGTGATGGAGGTGGACGCACGCGGCGTGATAAGGCGGCGCGACATCACCTCCCCCGCCGACCTCCCCGCCAAATAAGCCAACAGACCTCCATAAAGAAGCGACCGCAAAGCACCCTCCCCCCAACCCACCGCACACCACACACACCATGCTTGTAAAAGTAAACACCTGCGCAGTCAACGGCCTCAAGGCGATGCCCGTTTTCCTTGAAGTGAACATGCGGCAAATGGCGGCCTCCGAGGACACGCCCATGTTCCTTATGGTGGGGCTGCCCGACAACGCCGTGCGCGAGAGCCGCATGCGCGTGGACGGAGCATTCCAGAACAGCCAGTTCCGCCTCCCGCCGCGCATGAAATACACGGTGAACTTCGCCCCCGCCGACGTGCGCAAGGAAGGCTCCGGCTACGACCTCCCGCTCGCCATAGGCATGCTGGCGGCGTGCCGCGAGGTGCCGCCCGAGCAGCTCGACCGCTATGTCTTCGTAGGCGAGCTGGGGCTGGACGGCTCGCTGCGCCCGGTGAAAGGCGCGCTCTCCATCTCCATCCAGGCGCGGGCGATGGGCTTTGAGGGACTTATCGTGCCAAAGGACAACGTGATGGAGGCCGCCGTGGTGAACAGGCTCAAGGTGTACGGGGCGGACAACCTGCGGCAGGTGGTGGCGTTTCTCAAAGGCGACGCGGATGCGCTGCCCGCCACCGAAATTGACACCCGCAAGGAGTTCCGCGCCGCCCAGGCCAGCTGCCCCTACGACTTCGCCGACGTGAAAGGGCAGGAAAGCGTGAAGCGGGCGTTTGAGGTGGCGGCGGCCGGCGGCCACAACATCCTCCTCGTGGGCTCGCCGGGCTGCGGAAAGAGCATGATGGCAAAACGCCTGCCGTCCATCCTGCCTCAGCTAACCATGGCCGAGAGTCTCGAAACGACGCAGATACACTCCGTGGCGGGAAAGCTGGGGGCGCAGACCTCCCTCGTGGCGCAACGGCCTTTCCGCTCGCCCCACCACACCATCAGCGACGTGGCGCTCATCGGCGGCGGGGCACAGTGCAAGCCGGGCGAAATAAGCCTCGCACACAACGGCATACTCTTCCTTGACGAGCTGCCGGAGTTCAGCCGCACGGCACTGGAGACCCTACGCCAACCCCTGGAGGACAGGGAAATCACCATATCGCGGGCAAAGTACACGGTCACGCTGCCGTGCTCGTTCATGCTGGTGGCGTCAATGAACCCCTGCCCCTGCGGTTACTACAACCACCCCACGCACAAGTGCAAGTGCACGCCGTGGCAGATACAAAACTACATGGGCAAGATAAGCGGCCCGCTGCTCGACCGCATAGACATACAGACGGAGGTGACGCCCGTCCCCGTGGAGGAACTCGCCAACGCGCCGGCTGGCGAGCCGAGCGCCGTAATACGCGAGCGGGTGATGGCGGCTCGCGCCATACAAACCGAGCGTTACAAGGGGCACAAGGGCATACACTGCAACGCGCAGATGACGCGTCCGCTGCTTGAGCAGCACGCGCACCTTGACACGGAGTGCAGCCGCACGCTCACACAGGCTATGAAACGGCTCGACCTCTCCGCCCGCGCCTACGACCGCATACTGCGCGTCGCCCGCACCATAGCCGACCTTGACGCGTCGCCCGACATACAGCGCCAACACATCGCCGAAGCCATAGGCTACCGCAACCTCGACCGCGGCAATTGGGGCGAGTGACAAGCCTTCCCCGCCGCCTTGCCGCTGATTTACGACAGGTTTTGATGCGTTTTGCCACTGATTTGCGACAAAGAAGGAAACGCTTGCTGCTGATTTACGACAAATTCAGACGCATTTTGCCACTGATTTGCAACATTTTCAAGAGGGTTCTGGGCAAAGCCCAACAATGGCGCGGAGGTGGACTTCGTGCTGCAGCACGACTCACGCCTATACCCCATAGAGGTGAAAAGCGGCGCCAACGCCCACCTGCGTTCCATTCAGGTCTTTATGGACAGCTCTGACAACGATGTGGCGATAAGGGTATGGTCGAAGCCCTATTCCGTTGACAAGGTGACAACGCCTAACGGAAAGACATTCACCTTGGTGAACCTTCCTTTCTACCTTATAGGGCGAATCAAACAACTGCTCCCCGCATTTGGATAAAGGGGCATTTCTGAATATCCTCCAACAACTACCGCCGCCCCGACCGACCGCCACGACGCATCCCCGGCGGCGGGAAATCCGCCCGACCCCGTAAATCCACATTGTCACATTCTCCGTATGTCAGTTTCTGTGCCGTTTTTGTGACACTTCGCAAAACAACCACACACCGCAGGACACGAAAAAAGCACGCCGAGTTTGCCGCAAGCTGCGCCTTTACTTTCCGCAGCAAGCACGGTCGCCACCCTTGGCGCAGCTCGCTTCACGCTTATCCTTTGCCGCGCAGCACGGCTTTCCCTCCGTGCCGCCGGACTTCACCACCTCCACCGAGTAGCCTATCTTTACGAAACACTTGAGAAGTTTCTCTTCCGTGGTTTTGTCGGCGTCATACTTCACCGTCACCGTCTGGCTGTCAAGGCTCGTCACGATGTCCTTCACGCCGCGCTCAAAGCGCAGCCCGTCCTTTATTTTCTTCTCGCACGAAGCGCAATGCATCTGCGGCGTAGGGGTGACGACAAGCGTCTTGATGTCTTTTGCGAAAGCCGCCGCCGTCCCAAGGACGAAAGCCGCGATGAATGTCAGCAATGTCTTCATATATACTCTGTGGTTTTGTTTGTTGTTTCCGCCGCTGTGCCGGGCGATGCGCCGCCACGCGGCAAATGTAGCCATTAAAAGGGACAAAGCGTATTAAGCGGCACGCGCCCCGCACTCACGCCCGGCTCAGGCGCAGGCTGTTGGCCACCACGCTCACGCTGCTGAAAGCCATCGCCGCGCCGGCCACCGCCGGACTGAGCATCACGCCGCAAAGCGGGTAGAGCACGCCAGCCGCCACAGGCACGGCAAGAATGTTGTACGCGAAAGCCCACACGAGGTTCTGCCGCACGGTGTAGCGCGTGCGGCGCGAAATGCGCAGCAACGCAGGTAGCGCGGACGGGGCGGCCGAAAGCACGGTGACCATGGCCGCCTCCACGGCCGTGTCACTCCCACGCCCCATTGCCACACCAAGGTCGGCCGCCGCAAGCGCCGCGCTGTCGTTTACCCCATCGCCCGCCATCGCCACGCGGCGACCGCCCGAGCGCAAGCGACGTATGTAGGTCGCTTTGTCATCGGGCAGCGCGTTGGCCTTGTAGGTGTCCGCACCCACTTGCTGCGCCACGCGAGCCACAGCAGCCTCGTTGTCGCCGCTCAGCACGCACACGCGCACGCCGCCGCCATGCAACGCATGCACCACCTCCGCCGCGTCATCCCTCACCTTGTCCGCCACACAGAGCAGGGACACCACCCTGCCCTCCTCGGCCAGTGCGGCCACCGTGAAGCCGTCACACGCCCAAGCCTCAGCCCTTGCGCGGAGCTGCGCTCCGATGCTCGCGCCGCGCCCGAGAAGACGGGGCAGACTGCCCAGCGCATACCGCTTTCCGTCCACCTCGCCTTCCACCCCGAAGCCCGACGTGCTGCGGAAATTGGCCACTGCCAGTCGCGGCGTGTCCTTGAAGCGTTCCCTCACCGCGCGTCCCACGGGATGAACGGAATAACGCTCCAAGGCGGCAAGCACGCCGGCGAAGTCGGGATTTTCGCACGCCACCACTACGGGCCGCCCCTCGGTGAGCGTGCCCGTCTTGTCGAATACAAACGTATCGACACGGCACGCACCCTCAAGCGCGGCCGCATCCCTCACCAGTATGCCGTGCCTTGCGCACGCCCCCACGCCCGCCACGATGGCCGTGGGCGTGGCAAGCCCCAAGGCGCAGGGGCACGCCATCACAAGCACGGACACCACGGCCAGCAGGGCGTTGGCGCAGCGCACATCCGCCGCACCCCACACCAGCCACGCCGCGCCGCTTAGCAGGGCGGCACAAAAGATGGCGGGCACAAAAACCGCCGCGACGCGGTCCGCCAGTGCCTGCGCCGGCACTTTGCTGCCCTGCGCCTCGCGCACCGACCGCACCACACGTGCCAACAGGGTGTCGTCACCCGCCCGCAGTGCTTCATACTCCAGCACGCCACTGCCGTTCACCGTACCCGCCATCACCTTGTCTGCGGGACTTTTCGCCACGGGGAGCGGCTCACCCGTCAGCGTACTCTCGTCCACCTCCGACTTTCCCAACCTCACCACGCCGTCCGCCGCGATGCGCTCGCCCGGACGCGCTACGAGCGTGTCGCCCGCACGCACCGAGGCGATGTCCGCCTCCTCCGTGCCGCCATCCGCACGCCGGCGGGTGACGCGGCAGGGCTGCAACTCGGCGAGACGGCGCAGCGCGGAGGACGCACGCCGCTTCGCCCGCGCCTCCATCAGTCTACCCGAAAGCACAAATGCCGTGACCATCACGCACGAGTCAAAGTAAAGCCGGGGCTCGCCGCCGTGGGCGACAAACCACTGCGGGAAAAACAGCGCGAAACAGCTGTAAGCGAAAGCCGTGCCGGTGCTGAGCGCGACAAGCGTGTCCATCCCGCAGGCGCGGTGGCACAGAAACCGCCACGCGTTGGCAAAGAAGACACTACCGTATTTCCCCAGCGTCCACGCCGCAAGGAAGAAGAGCAGCATTTCCTCCCCCGAAAAAAGACGGGGGAAAAACGCGAGCACCACAGACGGAACGGCAAGCACCACAGCCCCTGCTGCCCTTTTGCGCAAATCACGGTAACGCGCGGCGGCGCGGCGTTCGGCATCTTCCTCCTGCCTTTGCAGCAACGACAGCGAGGGCGTTTCCGCGCCACTCGCCGCACTGCCGTCACCCCCTGCGGCGGAAGCGGGGGCGGGAATGGCGGCGGAAATGTCAAGGTCGAAACCCATTTGAGCCACATTCGCCCTCATACCCTCGGGCGTGCACACCGCCTCGTCATAGGTGACGCGGGCGGTAGCAGTGGCGAGGTTCACCTCCGCCTCCGCCACTCCGGCTGTTTTCTCCAACGCATGCCGCACATGTCCGGCACAGGAAGCGCAGCTCATCCCGTCCACTGGGAAATCTCTTGTTATCATCATCCTTATAATAATTCTGTTTTTTCAGAAATGTACCCGTACGCCGGCATAGCCCATCGCGCCCATCGCCGGTCCCCACGCCTGCGTCACCGCGTCAAAACGCTCTCCCCACGGATTGTCCGCGCCGAGAATGGGGTGACGCTGGCGGAAGCCGGTGAGATTTTCCCCGCCTATGTACACACTCCAGTGCCTGAACCATCTCGTCACCTGCGCGTTGACCTGCGCGAAAGGCTTGTAGCGGGAGTCGGCGACAGGCTCGGACGCGCCGTCGGCGTAGTGAAGCGTAAGCCGCCCACCGCCGTTAAGCTGCAGCGTGGCGTCGGCCTGCCACAGCTCCAGACGGCTCTTCCAGGAAACGGAGAGCAGTCCTTTGAAACGCCCGGTGAGCGGTTTCTCCATCAGTCGCCCACCGTAGGTGGCACGCACTATGTTATGGCGGTAGGCGGCGGTGACGCTCACACCCGCGCCGAAATCGTAAGTTGCGTCAATCTGCGCGGTGTGCGAGTACGACCGCCCGTGCAAGTCCGCCAGCCTTATCTCGTCCGCACGGCTGTCCATGTCGGCGAGCGTCTGGTGGAGGAAGTGCGTATAGTAATACTCAGCATTAAGGTCGAGGACGTGTCCGCCAAGCGGTATTTTGAAGTTGAGCGAAGCGCCCGCGTTCCACGCTTCCTCTTGCCGCACCCGTTCCACCACAAGGCGGCGGCCGGTGGCAAGCAGATTGCTGTTTTCGGCCAAGGCGTGCGGCGTGCGGTAGCCCTTCCCGGCGGAAAGGCGGAGAGAGAATAGCGTGGAGGGGGCGTACTTAATGTGGAGTCGCGGCGTGACGAAAGCGCCGTACACGCTGCTATAGTCGGTCCGCAGTCCGGCCATCACCGAGAAGCGGCTGTCCGGCGAGTAGGTGTACTGCGCGTACGCGCCGCCCACGGTTTCCCTCTCGCGCACGTCAACACCCTTCGCGGCGTTGGTGCGCTGGTTGTAATAGTCGTGGTTTACCGACAGTCCAGCGGAAAGCGAGTGCCCACGCGTGAAGTCCGTCTCGTAAAGCAGCGAGGCGTACCCCGTACGCTGCCGCACGTCATAATACTTCCCGCCGTAAAGCGATGAACCCGCGTGGTAGGTGCCCGAAAGGACGAGCGCGAGGTTTTCGCCACGCTCCTTGTCAAGTATAAAGGCGTTTTTGGCGAATGCCGAATAGCGCTCTGTCTCCACGCCGATGCGGTAAGCCCCGTCACCCTTCATGTGCAGCTGCCCACCGCTGCGGTTCTCTTTCAGTGCGCTCGCCGCCGCCTGAAAGATGTATTTGTCCCCAGTCCACGCCCAGCGGCTGGCGGCGTGTACCTGCCGCACCTTGGCGCGGTCGGCGAAGCCGTCCCCGTTGCGGTCGTGGCTGGCGTACTCGTCCTCGTAGTGCAGCAGCAAGCCCGTGTTGAGCCGCCGTGACAGCCGTACGTTGCCGTCAAAGTTAGCCTCGGCACGCCCGTTGGTGTCGCCGAAGAGGTTCAGCTCCAAGGACGGGTCGGCCTGCGGTTTCTTGAATTCGACGTTTATCTGCCCCGTCAGACTCTCGTAGCCGTTCTTCACCGATGCACAGCCCTTTGACACCTGTATGCTTTGCATCCACGGACCGGGGACATAGCCCAACGCGAAAGGCGCGGCCGCGCCGCGGTAGGCGGGTATGTTCTCCGTGAGCATCTGCACGTAAGTGCCCGCCAGCCCCAACAGCTTTATCTGCCTTGCGCCCGTAGCCGCATCGGTGTAGCTCACGTCCACCGAGGGATTCGTGGTAAAACTCTCGCCGAGGTTGCAGCACGCCGCCTTGAAAAGCTCCTGCCGCGATAGCGTGAGGGCGTTTTCCGCCCCCTCCACCCTCATCACCGGCTTCCGGCGGGCGGACACGGTGGCCACGCCGAGCGAACGCCCGGAAAGTGTGTCAGCCTTGGCCTGCGGCGCATCGGTTTGCGCCGCGAGTGCGGCGGGGAAAAGCAATGCCGACAACACCGCCGCCGAACGCGCAATGGTCATATCCGTCTCTTTCATGCCGCAAAGGTAGGGGACGGGGAAAAGAGCGGCGTTGCACTTTGCGGGGGAAATGTTGCATTTGTAATTTTGCACACGCCCGGGGGTGTGTCCCCAACGGTAAAAAGGAAAAAGTGATGGTAAAACTGATGTACTTCCACGGCTTCGCCTCGTCCGGCGCGAGCGGCACGGTAGAGCTGCTGCGCAAGCTGTTCCCCTCCGCCGAGGTGGTGGCACCCGATATACCCGCCGACCCAGCCGAGGCACTTCCCATGCTGACGGACCTCGTCGACCGAGAGCGTCCCGACCTCCTGATAGGCACAAGTATGGGCGCGATGTACGCGCAGCAGATGCGCGGCCATCTGCGCGTGTGCGTCAATCCCGCCTTTCGCATGTCGTCCATGAGCAAGGCTCTGCACACCGGCACGCACCGCTGGCTCAACGGGCGCAAGGACAACGAGAAGGAGTTTAAGGTGACAAAGGACACCATCGCGCACTACCGCGAAATGGAGCGGGGGCAGTTTGACGGAATCACGCCCGAGGACCGTGAGCTTTGCTACGGACTCTTCGGCATAGGCGACACCACCACCAACTCCGCCAACGCGTACACCGATTTCACGAAGCGCTACCCGCACGCCGAGCGCTTTGACGGCGGTCACCAGCTCAACGAGAAAGTGCTGCGCAAAACGCTCTTCCCCCTGATGAAGACCCTGCTCGGCTCGCGCTTTGACGAGGCACGGCAGGAACCCTTGCCCGACTACATGAGATACAAATGAAAAGGAAGAGCGGCAACAGGGACAACTACACCTTTCTCACGCAAGCTCCCGTACACCGCGTGATACTGGCGATGTCCGCGCCCACCATCGCCTCCATGCTGGTGTCAAGCCTTTACAACATGGCCGACACTTATTTCGTCGGGCGCATCAACACGCAGTGCACGGCGGCGGTGGGCATCGTCTACTCGGTGATGTGCGTGATACAGGCCATAGGTTTTTTCTGCGGGCACGGCTCGGGCAACTTCATCTCTCGCAAACTCGGCGCGCGGCAGCACGAGGAGGCGGGGCGAATGGCCGCCACGGGCTTTGTGTACAGCGTGCTGCTCGGCGCGGTGCTCGCAGTGCTGGGTCACGTATTCCTCACCCCGCTCTCACTGCTGCTGGGCTCCACTCCCACCATACTGCCCTACACCGAGCAGTACCTCGGCATCATTCTCTACGGCGCGCCGGTGATGACCGCCTCCCTCACGCTTAACAACCAGATGCGCTTCCAGGGCAACGCGCTCTATGCCATGTACGGCATAATGAGCGGCGTGCTGCTCAACTTCGCGCTCTGCCCGCTCTTCGTTTTCGGTCTCGGCATGGGGCTGCGCGGCGCGGCGTGGGCTACGGTGGCGAGCCAGTTGTGCGGTTTCCTCGCACTGCTGAGAATGAGCGGCCGCGCGGGCAACATCGCCATACGCCTGAGGCAGTTCTCCCCCTCCCCGCACTATATAAAGGAGATGGTGATGGGCGGCACGCCCTCCCTCTCTCGGCAGGGGCTTGGTAGCCTCTCCACGCTGATGCTCAACCACGCCGCCGCAGCGTACGGCGACGCGGCGATAGCGGCGATGTCCATCGTCACGCGCTTCAGCTACTTCACCTTCGCCATCGTGGTGGGCCTGGGGCAGGGCTTCCAGCCCCTGTGCGGCTTCTGCTACGGCGCGGGACTGTACCGCCGCGTGCGCGAAGGCTTCGTCTACTGCGTGAAACTCGGCACCGTATTCCTCGGTGCGGTGGCGGCGGTGTCGTTTGTCTACGCCGGGGGGATAGTGCATCTCTTCCGCCACGACCCCGAGGTGGTGCGCGTCGGAGCCGTCGCCCTGCGGTGGCAGGTGTGCTCGTTTGTGCTTGTGCCCACCATCGTGGTGACCAACATGCTGTTGCAGACGATACGCAAGCCCGTGCGTGCCAACCTCGTGGCGGCGGCACGCAGCGGACTCTTCTTCATACCGCTCATCATCGTACTGCCGCGCCTGGCGGGACTGCTCGGCGTGGAGATGAGCCAGGCCGTGGCGGACGTGTGCGCTTTCGCCCTGAGCGTGCCTGTGGCGTGGAGTGCTTTCCGCGACATGCGACGGCAGGCGGCGGCAGGGCGATAAAGCGAAACCCGCACTGCGGGCAGGGCAGCGGCAAAAGGCTGTCCAACAGGTCAAAAGAAATGGGGCCATAAGGCTTCCCTTTGCGGGAACGACCTTATGACCCCATGTGTTTTTCCTTTACTACGCGCGTCTTTACGTTTCCACGCCGGCGCGGCTCACGCCTCCGGCTCGCCGCTCAGCAGCTTGCGGTACTCCTTGTCGTTGCAAAGCGTGCGAAGGGCACGGCGAAGGCACTTGTCACCGCGCAGGGCATACTCCTCTGCTCCGCGCGTGTAATAGTAGTTGCCCACAATCTCCCCCTCCACCACTTCGCGTATCTCCTTTTCCCAGCGCACAAAGTCGCGCGACTCGTTGTGGCGCAGCTTTGTCTCCAGCGCATCAAGCTCGGCTTTCGCCTCCGTGCCGTAGCCCTCCATGCCGGCAATCCTGCGCAGTGTCCCCAGCACCCGCAGGCTCTGGCGGTCATAGCTGAAACCGTTTTTCTTAAGGTAGGCGCAAAAGTCGCTGTACTCGTCCGCCGTAAGGGTGAAGCGCGGCGGCGCGGCGATGCTCTCGTGTGTGTTGCGGTAAAGCACGGCGTAATCGAAAAGCTGGTCGCTTGCCATCAGGTAGTACACAAGGTTCGGCAGGCTGTCTGGCTCCACCGTGATGTCAGGTGTTACGCCGCCGCCGTCCTTCACAATGCGCCCCGCCGCCGTCAGGAAGTCCTTCGCAAGCGAGTCCGCGAGGTGGACGGGTTCCCCATCCTCGAAGCTGTACGCCTGCACGCAGCGCCCAGAGGGGATATAGTATTTGCCCGTGGTAATCTTCACCATCGCCTTGTAGGGCAACTCGCGGTCCTGCTGCACAAGTCCCTTGCCGTAGGTGCGCTGACCTATGATAACCGCGCGGTCGTAGTCCTGCAGCGCGCCGCTCGTTATCTCCGCCGCCGAGGCAGAGTGTTCGTCCGTCAGCACGGCCAGCGGTATGTCCGGGTCAAGCGGGTCGATGGATGTCTTGTAGGTGTGGTTGACATCTTTCACCTTTCCCTTTATGCTGACCACCGTGCGCCCGCGCGGAATAAAGAGGTTGACCGTCTTCACCGCCTCGTCCACCAAACCGCCCGGGTTGCCGCGCAGGTCAAGCACAAGGCGGCGCGCCCCCTGCTGCTTCAGCTCTACCACCGCGCGGCGTATCTCGCTCGCCGTGCCCTCGATAAACTTGGACACATGTATATAGCCCACGCTGTCGCCCGCCATAGTGTGCAGCGCGACGGAGGGCAGCACGATATTGCGGCGCGTGAGCTTCGCCGTGAGCGTGCGCCCCGCCCCCGGCCGCCGCACCCTAAGCACCAGCGAGGTGCCCGGCTCGCCACGCAGCTTTCCGCTGACCATTTTGACGTAGGCGACGCTATCCTGCTTCCCACAGGGAGCTATCTCCTTTCCGTCTATCGCCATGATGACATCGCCGGGGCGCAGTCCGGCAAGCGCGGCAGGCATCCCCTCTAAGGGCTGCTCGAGTATGCAGCGATCCTCGCCGCGCTTATAGCGCACCACGGAGCCGATGCCGCCGTACTTGCCCGTCGCCATCTGGCGCAGGTCGCCGGTGTTCTCCTCCGCGTAGTACTCGGTGTAGGGGTCTATCTGCACCAGCATATAGAGCAGCGCGTTGTCTATGTTCTTCTTCGCGTCAAGCGTGTCCACGTAGTAGAGGTCCAGCTCGCGGTAAAGCGCGTTAAAGATGTCAAGGTTTTTCGCCACCTCGAAATTGTGCCCCGTCTGCTGCGCGCGGGCGGGGGATAGGGCGGCGAGGAAAAGAACTGCAAGGAAAAGTAAGCGTGCCATAAGTCAAAATGACGTGTGAGCGGGGCTGAAAGGTAGGCGGGGCGGCGTCATTTGCGTCCCTGCATCAGCGCGTAGCGGCAAAGTTTGTTCCACACCTCGTCCGGGAGGGACGTGCCCACCACCTCGATGATGTGCCCGGCAAGGAGGGAGCCGAGTTCCACACACTCCATCAGTCCGCGCCCGTCCTGCAAGGCGTAGAGGAAGCCAGCCGAGAAATAGTCGCCCGCCGCCGTGGTGTCCACCACGCGCGGCACATCGCGTGCCGGGCAGCATATCTCCTCCCCGCCGCGCTTGGCCAGCACGCCGTGCTTGCCAATCTTCACCACGGCCGTGCCGCAAAGCTCGGAGAGGTGGTGGAGGTTGGCCTGCGCGTCGTCCATCCCGGTAAAGGCGCACGCCTCGTACTCGTTGGCAAAAACGATGTCTATCTCCGGCATAAGTCCGGTGAAGAAGTCGCGCTGCTCCTCCACGATGTTGAAGCTCGCGAGGTCGAGGCACACCTTTGCGCCCGCCGCGTGCGCCAGCTGCGTGGCGCGGCGCACCAGCGCGTGGTCCTGCACGAGATATCCCTCTATATAGAAGTACTCGCAGCCTGCAAACCATTCCGCCCGCAGCTCGTCCGCCGAGAGTCGCGCCGCCGCGCCGAGGTAGGTGCCGAAAGTGCGCTGCCCGTCGGGGGTAATGAAAGTGGAGGCCACGCCGGTGGGGAGCGTGTCCTTTATAAGCTGCGTCTCCACGCCAAGGCGGCGAAAGCTCTCCTCAAAGAAGCGTCCCTCGTCGTCGCTGCCCACTTTGCCTATCACCCCGGCCTTTCCGCCGAGGCGGGCGATGACTTTCATTGTGTTGCAGGCGGAGCCGCCCGTGGTGCGTATGGTGGAATAAGCGTCAAGCACACTCTGCAGCCGGCGGTAGCGCACGGTGTCTATCAGTTGCATGCCGCCTTTCGCCAGCCCCAGCTCGCCGAGGAGCTTGCCGCTGTCTATCTGCACAAGGCGGTCAAGCAGCGCGTTGCCTATTCCCAGAACTTTTCCCATCCCGAAAAATATCAAAAATCCGTGCAAAGATATAGTTAAATCCAAAAAGAACCTTTACCTTTGCACCGCAATTCGGCAAGGGGGCTTTCCCCGTACGGACGGGAACTGCTTCAGTAGCTCAGTTGGTTAGAGCACCTGACTGTTAATCAGGGGGTCGTTGGTTCAAGCCCATCCTGAAGCGCGACGGGACGCGAGTCCGGTTTACTGCACCCTGCGGATTGCACACTGCTTCAGTAGCTCAGTTGGTTAGAGCACCTGACTGTTAATCAGGGGGTCGTTGGTTCAAGCCCATCCTGAAGCGCGACGGGACGCGAGTCCGGTTTACTGCACCCTGCGGATTGCACACTGCTTCAGTAGCTCAGTTGGTTAGAGCACCTGACTGTTAATCAGGGGGTCGTTGGTTCAAGCCCATCCTGAAGCGCACAACCTTATCAAAGTCTACGGCTAAGGCGTTTGCATAGATGATTTATGCGAACGCCTTTCCCCTTTTTACCGCCGTGCCGCACGGCACACGCGCTCTCCCACTCTATGAGAAGTACACTACTCCCCCTCCTGCTGCTCTGCGCCCCGTCCGCCGCCACCGCGCAGAACACCATGTGGTTTGACACCCCCACCACCCTCAACGGCAGGGAATGCTGGTACGGCGGCCACCCCGAAAACTTCACCAACGAAAAAAAGCCCGTCAGTGCCGGCGAGGGCGCGGCCAACGCCGACCACGAGTGGGAGTACGCCTCCCTGCCGCTTGGCAACGGCAGCATAGGCTGCAACGTGATGGGTTCCGTCGCCACGGAGCGCTACACGCTCAACGAGAAGACGCTGTGGCGCGGCGGACCCAACACGGCGAAGGGAGCGGAGGACTACTGGCGGCAGAACCGCGACTGCACGGCCGCCCTCGCCGAGATACGCGAAGCCTTCGCCAAGGGTGACAAGGAACGCGCCGCGCGGCTCACTATGGAGAACTTCCACAGCGACGTGCCCTACGAGACATGGGGCGAGCCGCAGGGGCGCTTCGGGTCGTACACCACGATGGGCGAACTCTGCGTGGAGACCGGGACGCAGAGCGGGGGTGTGAGCGGTTACCGCCGCGAGCTGTCCGTCGACTCCGCCTTCGCCCGCGTGAGCTTCACGGCGGCCGACGGCACGCGCCACGAGCGCACCACCTTTGTCTCCTACCCCGCCAACGTGATGGCGACGCGCTTCCGCAGCAGCATGCCGCAAAAGCTCACCATACGCTACACGCCGAGTCCCGTGGGCGAGGGCACCTTCGCCCGCGACAACGGGGAGGGACTTGTGTATACCGGGCGGCTTGACAACAACCGTATGCGCTACGCCGTGCGCGTGAGGGCGGTGGCCGACGGCGGCAGCGTGCGCTACGACGGCGGCGGCGTCACCGTGGAGGGTGCGGAGGACGTGACGATACTGCTCACGGCTGACACCGACTACAAGCCCAACTACGCACCCTCCTTCACCGACAGCCTGGCGTACGTGGGCACCGATCCCGCCGCCACGACGGCGCGGTGGATGAAACGCGCGGCGGCCAAGGGTTACGGAAAACTCTTCAGCGAACACTACAAAGACTACGCCGCCCTTTACGGGCGCGTCACCCTCACGCTCGGGGGAAAGACATCATACCTCCCCACACCGCAGCGCCTCGCCGCCTACCGCGCGGGGGCGGAGGACAAGGGGCTGGAGGCACTCTACTACCAGTACGGCCGCTACCTGCTCATCTCCTCCTCGCGCCCGGGCAACCTGCCCGCCAACCTGCAGGGGATGTGGCACAACAACGTGGACGGTCCGTGGCGCGTGGACTACCACAACAACATCAACCTGCAGATGAACTACTGGCCTGCGCTCTGCACCAACCTCTCCGAGTGCGCCCTGCCCCTCGCCGACTTCATCCGGCTGCTTGAGAAGCCCGGTGAGCGCACGGCGAAAGCGTACTGGGGGGCGCGCGGATGGGCGGCGGGCATCTCCGCCAACATCTTCGGCTTCACCGCGCCGCTTGAAAGCCAGGACATGTCATGGAACTACAACCCTGTGGCGGCGCCGTGGCTCGCCACACACCTGTGGGACTACTACGACTACACGCGCGACAGGAAGTTTCTGCGCGAGACGGCCTACCCGCTGATGCGCGGCTGCGCGCTTTTCTGCGAGGACTTCCTCTGGCGCAAGGCGGACGGCACGCTCACCGCCGCGCCCTCCACCTCGCCCGAGCACGGGCCGATAGACGAGGGGACGACTTTCACGCATGCCGTCATACGCGAGCTGCTGCTTGACTGCATCGCCGCCGCACGTGAGCTGGGGACGGACACGGAGGAGACCGCCCGCTGGGAGACCGCGCTGCGCGACCTCGCGCCCTACCGCGTGGGGCGGTACGGACAGCTGCTAGAATGGAGCGAAGACATAGACGACCCCGCCGACCAGCACCGCCACGTCAACCACCTCTTCGGCCTGCACCCGGGCCACACCATCTCCCCGCTCACCACGCCCGCGCTGGCCGAGGCATGCCGCGTGGTACTCAACCACAGGGGCGACGGCGCGACGGGATGGAGCATGGGCTGGAAGCTCAACCAGTGGGCGCGCCTGCGCGACGGCAACCGCTCGTACACGCTTTATGGCAACCTCCTGAAAAACGGCACCGCCGACAACCTTTGGGACATTCACCCGCCTTTCCAGATTGACGGCAACTTCGGCGGCACGGCGGGCGTGACGGAGATGCTGCTGCAAAGCCACGCGGGCTGCGTCGACCTGCTGCCCGCCCTGCCCGACGCGTGGGGCGAAGGCAGCGTCACGGGACTTTGCGCACGGGGCAACTTCGGCGTGGACATACACTGGCGGGGCGGACACCTCACCTCGGCCCGCATCATGTCGCACTCGGGTGGCAACTGCACCGTGCGCTACGGCGCGGCCGCGCTGACTTTCCCCACAAAGAAAGGGCATGCATATACGGTCACCGCTGAGGGCGGCAAGCTTTCCGCAGCGTGCGCGAAGTGACGCGCCGAGGGGCAGCCGGAACAGTCCGTTTTCCCGCCCCGCCCAGTCGGAAACATACCCTGGCGTGAAACGGAAAATGCGGGAAAACGGGCGGAAAAGTGTCATTTTGTCAATTTGTGACACGATATGGCACGATTTGCTTTCGGCGGAAAAATGTATTATCTTTGTACTACAAGATAGGGACATCCCGCGAGGAATGTCCCTATATTTTTGCCTGTATTGATTTTCAGCCACTTACGAGTTAAAACGCCTACACTTGGCCCACGGAATACCGTGGTGTCTCGTCACTGAAGTGCGGCTTGGCCTTCAAAGTGCCTCGGCATCGGAGCTACAGGTCGGCGGCGTGCCGCCCGAAGGCTTACCCTAGCTGCGGGAAAGCCCGCCTTGACGTTAAGAATGCTTAAAAATAGGGGTGTTTTGCCCGTTTTTCGGCAGTAGGGCATATACGAAAAACGCCCGAAAAGTAGCAAAATGACACTTTGGGACATCCTCTCCCCGCCGCTTCACGGGCGCTGGCGTGAAGCCACGCCGCTTTTCCTTTTTCCGCCGGCGTGTCCGTTTTTCCGCGGCCGTTCGCCGCTGCGGGGAAACGCTGCCCGCGCGGAGATGCGCAGACGGTACGCATTGCCGCCGGTTCGGTCAGAAATCCAGGAGATCCCGCCTTTCCAGCAGCAGCTCCACGCCCCGCCTTACGGACGCCAGGCCAAAATCCGCCGGGACGAGTTTTTCGGGGGCAATCCAAAGCACCTCAGCGGCGTCGTCGCGGGGAGAAACCGCCGCCTCGTCGCGCAGGCGGCAACGGAAAAACGAGTCGGCCGTGTGTACCTCAAAGCCGCTGTACAGGTAAGTGTTTGGCAGTGAGAAGAGAAAACACCATTCCGCCACTTCCGCGCCCAGTTCTTCCCTTACCTCGCGGGCGAGGCCGTCCGTCACGCTCTCCCCCGGGTCGACGAAGCCCCCGGGCAGGTCAAGCGTTCCTCGCGCCGGCTCTCGCCCACGTCGCACGCAAAGCAGCTCGCCCCGGCTGTTGGTGACGACGGCCACCGTGGCGGCCGAGGCGTTGTGGTAGTACACAAAGCCGCAGTGCGGACAGCGACGGCTGAAGGCGTCGTTGTCGGCAAAGCCGGCGGAGCCGCAGCGGGGGCAGTGTGTGAAGAGCGAAAGAGGGTGTGGCATAGGATAGTTTTTTGATGTGTGGTTTTTTGTGCCTGACGGCAGGCGTAACCACCATACGGACGGGGTGGGGAGGACCGCCGCAGAGAGTGCGCCGCGTCCCATGCCCCGTAGGCGGGTGCAAGTTTAGCGAAAAAGCGGCGTGCGGGTGTGGCGGAATTGCTAACTTTGCACCCGAACGAGACAAGAGGACAGATTTGGCTGCTTGCAACCTCTCAAAAACAATGCTAAAACTCGCGGTTGACCCGCGCCGCCCCACGGCGGCGGCTGTCTTGCGCCACCGCCCGCAAGTGTGAGAGAGGGGGAAGGGCGCGAAGCCCTGCGAAAGAAAACCCCCGGACGAGTCCCCTGCCTGTTTCCGCCCCGCGAAAGCAGGCTTTGTTCTTTTCAGAAAGTACAACATAAAAGGAAAAAACAATGGGATATCTCTTTACTTCGGAGTCGGTGTCGGAAGGGCACCCCGACAAGGTGGCCGACCAGATTTCGGACGCCGTGCTTGACGAGCTGCTTGCCTTCGACCCCTCCTCAAAGGTGGCGTGCGAGACACTTGTCACCACCGGGCAGGTGGTGGTGGCCGGTGAGGTGAAATCGGCCGCGTACGTTGACCTGCAGGACGTGGTGCGCCGCACCATCGCCCGCATAGGCTACACCAAGGCCGCCTACAAGTTTGAGGCCGAGAGCTGCGGCATATTCAGCGCGATACACGAGCAGAGCGGCGACATCAACCGCGGCGTGGAGCGTGCCGACCGCATGGCGCAGGGCGCGGGCGACCAGGGTATGATGTTCGGGTACGCCAACAACGAGACCGACACCTACATGCCCCTCCCTCTCTCACTCGCCCACGACATAGTGTACGTGCTGGCCGAGATACGCCGCGAGGGCAAGGAGATGACCTACCTGCGCCCCGACTCGAAAAGCCAGGTGACGGTGGAGTATGACGACAACGGACGCGCGCGGCGCATCGACACCATTGTGGTGTCAACCCAGCACGACGACTTTGTCACCGCCGCCGAGGCCGGCTCGCAGGAGGCCGCCGACGAGATGATGCTTAGCCGCATACGCCACGACGTGGAGACGGTGCTCATCCCCCGCGTGGTGGCCGAGCGCGTCAAGACGCCTGAGGTGAAGGCACTCTTCGGCAAGGGCGACATAAAGTATTACGTAAACCCCACGGGCAAGTTCGTCATCGGCGGACCGCACGGCGACACCGGCCTCACCGGGCGCAAGATAATAGTGGACACCTACGGCGGCAAGGGCGGACACGGCGGAGGAGCTTTCTCGGGCAAGGATCCCTCGAAGGTGGACCGCTCTGCGGCGTACGCCGCCCGCCACATCGCGAAAAACATGGTGGCCGCCGGCGTGGCGGACGAGATGCTGGTGCAGCTCAGTTACGCCATCGGTGTGGCCGAGCCCGTGTCGGTTTACGTCGACACCTACGGCAAGTCGCACGTGGCGCTTAGCGACGGCGAAATTGCCGAGAAGGTGAAGAGCCTCTTCGACCTGCGTCCCGCCGCCATAGAGCAAAACCTCAAACTGCGTGCCCCCATCTACGAGGAGACCGCCTCGTACGGACACGTGGGACGCTGCCCGCGCAAGGTGACAAAGACTTTCCGCACGCCCGGAGGTGGGGAGAAGACCATGGAGGTGGAACTCTTCACTTGGGAGAAACTTGACCGCGTGGACGACATACGCCGCGCTTTCGGGCTTGACTGACCCCGCGCCCCGCCCGCGCCGCGCATTCCGCGCGGATTGGCGGCGGGGCAGGCAACAAAATCACGCAGGAAATGACGATAACAGTATACGGAGCGTCGAGCGGGCAGCTGCCCCCGCAGTACACCGATGCGGCAGCCGCACTTGGCCGCCTTATGGCGGAGCGCGGACACACCCTTGTCAACGGCGCGGGGCGCACGGGGCTGATGGGCGCCGCCGCCGATGCCTGCCTCGCCGCCGGCGGGCGTGCCGTCGGGGTGATACCCGAGTTCATGGTTGAGCAGGGGTGGCAGCACACGGGCATGACCGAGCTTGTAGTGACCCACGACATGCACCGCCGAAAGGAGCGCATGGCGGAGATGTCCGACGCTTGCGTGGCACTGCCCGGCGGGGTGGGGACTCTCGAGGAACTTCTCGAGATAATCACCTGGAAGCAGTTGGGGCTTTATCTCAAACCTATTGTCGTGCTCAACACGGGCGGCTACTACGACGCGCTGCTCTCACAGCTGGAGCGTGCGGCGGCGGAGCGTTTCATGCGCGAGGAGCACAAGGCAATCTGGCATGTGGCGGCGACGCCCAGGGAGGCGCTTCGCCTCGCGGAGACCACGCCGCTTTGGGACAAGTCGGTAAGGAAGTTCGCCGCGCTGTGAGGAGGGCCGGCCCGCCACAATGACGGATGGAGAGAAACACTACACACGAGATGCGTATGTCCGTGAGAATGCAGCAAGACTCCCTGCACCACGACGCCGCGCCCGCCGAGGCCGTGGAGGCGCCGGTGGCGGAGGATGCCGTGACGGCGGAGGAGGGAAGCACACCCCTGCCGGTGCGCCGCGTGCGTGTGGCGGCGCCGGACACCGTGCCGCCAGATCCGCACCAGCTTAAGCCCCTGCCGGCCGACCTGCCTTTCACCGGCGGTCCGGACTTTATGCGCAAGGACTACTGGGCGCATGGGTTGCTGCATTTCGACAAGCCTGCTTTCGCACAGCAGCTTGACAGCGTGTCGGGCGTGAGGGCGGAGGCGCTCACGCTGGAGACGCGCGGCATGGCGGGCGACCCGCTGCCCTACCGCTTCAAGACGGACAACATCGTCACCATTACCATCCTCACCAGCTTCTTCCTCGTGGTGTGGGTGATAGCCCACTCGCGCCGCTACCTTGAAGGGCAGGTAAGGGATTTCTTCCACACCCGCACGCGTGGTAACCTCTTCGCCGAGCGCACGGAGGCCGAGCTGCGTGGGCAGCTCTTCCTTTTGGTGCAGACGTGCTTCGTGCTGGGCATCTTGTTCTTTGACTACACGCGGCAGTGGCAGACGGAGGTGTTCAACCAAGTTTCGCCCTACAAGATACTCGGTGTGTCCACCGCGCTGTGCCTGGCCTACTATCTCGTGAAGATTGTGGCGTACGGGGCGGTGAATGCCGTATTCTTCTCGCCGGCACAGAGCCGCCAGTGGAGCGAGACCTACCTTGTGAGCGTGTTGGGCGAGGGGCTGGCGCTGTTGCCCGCCGCCTTGCTCATGGTATACTTCGACCTCGCGTACGCCCCCCTGCGCATCGTCTTCTTCTGCGTGCTGGCACTGGTGAAGCTGCTGCTGCTGTACAAGTGTTATTCCATATTTTTCAGATACATAGGCGGCTGGCTGCATTTATTTTTGTACTTTTGCGCCCTTGAAGTAGCACCGCTTTTTGTGCTGTTCCGCGCGTTGGTATACGCAAACAACTATTTGTTGACAATAAATTAAAGACAACCGATAAGGTAGTCGGCGGACAGGTCACGGGCTGGGAGTTTTGGTGAGGTGAGGAAGCCGCATCCGGCGGTGGAATGCCGCGCCCCTGACTTCTTTTCCCCGGGAGGCTCTGCGCCCGCCGCCCCAATCATCCGCCTTATGATTAAGAAGATACTCGTCTCGCAGCCGAGCCCCGCTTCTGAAAAGTCCCCTTACTTTGACATCGCCAAAAAGCACGGTGTGGAGTTCACGTTCCATCCGTTCATCAAGATTGAGGGTCTGACCGCGAGAGAATTCCGCGACCAGAAGGTGCGGATACTCGACCACACGGCCATCGTGTTCAACTCGCGCCACGCCATAGACTTTTTCTTCACACTTTGCAAGGAGCTGCGCGTGGCGGTGCCCGAGGATATGAAATACTTTGCCATTTCCGAGTCCGTGTCGCTTTACATACAGAAGTATGTACAGTACCGCAAGCGCAAGGCTTTCTTCGGGAAAACGGGCAAGTGGCCGGAGCTGGTGGAAATCATGTCCCGGCACAAGGCGGAAAACTACCTCATACCGCAGAGCGACGTACACGGCGACGAGGTGCACCGTATGCTGGAGGAGAAGAAGCTGCGACACACGGAGTGCGTGATGTTCCGCACGGTGAAGAACGACTTCCCCGAGGGCACGCCGTTTGACTTTGACATGATTGTACTCTTCACGCCGGCGGGTGTTGAGTCGCTGCAGAAAAACTTCCCCTCCTTTGTGCAGGGGGACATGCGCCTGGGGTGTTTCGGTCCCGCCACGAAAAAGGCGATGGAGGACGCGGGACTGCGCGTTGACCTCGCCGCGCCGACGGCGCAGGCACGCTCGATGACGGCCGCGCTCGACCTCTATCTGGAAGAGCAGAACAAGTGAACTTCGTACGCTGCGGCGCAAGGGTGCGGCAGCGGTACGGCAATACAGCAAAGGGGCAAAGGAGCGCACCAAGGTGGCACTTTCCCCTTTTTTCATACCTTTGTGGATACAATGGCGGCAGGGGGTGCCCAAGGGCGGGACACCGCGCCACGATAACAAGATAACAACAGCAAAGAGCGAGAAATGTTTGAAAACCTGAGCGAGAGACTCGAGCGGTCTTTCAAGATACTCAAAGGCGAAGGGAAAATTACCGAGATAAACGTTGCCGAGACGCTTAAAGACGTGCGGCGTGCCCTGCTTGACGCCGATGTCAACTATAAGGTGGCGAAGCAGTTCACCGACACGGTGAAGCGGAAAGCCCTCGGGCAGGACGTGCTGACAAGCGTGAAGCCGGGACAGCTGATGGTGAAGCTGGTGCATGACGAACTGGCCGCGCTGATGGGCGGACAGACCTCGGAGCTGAAGCTCGCCGGACATCCCTCCGTGATACTTATGGCGGGACTGAACGGTGCGGGAAAGACGACTCTTTCGGGAAAGCTCGCGCTTTTGCTGAAGAGCAAGCGTGCACGCAAGCCCCTGCTTGTGGCGTGTGATGTCTACCGCCCCGCCGCAGTGCAGCAGCTTTGCGTGCTGGCCGAACAGATTGAGGTGCCCGTGTACAAGGACCTTGACGAGAAGGATCCCGTGAAGATTGCACGGGACGGCATACACGAGGCAAAGGCAAAGGGGTATGACACGGTGATAATAGACACCGCCGGCCGCCTTGCCGTGGACGAGGAACTGATGCGCGAGATTGCAGCCATCAAGGAGGCGGCGCAGCCTGACGACACTCTCTTCGTGGTGGACTCTATGACGGGACAGGACGCGGTGAACACGGCCAAGGAATTCAACGACCGCCTCGACTTTGACGGCGTGGTGTTGACGAAACTTGACGGCGATACGCGCGGCGGTGCCGCGCTTTCCATCCGCACGGTGGTGGACAAGCCCATTCTTTTCGTCGGCACGGGCGAGAAGATGGAGGCGCTTGACGTGTTCCACCCCGAGCGAATGGCCGACCGCATCCTCGGGATGGGCGACATCGTGAGCCTTGTCGAGCGCGCGCAGGCGCAGTTTGACGAGAACGAGGCGTTGAAGCTGCAGCGGAAGATACAGAAAAACCAGTTTGACTTTGAGGATTTCCTTTCGCAGATACGCCAGATAAAGAAGATGGGCAACCTCAAAGACCTCGCGTCGATGATTCCGGGCGTGGGGAAAGCGTTGAAGGACGTGGAGATTGACGACAACGCCTTTAACGGCATAGAGGCCATCATTCTTTCCATGACCCCCTACGAGCGCCATCACCCGGAGGCGCTTAACCAAAGCCGCAAAAACCGCATCGCGAAGGGTTCGGGCACCACGATACAGGAGGTAAACCGCCTTGTCAAGCAGTTTGACCAGACGCGCAAGATGATGAAGATGGTGACGGGTTCGAAGATGGGCAAAATGATGGGGCGCATGCCCAAGATGCCCGGTGGTTTCAAGGGGATGTAAAACAGGCGTGCAGACGAAAGCCGCGCGGCGTGAGTGCGGTGTTAGCAGCCCGTCAAACCTATTTGTCACACTTTGTGGCGAGGGCTTTCCTGCAACAGGAAAGGAACTCCGCCAGAAATAAAATACTTTGCTATGACCTTGATAGACGGGAAAGCCACCGCCACCCGTATAAAGGCGGAAATTGCGGCTGAGGTGGAGGGCATCGTCTCCGACGGCGGCCGCCGCCCGCACCTTGCCGCCGTGCTTGTGGGGCACGACGGGGGCAGCGAGACTTATGTGAAAAACAAGGTGCTGGCGTGCGAGGCTTGCGGCTTCCGCTCCACGCTGCTGCGTTATGAGGACGACGTGACGGAGGAGGAACTCCTTTCCTGCGTGGCGCGTCTCAACGCGGACGATGAGGTGGACGGCTTTATCGTGCAGTTGCCGCTCCCGCGCCATATCTCCGAGCAGAAAGTGATTGAGGCAGTCGCGCCGGAGAAGGACGTGGACGGTTTCCACCCCGTCAACGTAGGACGGCTTGCCGCCGGGCTGCCTTGCTTCGTTTCCGCCACACCGAAAGGCATCTTCGAGCTGCTCCGACGTTACGACATACCCACATCGGGGCGCAAGTGCGTGATTTTGGGACGCTCAAACATCGTGGGGAAGCCGATGGCGCAGCTGATGATGCAGAAGCAGTACGGCGACGCCACGGTGACCGTCTGCCACAGCCACAGCAGGGGGCTGCGTGAGGAGTGCCGCGCGGCGGACATACTCATCGCGGCCATCGGTCAGCCGCACTTCGTGACTGCGGACATGGTGAAGCCGGGCGCGGTGGTGATAGATGTGGGCACGACGCGTGTGCCGGACGCCACGCGGCCGAAGGGCTTCCGCCTTTGTGGTGACGTGGACTTTGACAACGTGGCTCCGCTCTGCTCGTACATCACGCCCGTCCCCGGCGGCGTAGGTCCCATGACCATCAGTATGCTGATGCTCAATACGCTGCAGGCGGCAAAGTCTGCCAAATAAGACTGGCACGCCGCCGTTTGCTGTACCTGACGGGAGAAAAGCGCGAACTTTCGCCCGACTCGGGAGAAAAAGAGTTGGAAGCGAACGTGGAAATCGAAGGGAAAGGGGAAATAGTGAAAGTAAAAATAGAAAGGGAGGAAGAGCCAAAGGCTGTCTTCCTCCCTTTTTCTTGCGCGTACCCAGAGCCGGGGTCGAACCGGCACGGGTTGCCCCACTGGTGTTTGAGACCAGCGCGTCTACCGATTCCGCCATCTGGGCTGCTTCTCCTGCCCTTTCGGGGCGTTAAGCGGTGCAAAGTTATGCCTTTTCGCCGAACGTGCAAACGCTGCCGCGCCTTTTTGCGCGTGACATGCCACAGGCATATCGCACGGTAAGGGCGCGTAAAGGGGCGAAAGAGCGCGTCACACGCGCGGTAAGGCGGCGCGGCGTAAAAAGGAATCCCTGCGCAAGCCTGCGTCGCGAGTGGGGGCTTATTTGCCCTCTTTAAGGAAGATGAGGGCACGCTTCACGATGTCGTTGCGCCCGTTGACAAGGCGGAAGTATTCGTTGCGGTCCCAGATGTCGTAGGCTATGGAAGCTTTCAGCGTGAAGCGCAGGTCGTCCGTGGCCGAGCGCAGCTCCTTGTCGTCCTTGGGTTCTATCTTCTTGCGCCTGCCGTCGGCGAGGATGGAGTCAACGAGAGCCTGCGGAGCCTCGAAATGCGCCATATAGTCGTCAAACTTGCGGTATTTGCGCCGCAGCTGCTTGCGGTTTTCGTCAACGTAGCGCAGGACATGCTCGTTGATGAGGTTGTTGCGGCGCAGGGCGCGGTAGTACGGCGTGTAGGTTGTGGTGTCGAGCGGAACGAAGATGTCGGGCATGATGCCGCCGCCGCCGTACACCGTGCGCCCTTTCTTCAACGTGCGGTACACTTTCGCGCTGTCAAGGCGTATGCTGTCTATGCAGGTAAGCTCGCCGTGCGTGTAGCGTGTTTCCAAGTCCTTGTTGTATTCCTCTTTCTCCCCTTTCACGAACGGCTTCTGTATGCAGCGCCCCGAGGGCGTGAAGTAGTGCGCTACGGTGAGGCGTATCATTGAGCCGTCGGGCAGGTCGACCGGACGCTGCACGAGTCCCTTGCCGAAGGTGCGGCGGCCAATTATGGTTCCCCTGTCGTGGTCCTGTATCGCGCCGCTCACAATCTCGGCGGCCGACGCCGTGTACTCGTCAACAAGCACCACCACGCGCCCGCTGTCCTGCATCAGTCCGCCACCCGCCGCGCGCAGTTCCTGGCGCGGGGCGCGGCGGCCGTCGGTGTATACCACCATCGAGCCCTTCGGGAGGAACTCCCCCGCCACCTCCTGCGCCGCGTTGAGGTATCCGCCGCCGTTGAGCCCGAGGTCGAGGATGAGGTCTTTCATCCCCTGCCCCTGCAGCTCCTTTATCTTTGCGTGCATCTCGTCACCCGAGGTCGCCCCGAAGCTGTCAAGATGTATGTACCCCACGCCCGGGGCAATCATGTAGACAGCGTCAAGCGTGTTGAGCGGAATTTTGTCGCGCACTACCTTGAAGTGCAGCTCGTCCTTCGCGCCGCGCCGCGTCACCACAAGGTTTGCCACCGTGCCTTTCGGTCCGCGCAGCTTCTGCATGATGCTGTCGCGCTCCATCTTCACGCCGGCTATCTTCACCCCGTTGACGGCCGTGATGCGGTCGCCCGCCTGTATACCGGCACGCTCGCTGGGACCTTTGCTTATCACCTGCAGCACGATGAGCGTGTCCTTCACCATGTTGAACTGCACGCCGATGCCCTCAAAGTTGCCCGAGAGCGGCTCGTTAAGTTTGCGCGTATCCTTGGCGTTGGTGTAGGTGGAGTGCGGGTCGAGCTTCGACAGCATGCCGTTGATGGCATCCTCCGCCAGTTTTTCCTGGTCCACGCTGTCCACGTAGAGGCTGGTGACCGCCACCTGCGCCATTTGCAGCTTCTTCACCTGCTCGATGTCTATGTCCCCGTATCCCCGCTGCGCGGCTGCCGTGAGGCACAGTGCGGCGGAAAGCAGCAAAAGTATTCGTTTCATTGTCCGGTTTGCTTTGTGTGAGGGGCGCGTGCCGTGTGTCTTGCGCGTCCCGTCCCCGCCCGCACCGTGTGGCGGGGCTTTCAGTCTTTCTTTTTCTTCTTTTTCGGGAGGAACTGCGACACGTCCTTCCCGAAGGCAAACAGCTCGCGCACCACGCTGGACGAGATGCTGAGATACTGCGGCTCGGTGAAAAGCAGCACAGTCTCCACGCCGCCGAGGCGCTGGTTCATGCTGGCGATGTCGCGCTCGTACTCGAAGTCCTTCACCGAGCGCAGCCCCCTGATGATGAAGCGGGCTTTTTCGCGACGCGCGAGGTCGATTGTAAGGTCGTCATAGGCCACCACCTTTACGCGCGGCTCGTCGGCGTACAGCTCGCTGATGTCTTTCACGCGCTGCTCTATCTGGTGCAGCGAGCGTTTTTTCTCGTTGATGCCCACGCCGATGACGATGCGGTCAAACATGGGGAGTCCGCGCTCCACGATGCTGGCGTGCCCCACGGTGAAAGGGTCAAACGACCCCGGGAATATGGCTATTCGCATACCTTACGCTGTGTGCTGTGTGTGTCTTTCGCGTGCCCGGCTTGTGGCGGCGCGGGCTCTCCTTCACGCTTCGGGTTCCCCGTCCTCGGCGAGGTCCTCCTCCACGATGAGGTTGTCTATGATGAAGCCCTGGCGTTCCATGGTGTTTTTCCCCATGTAATACTCCAGCAGTGCCCCCACGTTGTCGCTTTTGTGCAGCGTGACTGGGTCAAGGCGTATGTCCGGACCGATGAAGCCCTTGAACTCATCCGGCGAAATCTCGCCCAGCCCCTTGAAGCGCGTAATCTCCGGGTCGGGGCTGAGGCGTTCGATGGCCGCGAGCCGTTCCTCCTCGCTGTAGCAGTATACCGTCTCAAAGTCCGAGCGGTCGTTCTGCTGCGTCTTTTTCAGCACGGACGCGCCGGCGCTCTTGTCCGTCACGCTATTCGCCGCCTTTGCCGCGCCGCGCGTCTTCTTTTTCTTGTTGCGCACGCGGAAGAGCGGTGTCTGCAGTATGTACACGTGACCTTTCTTTATCAGGTCGGGGAAGAATTGCAGGAAGAAGGTTATCATCAGCAGACGGATGTGCATGCCGTCGTTGTCGGCGTCGGTAGCCACAATCACCTTGTTGTAGCGCAGTCCGTCCAGCCCGTCCTCAATGTTGAGCGCCGCCTGCAGGAGGTTGAACTCCTCGTTTTCGTAAACCACCTTTTTTGTGCGCCCGAAAGTGTTAAGCGGTTTCCCGCGCAGGGAGAAGACGGCCTGCGTGTTCACGTCGCGGCTTTTCGTGATGGAGCCGCTTGCCGAATCGCCTTCCGTGATGAAGATGGACGACTCGAGGCGCGGATCGTCCTCCTCCTCCGCGCCTTTTTTCTTGCTTTTCGGCGCGGGGTCGTTGAGGTGTATACGGCAGTCACGCAGTTTGCTGTTGTGCATGTTGGCTTTCTTCGCCCGCTCGCGCGCCAGCTTCGTCACGCCGGCTATCGCCTTGCGCTCTTTCTCGGTTTCCTCAATCTTCTGCTTTATCACGTCCGCCACGTCGGTGTGCTTGTGCAGGAAGTTGTCCACGTTCTCCTTCACGAAGTCGCCCACAAACTTGTTGACGCTCACGCCCGAGAGCGGGAACGGGTTGCCGTGCATGTCCTTGTCCGGTGCCATGGTGAGCGAGCCGAGCTTTATTTTCGTCTGGCTTTCAAAGAGCGGCTCTATCACGCGCACGGCGATGGCCGCCACGAGTCCGTTGCGCACGTCCTGCACGTCGTAGTTTTTCCCGAAATACTCCTTTATGGTGCGGGCGATGTGTTCCTTGAAGGCGCTTTGGTGTGTTCCGCCCTGCGTGGTGTGCTGCCCGTTGACAAAAGAGTAGTACTCCTCGCCGTACTGCGAGGTGTGCGTGAAGGCGATGTCTATGCCCTCGCCTGTGAGGTGCACCACGGGGTAAAGCCCCGGCGCGGTCATGTTGTCGTTGAGCAGATCCTCAAGGCCGTTGCGGCTGATGATGCGCCTCCCGTTGTGAAAGATGGCGAGCCCTGTGTTGAGGTAGGTGTAGTTGCGCAGCATGTTCTCCACAAACTCGTCGCGGAACTTGTAGTTGGGGAAAAGCTCCTTGTCCGGCTCGAAGAAGATGTACGTGCCGTTCTCCTCCTCTGTGGGCTGCTCGGCATCGGAGACGAGGCTACCCCTCTCGAAGACCGCCTCGCGCATCTTCCCCTCACGGAAGCTGCGTGCCACGAAGCGTGCCGAGAGGGCGTTGACGGCCTTGAGTCCCACGCCGTTCATTCCCACCGAGGCGGTAAACACCGCCGTGTCGTACTTTCCGCCAGTGTTGAGTTTCGACACGGCCTCGACGAGCTTCCCGAGCGGTATGCCGCGCCCGTAGTCGCGCACCTCGGCGGCCGCGCCGTCGGCGATGTTCACCTCTATGCGCTTGCCGAAGCCCTCGCTGAACTCGTCTATGCTGTTGTCGATGCTCTCCTTGAGCAGTACGTATATGCCGTCGTCGGCATGCGAGCCGTCGCCGAGGCGGCCTATGTACATGCCGGGGCGCGTGCGGATGTGCTCCGTGTCCTCAAGGTGTCGTATCTTGCTCTCGTCGTATATGGCGGAGGCCTGCGTCTGTGCGGGGCTGTTTGCTGTGTCGCTCACGGTAGTCGGCTCTCTTTATGGTGGTTCTTCCGGTGGTGTCGTCTCTCTTGTGCCGCCGCGTGTGCGCGGTGCGGCGGTGTCAGTCTATGCTGCCCTTGTAGCAACGGCGGCGCTTGTGCTGCTCGGTCTTGAAGTACTGCCACTGGTTCTGCACCTTATCGTTCAGTTCCAGCTCGGGGTTGCTCTCGGCGTACTCGAAGCCCAGCTTCTTGTATACCGGTATGAGGTCGGTGAAGAGCAGCGCGTTGACCCCCTTGCCTTGGTAGTCGGGGCGCACGCCCACAAGCAGCAGATCGAGTACCTTGGGACGTTTCCACAACAGGGCGCGCAGCAGGTGGAACCACCCGAAGGGCCACAGCTTCCCCTTGGCCTTTTGCAGGGCGCGGGAGAGCGATGCCATGGAGATGCCCACGGCCACTATCTCGTTCTGCTCGTTCTCCACAATGCTCACCATGCGCAGGTCCAACACCGGCACGTAGGTGCGCACGTACTGGTCAATCTGCGCTTCGGTCATGCGCGAGAAGTTGAAGAGCGGCTCGTAGGCGTCGTTGATGAGGCGAAAGATGTCGTGCGCCACACCGGTGCGGTATATCTCGCGCCGGTTTTTGAGCTTGCGCACATGCAGCTTGTACTTCTGCGCTATTATCTTGGAGATGCGCAGGTGCTTCTCGGGAATTTCGTCGGGGATGTATATCTTCATCTCCACCCAGTCCGCCGACTTTTCCAATCCCAGCCGCTCCATATGCGCGGGGTAGTAGGGGTAGTTGTATATGGTGGACATTGTGGAGAGTTGGTCGAAGCCCTCCACCAGCATGCCCTCGGCGTCCATGTCGGTGAAGCCGAGCGGTCCCTCTATCTCCGTCATGCCGCGCTGCCTGCCCCAGTCCTTCACCGCGCCGATGAGCGCCGCGCTCACTTCGTCGTCGTCAATGAAGTCTATCCAGCCGAAGCGCGCCGCCTTCTTGCCCCAGCGCTCGTTGGCGCGGCGGTTGATGATGGCGGCCACGCGCCCTACGGGCTTCCCGTCGCGGTAAGCGAGGAAATAGTCGGCCTCGCAAAAGTCAAGCGCGGCGTTCTTCCCCGGCGAGAAAGCGTTGAGCATGTCGTCGTAAAGGTCGGGTACGGAGTAAGGGTTGTCTTTGTAGAACTCGTAGTTGAAGCGGATGAAGCACTTCAGCTCTGCCTTTGTGGTGACTTTTCTTATCTCTACGGACATAAAACCAAGAAATATGCGTGTGTCTTGCCGCCCGGTGGCGGGCGTGTGCCGCACAGGCGGCGCGCCCCTCCCGCTGCGGCAAAGCGCGGGGCGGGACTTGCGCTCCGCTTTCCCGGCGGACCTGCGGGACGTGCTGTTTCAAATTGCAAAAATACGAAATAAGCCGTGCGTTGCCGCGCCGCGCCCGCCGCTTTTCGCCGTGCCGTGCCACCGCCGGGTGCTTTCACGCCGCCTCCGTCCCGCTTTTTCCCTCCGTTTGAAGCAAACGAGAGAAAATGCGCGGGAAAGGCGTGGAAGTGTCATTTTGTCACTTTTACCGCATTTTCCGTACACAGACTAATGCCGAGGAACGGACAAAACACCCTTATTTTTAAGTATTCTTAACGTCAAGGCGGGCTTTCCCGCAGCTAGGGTAAGCCTTCAGGCGGCAAGTCGCCGACCTGTGGCGCAGATGCCGAGGTATTTTGAAGGCCAAGCCGCACTTCAGTGACGAGACACCACGGTATTCCGTGGCCCAAGTGCAGGCGTTTTGACTCGTAAGTGGCTGAAAATCAATACAGGCAAAAATA